>NZ_MAUH01000012.1:0-223601 GCF_001693475.1 Chryseobacterium sp. CBo1
TGGATTCAAAACAAGAATACTAAGTAAAATAATGACACTCACATTTATCCAATTCATAAATGTTTTTGTTTATAAAAGAAAAATGAATAATATTAAAATAGCTATTGTGTGATAATGCACTACGGGTTAATTTAACATATTATACCATTGAGATTCATTCTTAATGGTATATTTTTGTTTTTCACTCTGAAAAGAATTTAAACTAATAATTTATATGAAAAAAAATTACTATTTAATTTTGTTATTATTATACTCTGTGTTCCAAGCACAAATTGTAAACATTCCGGATGCTAATTTAAAAACAAAACTTCTTGCAGCAGACATCTCAAATACTATCGCAAAAGACAATAATCTGAACAATATCAAGATTGACATCAACGGTAACAACGAAATTGACACCAATGAGGTTCTTGCTGTTTACCATCTTAATCTTTCTGCATCACAAAATCAAACCAGCAACTTAATTTCAAACATTTCAGGATTAAGTACATTTTCAAATCTGAAATCTCTAAATCTGGATTTTAATAATCTAACGTCTGTAGACGCTACTCCTTTTACCAATCTACAGATATTACATGTTTCATTTAATCAACTTAATTCTTTAAGTGTAAATAACCTTCTAAACCTGAAAACTTTTTCATGTCGCGGCCCGATGAATTTGACCACCTTAGATATTTCCAACCTACCAAGTCTTGAAGATTTTCGCTGCAACAATAATCAATTAACAACACTAAACCTCAGCAATAAGCCAAACTTAAAGTATCTCTACTGCTCAAATAATAATTTCACCAGCCTTGATGTGAGCGGTCTTACCAATTTGGAATATTTGGATATCGGCAACAATCCAATCTCATATATAGATTTGTCTGGCATATCAAAAATTAAAACATTCGCTTGTATGTTTACCAATATACAGACCGTTAATGTAATGGGACAAAACAACTTACAGGACCTTCTTGTAGGAAATAACCCAAGTTTGGAATATGTTTTTATGAAAAACGGGAGCTATGAAAGCGGCCGCAATTTTGAATATCTGCCTAACTTAAAGTATGTCTGTATTGACAGTAATATTTTTCTGGAAAATTACTACATGCAACTGATTTCTACCACAGGCGGAAATAATTTTGTTGTAAATTCATATTGTAATTTTTCGCCTGGTGGCGCATCAAACCTTATTAATGGTAATGTACGATATGATATCAATAATAATGGCTGCGATATAAATGATTTAAGCAAAGCATTTCAAAAATTCACTATTTCTGGTTCAGGTGGAAGCGGCAACTTTTTTTCCAACTATGCCGGGAGCTACTCATTAGCATTGCAAACAGGTTCACACACCATCACTCCGGTTTTGGAAAACCCTAATTATTTTACCGTTTCACCAACTACGTTAAGCGTAAATTTTCCTACCCAGACAAGTCCGCTAAATCAGAATTTCTGTTTGGCTAACAATGGAAACCATAATGATCTGGAAGTTGTAATCATCCCGGTAACTGCTGCATCTCCCGGCTTTGATGCAAAATATAAAATCGTCTATAAAAACAAAGGAACATCGGCACAATCAGGTACGATCGTTTATAACTTCAATGATAATCTGATGAACTTTTTGAGTTCCACTGCTGTTCCGAATTCACAGGCAACCGGAGTTTTAAGCTGGAATTTCACCAATCTATTACCATTTGAAACAAAAGAAATAACGCTAAATTTCAAATTAAATACACCAATTCAAACTCCGGCTCTGAATGGTGGTGATATTTTAAATTATTCTACACAAATCAATGGATTAACAGATGAAACTCCTTCAGATAATATTTTTGTGCTCAATCAAACTGTCGTAAATTCTTTCGACCCGAATGACAAAACATGTTTGGAAGGAACTGCAATCACTCAAGCGAAAGTTGGAGATTATGTTCATTATTTAATCCGATTTGAAAATACAGGAACAGCAAATGCGCAAAATATTGTCGTAAAAGATGAACTAGATACTTCAAAATTTGATATATCAAGCTTGATTCCGCTTAACGCAAGTCACAATTTTGTCACGAGAATTACCAATCCTAATGTTGTAGAATTTATTTTTGAAAACATCCAGCTTCCATTTGACGATGCAAATAATGATGGTTATGTTTCATTTAAAATTAAAACAAAATCCACTTTAAATATTGGTGACAGCTTCAGTAATCTTGCTAAAATTTACTTTGATTATAACCATCCGATTATTACGAATAGTTATACCACTACAGTTCAGAATGTTCTTTCTACTACGGAAAATTTGATAGAGAAAAATTCCGTATCCATTTATCCAAACCCGGTAAAAGATATTCTTCATATAAAATCTAAAAATGAAATAATTAAAGCTGAAATTTATGATTCTATAGGCAGAATTATACTTTCT
This sequence comes from Chryseobacterium sp. CBo1, assembly GCF_001693475.1. NCBI lineage: Bacteria > Pseudomonadati > Bacteroidota > Flavobacteriia > Flavobacteriales > Weeksellaceae > Chryseobacterium > Chryseobacterium sp. CBo1. The sequence goes on from NZ_MAUH01000012.1 coordinate 2,396, forward strand.
GCAAAAGCGAAAGAAAACGCAATCAATGTTGCTGAGCTTTCCAAAGGAGCTTATATGATTAAATTATTTTTAAAAGATCATTACGAAGTACAGAAATTTATCAAAGATTAATTTAATTATAATAAGAAAACTGGCTGCCTTTCTAAGACAGCCAGTTTTTTACTGGTTCTTCTTCAACCACTCAAGCCGACGCTGATCCGGGAGATGTTTTACCGAAAAATTTTCAAAAGTGGCCTTGAAACCGTTTCCGTCTGGACTTGCCGCCATAAAACCTACCTTCACCGGAATATTATCCTGCAGATGGGCATTTCTCATCATCACATATTCTTTGTCGTCAAACGAGTAGAAAATCTCGACTGCATCTAATCTCCGAACCGCTTTTATCCAGACGAAAGGCGGAGTTTTATCCAAAACAATTACACTCCAATCGCTGGTTTTATGAGTAACAACGGTACTGAGATTGAATTTTCCGTCAACAAATTCCACTCCTGCTTTAATATAATTTTCTTCATCAATTCTCAACATCAGTCCCATCTGATCAAAACGGGCTTTGTAATCTCCGGTAATTTTCACTTTAGCTTCAAATTCACCGCCGTAAGTGGAATAATAAAACGGTGCATCATCAACTGTAAAACCATAATGTGAAATTCTCCAGTAGTCGCTTTGTGGAGTAACATTCATTATAAGTTTTTTATCTTTTATTTCCCATTGCTGCGGTTCGTTGAACCAGGTCATTTTCTCCAAAGATTGTGCTTTTAATTCTTGAAAAGCAGAAAAAATAGCAAGAGATGCAAGTATTATCTTTTTCATTTTATTAAATATTAAAATTTTTCTTCCGCAGATTTAGCTAATCACACGGATATTCTAAGTCGCTTAATCTATGAAAGAATTAAAAAACTAAATTTCACGAACAACTTTACACGGATTCCCAAAAGCCAAAACATTGGCCGGAATATCTTTTGTAACAACGCTTCCTGCTCCTATAACCGTATTGTCCCCTATCGTAACGCCGGGAAGAATCGTGCATCCGCCGCCAATCCAAACATTATTCCCAACAGATATAGGTTTTGCATCTTCCAGACCTTTATTTCTTCTTTCCGCATCCAATGGATGTCCCGCCGTATAAAAACCGCAGTTGGGAGCAATAAAAACATTGTCTCCGAAAGTTACTTTTGCACAGTCGAGGATTACCACATTGTGATTGGTGTAAAAATTTTCTCCAATTTCAATATTATAGCCGTAATCACAATAAAAAGGCTGTTCGATATGGAAATTATCAGTCGTTTTTCCAAACAGACTTTTGATTATATTTTTTCTATCTTCAATCTTTGAAGGCAAAAGATAATTGTATTCAAAACATAAGTCTTTACATTTCTGTCTCTCCTCCACCAAAACAGGATCACCGGCATCATATATTTCACCGGACATCATTTTTTCTTTTTCGTTCAGATTATTCATTGTACTTTTACATATGTCGTTACAAATGTATAGTCTCAAAACTCGATAACCAATACTGATTAATAACCATTTTCAAATGAAACCCATCAGATCCGACCTCAACGATCAATTACTTCAGCAAAATTTTGCTTCTGAAACGGAAACAGAAAAACGGCAGCTGGAAAAATGTCAGATCATAGCCAAAAATTTTGTAGAACTCGAAAATGGAATTGCTATTCTGAGTGATCTTAAAAATAACAAAAGCTATATTTATTCAGGGAAAATTGCAGAAGAACTAAAGATTTTTCAGAATAAAAATACACTTGAAATTGAAAGCATTTGGGAAGACGAGCTTTTTGATGTTCTGGAAGCAGATGATGTTCTTCAAAAACATATTCTGGAACTCCAGTTTTTCAAATTCATTAAAACAATTCCGTTTGAGAAAAGAAAAAATTATAGCGTTGTGAGTCGGCTACGAATTTTAGAAAAACAGAAATCATTGATTCACAAAATGTTTTATTTTTCAGATGCGCATCACCGAAATATAGAGTTTGCCCTTTGTCTTTATCATTTTGATTTTTTTCCGGCGGCAAATTATACAGGAATGATTATCAATAATTCGGATGGAGAAATCTTCCGTCATACAGAAGTTGAAAATTCCGACTTTCTTTCTTTACGGGAAAAAGAAATCCTTAAAATGATTCAGCTGGGTAAAAAGAGCAAAGAAATTGCCGGACTTCTTTTTATCAGTGTGAATACAGTCAACCGTCACCGCCAGAATATTCTCGAAAAAATGCGTGTTTCTAATACCACTGAAGCCTGCACAATGGCTTCAAAATTGAATTGGATTTAGAATCTATTTATCGTACTTTTATTTCATTAAATTTCTACAATGGATTTCCTGAAAGATCACTCCATACAAAACGAGCTTTTGCTGATTTTCTTTTCGGTATTGCTTGGTCTTTGCATCGGCGCAGAAAGAGAATACCGCAATAAATCTGCAGGTTTACGAACTTTTATACTCGTATGCTTCGGTTCTTGTCTTTTCACCATTCTTTCTATAAAAATAGGAGTTCAAGATCCTGATCGACTGGCTGCAAATATCATTACCGGAATCGGTTTTCTTGGAGCCGGTGTTATTTTTAAAGGAGATAATAAAATTGACGGAATTACCACAGCAACCACAATCTGGGCTACAGCTTCCATCGGAATGGCAATAGGTTCCGGCTACGTTTATCTTTCTCTTTTGGGAACTGTTCTTGTTCTGCTTATTCTCAGCTCACTCACTTATCTTCAGAACTTCATCGATAAAAATCATAAAATCAGGGAATACAGAATCACAGTTTCAGATAAAAAAGACCTGAAATACTGCGAAACCTTATTTAAAGCCAGCAATCTCAAATCTATGATTATCAAACAGCAGTTTTCGAAAGAAAATCTCATAACCACTTGGCGACTTACGGGCAAAAATCATCATCATGAAACTTTTATCGACCAGATGATGGATGACGCTAAAATCATTTCTTTTTCATATTAGTTTTCCAAACGACGATCTTTAATTTAAAATTTTAATTAGTTTTAATATTTTTTATTTTAAATTTAACGCAAGTAAGATATTTAATTTAAATTTTAAACAAACATCGTTAAAACACAGCCTGATGTTTTCCTATAAAAATTTTAAAAAAAAACAATTCGGTCTTACTTTTGTATCAGAAAATCAATATTCATAGGGTTTTATGGAGAAACTGCTCAATATTTACAAATCGATCGAAGGTCTTTCTCAGGAAGAGGCTCTTTATCATGTCAGCAAATTTGAAAGAATGACTTTCCCTAAGAAAACATTGCTTCTGAAAGAAGGAACTGTGGAAGATTACCTTTATTTCATCGACAAAGGCATCATTCGATTTTTTGTCAATAAAGTTCATCCTACAGAGCCCTCCAAAGAAATTACTTTTTCTTTTATTGCCGAAAATATGTTTTGCAGCGCATATGATTCTTTCATCACGAGAAAACCTTGCGCATACAACGTAAAAACGGTGCAGGAAACAGTTGTTTACAGAATTCATCACGATGATCTTCAGGAATTGTATGAAAGAAGTAAAGTGGGAAATTATCTGGGAAGAATTTCAGCAGAAAATCTTTATGTAAAAAAAACTCAGCGGGAAATCTCACTATTAATGCACACTGCTGAAGAGCGTTATTTAAATTTAGCAAAAGCATACCCGAAATTCATTCAGGAAATTCCGTTAAAACACATTGCTTCTTACATCGGAATCACTCCGCAAGCTTTAAGCCGTATCAGAAAACAGCTTTTATGAACATAGGTTCATTTTTTAGCTCATAAATAATGTGTTAATTTGCGACCAGTAAAAGGAAACACAAGTGATGGAAATTTTTACTTTTCAAAATTTGATGAAATAAAATACAAATTACAGTACGACAGATTTTTAAAATTCTTTTATTAATCTTAAGCTGAAAAAAAATAATCCCAGAAAGCCCTTTCTAAATTTAAATTTTAGGAAGGGTTTTTCTTTTATTAAAAAAATTAAAATGTGTATTTTTAGGCAAAATTTTTAAATAATGATAAAACGTAATATTCTTATTGCTTCAGCATTCTTCAGTTTTTCTTTAGGAATAGCGCAGCAGTACGGTGGAATGTGGATTCCTACGGAACTCAATGAAAAGGAAATGAAAGATCTCGGAATGAAAATATCTGCAAAAGATATTTTTAATACGCAAAAACCGAGCATCAAAGACGCAGTGGTACAGTTCAACGGTGGTTGTACAGCCGAAATCATCTCTCCGAAAGGATTATTACTTACCAATCATCACTGCGGTTACGGACAGATTCAGGCACACTCAACCGTTCAGAATGATCTTTTGTCAAATGGTTTTTGGGCTAAAAATATGGAAACCGAACTTCCTAATCCGGGAGTTACCGTAGATTTTATCGTAGACATTAAAGAAGTGACCAATCAGATTCTGGAAGGAACCGACAAGCTTCAGGATCAGGATTTAGCGAAAAAAATTGCCAACAATATTGAGATTTATAAAAACTCTCAAAAAACAGAAAGTTATCAGTCGATTACGGTAAAGCCCATGTATTATGGCAATAAATATTATGCTTATGTGATCGAAACATACAAAGATGTTCGTTTGGTCGGAGCGCCACCCCAAAGCATCGGGAAATTTGGTTCGGATACCGATAACTGGGTTTGGCCAAGACATACGGGAGATTTCTCGATGTTCAGAATTTATGCCGATAAGAATAATAAACCTGCAGAATATTCGAAAGACAATGTTCCGTACGTTCCGAAGCATTATCTTCCGGTTTCCATTAAAGATAAAACAGAAAACGATTTTACATTTGTTTTCGGATTTCCGGGAAAAACTACGGAATATCTTCCTGCCATTGCAGTGGAAAAGATCATGACTGAAATTGATCCTGCAAGAATTGCCGTGCGCGATGTTGCTCTGAAAACATTAGACGAAAAAATGCGTACCGATGATGCAACGAGAATAAAATACGCTTCAAAGTATGCTTCTGTAGCCAATTACTGGAAAAAATGGATCGGCGAAGTGGAAGGTTTGAAAAAATCGAATGCAGTACAGAAAAAAGTAATGTATGAAGGTTCTTTGGTTTCAAAAAATCATGAAGTAAAAGCCACTTTGGATCAACTGAATAAATTATACAATGACCAGGCTCCGTTTGCTTTAAACAATGCTTATTACACAGAAGTTATCAGAAATGCAGAAACATTTGCTCTGGCAAATATGTATTCAACCCATATTGCTTCTGTAGAATCCGGGAAAATGGATGAAAAAGGATTAATTGCTTTTAAAAAGAAACTTACTTCTTTCTACAAAGATTACAGCGCTGAGCTGGATTCTAAAGTTACTGCTAAACTTTTAGCATTATACGCCAACAAAACTGCTCCTCAGTTTTTACCTCAAGGTTTTGATAAATATAAAAATGAAGCTCAGAATATCATAAGTTTTGAAGAAATGTCTAAAAACTCTGTGATCACAGGAAGAAATCAGGTAAACGGAGCGGCACTTAACGGCGATATAGAAAAGGCTTTCTCAAATCAGGACAAGTTAATTAAAACCATTAAAAAAGATCCTGTTTATCAGTTATTCATGACGATTAAAGATACGTATATGAAAACAGCTGATCCTCAATATACAAGTTTACAGGCAAAGATCGATGTTCTGCAAAAAACCTATATGGCACAGCAAATGTCCACCGATAAAGACCGAAAATTCTTCCCGGATGCGAATTCTACACTTCGTGTAACGTACGGAAAAGTAAAAGGTTCTACTCCGAGAGATGCTGTTTCTTATGATTATCAGACGCATTTATCTGGTGTTATTGAAAAATATGTTCCGGGAGATTATGAATTTGATGTTCCGCAAAAGCTGATTGATCTTTACAACAAGAAAGATTACGGAATGTATAAGGATAAAAGCGGAGATGTTCCTGTAGGATTCACTGCAACCAACCATACAACAGGAGGAAATTCAGGAAGTCCAGCTCTTGATGCACACGGAAATCTTGTCGGATTAAACTTCGACAGACAGTGGGAAGGAACAATGAGCGACATCAATTATGATCCTCGTTTCAGCAGAAACATCATGGTTGATACGAAATACATTCTTTTCATCATTGATAAATTTGCCGAATCGAAATGGCTGATTGATGAGATGAAAATAGTAAAGTAAAATATTTACGAAATCCTGAAAGTTAACTTTCAGGATTTTTTATTTAAATATAGCTATAACATTAATATTTTAATTCAACAAATTACTTATAAAAAATATAATTTAATACCACAAAACACAAGAATAGCAAAAAAATCAGGAATATTTAAAAATAATAAATAATCATCACTACATGAATAATATTTAAAAAATAACAAAAATATAGTACAATTCCATGTTTATTTACATATAATTACTATTTTTACCATAATAATATTAATTAAACTGAATATGAGAAAACACTACAAAAGTCCGAGACTGTGGAGTCGAGGTTTTAAAAATGCCGGAATTTCAATTCTTGCTTTTTTTGGCGCTTTACAAGGTTTAAATGCGCAAGTGAATGAATATAATTTTTCACAAGCTACAGGAACTTTCAATAGTATCAGTACTTCAACAAGTGCAATACTGGTACCGGGAAGTGATGCTACAACATCTACTACGAATGATACTACCGGATGGACTGTTAATCTACCTTTTAACTTTAATTTTAATAGTGTAGATTATAATTCTATTTATGTAAATTCAAACGGAGGTGCCGTATTTGGGGCAACTACAAGTACAAGTTCCGGAGTAATCTCTGCAACTACCGCTTATTCTGGTGCAATTGGAGTAATGAACAGAGACTTATGGGGTGTATTTATAACATCCGGAGTTACTACAAGCGGTTCGAATGTGATTACAAATGTAGCTTCTTTCAAGGGAATTGAAATTGGTAAGGCGCTAAATAATGTAAACGGGATACCGAGTGGAGCAACGGTAACCGCTTTCGATGAGGCAGCGGGAACGATCACAATGTCTGCTCCGGCTACATCAAGCTCTTCTTCTGCTGTTGTAAGATACGGATCAGGTAAAGTTTTCACAGCTCTTCAGGGCACAGCTCCAAACAGAGTTTTTGTTATAGAATGGATAGGATACAATGACAACAGTACAGCTGTAACAGGAAGTAACCATCTTAATTTCCAGTTACGTTTATCAGAAACAACCAATGCCATTACTGCCGTATATGGGCCTTTTTATAACGTAAACACAACTTCAAGAACCAATCAAATTGGATTGAGAGGTTCCACAAACGCTGATTACAACAACCGATCGGGTGCTGTAGGAAATTCCTGGAACAACACAACTGCAGGAACTGCGAACAGCGCTACTGTTTCGAGAGACAATACCAATTTTCCGGCTGCAGGTTTAACTTTCATCTGGACACCACCAACCTGTATTTCTCCATCTGCTCCGACAGTGGCAAGTGCTACAATAACTCCAAATCAAGCCATTGTATCATGGAACGCTTCTCCTTCTGCACCAACCAATGGTTATGAAGTTTACTACACCACCACAAATACTGCTCCTACAACAAGTACCGTTTTAGATGCAACCAATTCTAAAACTTCTACAACGACTTCTGCAATTATTAATGGATTAATTCCATCTACAACATATTACGTTTGGATAAGATCAGCTTGCGCTGGTACAGATAGAAGTATTTGGATAAGTGCAGGTTCATTTACAACGTTATGTCAACCGCCTACGCTTTTATCTGTAACAGGAGCTACAATATGTCCGGGAAATACTGCTACTCTTTCTGCTACAGCAGATACCGGAGCTACTATTAATTGGTACGATGTATCTACAGGTGGTACCGCCCTGTCTTCAGGTAATACATTTACAACACCAACATTGGCTACAACAAAAACATATTATGCATCTGCCTCCACAGGTTCATTAACATCTGTTGGAATATTAAATCCAAGTGTATTAACAAATGGAGGAACCACTACTGCCGGAACAACTTTTTATATGGAAGCGACTGTTACCAATTCAGCAGTTACCGTACAAAGTGTTGATGTATTTCCAAGTGCGGCAGGTAGCCAAAGCTATATAAGAGTTTATTTGGGTACCTCAACAACTCCTAGCTATGAAATTCCTTTCACATCTAATGTTGCCAGTGGAGGAACTACACCACAGACAATACCACTTAATCTTATATTGGCTCCCGGAGTTTACAGATTTAAAATAGAAGGCGCAGGAAGCTATTATAGAAATTACAGTTCTCCTGGTGGTGTCGGTCAAGCTTTCCCATATGGATCAGGAGATTTCAAGTTAACAGGAGGAAGTAATGTAACCACAGGATATTATTTATTTTATAATTTCATGGTAGGAAGTTTTTGTGAATCTAGTCGACAGGCAGTTACAGCTACAGCAGATCCTGCGGCATGTCTCGGAACATCAGAAACAGATCTTACCAAAAATGGAATCAAAATTTATCCAAACCCTTTCTCTGATGTATTGAATATTTCAGATATTAAAAATGTAAAATCAATCTCAGTAATGGATGTTGTTGGAAGAATTGTTAAAAATTTCGATAAACCAACTTCCACACTTCAATTAGGATCTCTGAACTCAGGAATGTATCTGGTAGTTCTTAATATGAATAACGGAACCAAACAGACACTGAAAGCTATTAAAAAATAATATTTATATTAATAATAAAATAAAGTCGGAAGAAAATCTTCCGACTTTATTATTTCTGATAATACAATCAAAAATATTTCATTTTTTTAAGAAATATAATCCTTAGAGTAAATGAATTATTGTTGAAGTTAACATTGTTTTATAATATTAATACCCAAAAATCTCTTCCTTACTTATTTCCCGAAAGCTTCCCATTTCATTTACTGCATCCATATTCAGGTTTTCTTTTTTCCCGATAATGGCAGTGTTAAAATGAATAGGTTTGATCGAGGTCTGATAAAATTCTTTCAGATCATTAAACTTCAGGTTTTCAATCTGACGATAAATATCTTTTCTGAAATCATAATCAATTCCCAGTTTCTTAAGACGTAATGTATTAAAGAAAATATTGGTTCTTGTAATTCTTGTAGACGCAATCTGTTTCAATGCCGCATTTTTAGCATTTTCAAACTGAACCGGAACTTCAGGAAGTTCACTCATGAGTTCCGTCATCGTATCAACCGCAATTTGAAGTTTATCAGGCTGAGTTCCGATATACGTTGTAATGTAATCCGGATGCGTCAGTTCAGAATTCGGAGCATAAGAAACATAAGCTGAATACGCTAAACTCTTGCTCTCTCGAATCTCCTGAAAGACAATTGACGACAAACCACGACCGAAATATTCATTAAAAACATTAATTTTTCCAAAGTTTTCAGGATTTACGTTTTGACCTTTTCCAACTTTACTCATTTCCATCTGAACCATATCATAATCGGTAAAATACACGGTTCCGGTTGTTTCCTGTTCAGGATATTTTTTAGGTTCAGGAATGGCAAAAACTTCATCAACAATGTAATTTGGAATGTAATTTTTAAAGCCATGAAAATCTTTTCCGTAAAAGAAAATCTGATACGGAAAGCTGAAAAGCTTTTTCATTCGATCCGTAAATTCTTTAACTTTTGCACTTTCAAGCTTTTCCTTAGAAATAACATCCAAAAACCTTGACGTTTTACCAAGCTTTGTATACGTCGTTAAAGCCGTCATGATACGGTTTTTGTCTTTTTTTACTGCATCACGGTTTTCCAAAAGTGTTTCTACAAACTGATTGTAAATTTCCTGATCCGGTTTTACATCAAACATCCAGTGTTGCAAAAGAGAAATACCTTTTTCGAGATTAGATTCCAAGCCGCTTAATGAAATTGTTAATTGATCTGAAGTGGTTTTAAAATCATTGGTAACTCCGATTTTGAAAAACTCTTTCTTCAAATCTTCAGGCGAGAATTGATCTGTTCCCAAATACTGCAAAATCTGTGTAGAAATTCCTAAATCTCTGTCGTGGTCGCTTCCCAAAGGAAAAATAAAATAAACCTGAGCTAATTCATTGTATTTATTTTTAACAAAACTCAACCTTTTATTTCGAACCAAATCCGTTTTAATTTCTTTATGATAATCAATAAATTCAGGTTGAATATCTTCTGTTTTATCATTTAAAATTTCCTGCAAAAATTCAGATTGTGCTTCACGGTTGATTTTAATGGGTGTGATTCCCGGATTATCAACACGCAATAATTTATCATTGATCCCTTTTTCTTTATTGATAACCACATAATTATCTTTGAAAAAAACATTTGCAAAATCAATTACATCCTGTTTGGTGAACGAAGCATATTCATCCATTTCGCTCAGCTCTTCTTTCCAGGTTCTTCCTTTAATATAAGTATCATAAAGATTGGTAGCCAAACCTTCTGCGGTTTCCAGACCTTTCAATCTTTGCAATTTGAAATCATTGATAATCGCAGGAAGCATCCAGTCCGGAAAATCTCCTTTTTTCAATAATTCCAACTGTTCCAAAATCATTTCTTTGGCTTCTGGTAAAGTCTGGTTTTCTTTGGGAACGGCAACTACTGAAAAATATCCATATTGTTTCAAACCTAAAGAATACGCTTGAGCCCAAAGCATTTTTTGAGTCTGATTAATATTTAAATCTAATAATCCGGCTTCTCCCCTGTTGCTTAAAATATTGGCTGTAATATCCGCCAACATGGCTTCTTTTGTTCCATAACTATCAGTTCTCCATGCTAACTGAATTCTTGATGTTGTAGGACTTTTTACTGTTCTTTCAACAACTTCAGTCTGTGGTTTTTCTATAATTAAATCTTTCTTCGGCAATTCTCGATATGGAATAGTTCCGAAGTATTTATCGATTAAAACAACAGTCTCTTCAAAATCTAAATCTCCCACCAAAACCATTGCATAATTATTAGGAACATAATATTCATCAAAATATTTGTGAATCGCCTTCATAGAAGGATTTTTCAAATGTTCCGGATCTCCTAAAGTCGTTTGCTGACCGTTTGGATGAGTCGGGAAAAGCGCATCCATCAATTCATAATTCACCAAGCGTGAATCATTATCCTGTGCTCTGTTGAATTCTTCATAAACCGATTCCAGTTCGGTATGGAAAAGCCTTAAAACCATTTCTGAGAAACGTTCTTTCTCAATTTTCAGCCATTTTTCAAGCTCATTGTTGGGAATATTATTTTTGTAAACCGTTTCGTCGAACCAAGTATGTGCATTTGTTCCGGTTGCTCCCAAAGATGAAATCGCTTTATCGTATTCATTGGCAATCGCATATTGGCTTGCTTCCTGAGAAATTTCGTCTATTTTTTTATAGATTTCTTTTTTCAGTTCGGGATTTTTTTCGGCTTTGTGTTGTTCATATAAATCTGAAATCTGTTCCAGAAGAACCTTTTCTTTCTCCCAATTATGAGTTCCTAATTTTGATGTTCCTTTAAACATCATATGCTCAAGATAATGCGCTAAACCTGTATTATCAGAAGGATCGTTGTTACTTCCTGTTCTCACCGGAATAAAAGTCTGAATTCTCGGTGCATCGAAATTTTGGGCAAGAAAAACGCTCAAACCGTTTTTCAGGGTATAGATTCTTACTTTGTTTTCGTCGTTGGTAATGGTGATATAATCGTAATTATTTTTGTCGGTATGATGTGTTTCGCTGTATGTTTTGTCAGTCATATTTCATTTTTTCATGCTCTGAAATTCAGAACATCTTACAAATTTACGCAATCAAAAAAGAAAAGTGAACTTCCATCATCATCATTTAAAAAAAATAGATGATCATGAATGTTCTTTTTTAGAAAAAATTCAGATGAAAAAATAATTCATTTAAAGGAGAATTTATTTATCTTGTTGTTTAAAATTTCAAAATGAAAAAAACAGTATTTATTTTCATTCTTTCAACATTAAGCTTAGTAAAAGCACAAACTCACAGATTCTTTTATGAAGTAAAATACAAAGAAGATTCTGCACAAGCTCAACATCAAAAAGCATTTACCGTTTTAGACATCAATCCTGATGAAACAAAATATTATGATTACACATTTTTAGAAAAAGATTCTTTAAATAAAATAAATGGGTCACAAAACACAAATTGGACAGCACAAATTCCGATAACAAGAAAGAAAAGTGGAAGTAAAAACATTAATTTTGCTTATGCAGGTGAACAGTTGTATTCTTATCCTACAGAAGATGTACTACAATGGAAATTGACAGAGGAAACCCAAAAGATCGCCAATTTCAATGTTCAAAAAGCGACAACCAACTTTGGCGGCAGAAAATGGACGGCCTGGTTCACGAAGGAAATTCTTTTTTCTGAAGGTCCTTATAAATTTAGAGGATTACCCGGTTTAATTGTTTCATTGGAAGACAGCCAGAATCAGTTTAGTTTTAATTTAATCAAAAGCAAAAAATTAGATAAAACTTATGACACAAAAAATATTCTTGAAGTAAGGTATGGTGATAAACCGCTTAATATTTCAGAAAGAATATTTATTCAAAAATCTTTAGAGTACTATGATGATCCTTATCAGGAAGATCGGGCAAATCTCAAAAAAGGTAATACGATTATAGAAATTGAAGGAAAACAATATACAAATCCAAATGATTTACTACCGCTTATCAAAAGCGAACAGGAATATATTAGAAAGCATAACAACCCGATTGAACTGAATAAGGCGATAAAATATCCTTTGAAATAATACTTAAGCATTATTGGTATATTTGAAAAAAATATATCATGTTTCCCAAATTCTTCCCAACACCCCAAGATTTCAGAAACTGGCTTGAGAAAAACCATCAGACCGAAAAAGAGTTATTGGTGGGATTTTATAAAGTCAAAACAAAAAAGCCATCCATGAGCTGGTCTGAATCCGTGGATCAGGCTTTATGTTTCGGCTGGATTGATGGTGTGAGAAAATCGATTGATGAAGAAAGTTACACCATCCGTTTTACGCCACGTAAAAAAGACAGTATTTGGAGCGTGATTAATATCAAAAAAATTGAAGAGCTTACTAAAGCTGGATTGATGCAGAAAGCAGGTTTAGAAGCATTTAAACTGAGAAAAGAAGATAAATCCGGAATTTACTCCCATGAAAAAGAACCATCTTGGCTTAATCCAGATTATGAGAAACAATTTAAGGCCAATAAAAAAGCCTGGGAATATTTTGAAAAGCAGGCACCATCTTACAAAAAAGTGATGATTCACTGGATTATGAGTGCCAAACAGGAAAAAACTCAGCTTTCACGCCTTGAGAAGACGATTCTTGAGAGTGAAAAAGAAAAGCGAGTTCTGTGAAAAATCATTATTTATAAATTATTTTTTCTCGTAGATTTTAAATACAAAATTAAATCAGCGTGATCTGCAAAATCTGCGAGAGCTTAAAATGTAATAATTATAAGAAATAGATTTTTTTAATTAATTTTAAAATTATTCAACTCAAAGAAAATGTCAGCAAAAAAACAAATTTCGACAGAAGAAAGTACTGGACTTTTAAAGATCCTCAGAAAACGTTTTGAGAAAAATATGAACCGTCACGAAAAACTGGATTGGTCAAAAATTGAAGATAAATTGAGCTCAAATCCTTCAAAATTATGGTCACTCAATGAAATGGAAATTTCCAGTGGTGAACCCGATGTGGTAGATTATGATGAAAAAACTGATGAATATATTTTCTTCGATTGCTCAGCAGAAAGTCCAAAAGGCAGAAGAAGTTTTTGCTACGACCGTGAAGCTCTGGATGCACGAAAAGAACATAAGCCACAAAACGATGTAATGACAGCCGCCAAAGAAATGGGTGTAGAAATTCTTTCTGAAGAGCAATACCGTTATTTACAAAGCTTAGGAAAATTTGATCTGAAAACTTCAAGCTGGATTAAAACTCCGAAAGACATCAGAGAACTAGGCGGTGCTTTATTTTGTGACCGTCGCTACAACACCGTTTTTGTATATCACAACGGAGCCGATTCTTATTATGCGGCGAGAGCTTTTAGAGGGGTATTGAAGGTTTAACTTAATTTTTTTACATTAGACATCAAATGAAATTAAAAAAATATTTACTCATCTGCTTAGTGTTATTTTCAGCTAATATTTATTCTCAGAATAAAAATCTGGTTGGAAAATGGATTTTAGATAAAGTTAAGCTATCAGATGGAAGTAATTTACAAATTAATAACCCTGAATATTCTACAAATCTTAACTATATAATTGAGCCAAATTCAATAAAAATTGCTGATCTTAAATTTGATGCAGATTTTTCTGGAAATCAAATTAAAACACAATATCGTAATATAAATTACGTCATAAAAGATGATTATCTGATCACCCAAGAAGGGAAAAAGGGCAAAATCTACTACTTCTTGAAGAGTGATGATTTTGTAGAGAAATATCCCTACTTTTCATTAAAGGAAACAAAAAGAGATAACACTATTGTATACATTGCCAACAATCTATCAGACTACATTTTTGATAATGATTTAAGTTTTGAGGACTTTATGAGTCAAAATAGAATGCTGCGGGATCGACCATCAAAATCTTTTGATAATTTATACTTCAAGATTGAATTCATCCTGACAAAAAACAATAAAATAAAAGATATTAAAATTATTAAGTCAATAGATACCGCTTATGATAATGATTATATATCAACTCTAAAAAAGTCTGAGAAATTTTTTAAAAATATTTCAGAAAAGGATTTATTGATAACAAAAGATGTTAATCATCTGAAGTGGGCAAATGATTTAACTAATACTGATGAGAAAAAACTATATATACTCAGAGCAAAAGGCATGGAATATTACAATTCAAATGATTTTGAAAAAGCGATTGAGATTTTTTTTGAAATAGAAAATCTAAAAATTAAAGATAACAGATTCAACACTTTTATCAAAGACTCTAGAATCAAGCTAGGAATTTCTCTTTTAGCAACAGGAAAGAATGAGGCTGCTTGTAACACCTTCAATAAGGTTGGCAACAAAACTGACTTTGACATAAGAAATTTTCTAATCGATTTTTGCTCGAACTAATCAAAAACATAAGATTTACAGCTGCATTATTTTTTGAATGCAAAAACTATTATCATACCTTTGCTTTTCAAATTTCAATATTAAACTTTGAATTTTAAATTACGAGTATGGATAGACAGGTTTTAGACTTTTGGGTAGGGAATTTCAGAACGGAAGAAGATTTTTTTCAGTTTGTGGAAGAAGATGAGAATTACTACATTGAAGAAGAATCTGATGACAACTATATTTCAAAATTTGCAGAATCTCAGGATACCATTTGGTTCGACCAAGATTTAATGGAATACGGTTTTGAACAAAGCATTCAGCATTTTTCAGAGTATTCTTTTGCCGAACAGTGGCTTCCGGTTTTATTCAACAGACTGAATGAAATGAATCTTAAATTTGACATAAATTCATTAGTTTTTGTAAGTCAGGGACAAATTCCAAAACCAAAATCTGTAGAAACTGATGATTTTACTTTAACTTATGTTGGAGGAATTGAGTTTGAATATTAATTTTCTTTATCTTTGATAGTATCATTTGATACTATCATTCATGAAACCACCCTATCAGATTACCTCTAAGATTTTACATTTAATTTCAACTATTTCACAGAAAATTGGTGAAGTAAACGCAAATTATTTAATAAAAAACAACCCTCAATTACGAAAACAGAATCAGATTAAAACGATTCATTCTTCACTCAGCATAGAAGGAAACACACTCACAGAAGATCAAATTACAGCGATACTAGAAAACAAAAGAGTTTTAGGATCCCAAAAAGATATCCATGAGGTTTTAAATGCTATAAATATTTATGATAAGCTGCATACTCTTAAATTCAGCAGTGAAAAAGATTATTTAAAAGCTCACAAAATTCTGATGAGCGAGCTTATTGAAAACTCTGGTAAATATAGAACAAAAGGTGTAGGAATTTTAAAAGGTTCAAAAATTGAGCACATTGCACCACCTTCTGAAAATGTTCCTTATCTGATGCGAGATCTTTTTTCATATTTAAAGGATAACTCAGAATTAAGCTTAATAAAAAGCTGCGTGTTTCACTATGAGATGGAATTTATTCATCCTTTTATGGACGGAAACGGCAGAATGGGCAGACTTTGGCAAACCTTGATTTTGATGAATGAGTTTCCTTTATTTGAATTTTTACCTTTTGAAACATTAATCTCAAAAAATCAAAAAAAATATTACCATGCACTTGCTCAATCTGATAAGGAAGGCCATTCAACAAAATTTATAGAATATATGTTGGGGATTATTGATGATTCTTTATCAGAACTCTTAACCAATTCTGTTCAAAAGCTTACTCAAGAAGACCGAATTTCGATTTTCTTAGAAAACACAGAAGGGGAATTTACAAGAAAGGATTATATGAAAAAATTCACTGAGATTTCATCTGCAACTGCAAGTCGTGATTTAAAAACTGCTCTTGATAAAGGTTTTATTCAAAAGTTCGGAGACAAAAATTCGAGCATTTACAAAAAGCTGTAAAATAAAATCTTCTGCCTTTAGACAGAAGATTTAAAACTTTTAATGCGCTTCCAGCCAGTTCTTTCCTACTCCAACCTCAACCAGTAACGGAACCTGCGTTTCAATAGCATTTTCCATTTCTGTTTTAATAATATGCGTAGCAACTTCTACCTCATCAATGGGAGATTCAAAAATTAATTCGTCATGTACCTGAAGAAGCATTTTTGTCTGAAGATTTTGCGCTTCCAGTTCTTTATCAATTTTAATCATCGCCATTTTTACAACATCTGCCGCACTTCCCTGAATTGGAGCATTAACGGCGTTTCTTTCCGCATGTGCACGTACTACAAAATTTCCGGAATTAATGTCTTTTAAATGACGTTTTCTCCCTAAAATGGTTTCAACATAACCCTGTTCACGGGCTATCTGTACCTGTGCAGCCATATATTCTTTTAATTTCGGATAGGTTTCGTAATACGCTTCGATCATCTGCTTTGCTTCGGATCTCGACAAACCGGTCTGTTCTGCTAAAGCAAAAGCTCCCTGACCATATAAAATTCCAAAGTTGACGGTTTTTGCCTGACTTCTCTGCGTTTTGGAAACCTCTTCCAACGGAATTTTAAATAATTTCGCAGCGGTAGAAGCGTGAATATCTTCTCCTTCCTGAAAGGCTTTAATCATATTATCTTCCCCGGAAATTTCAGCAATTAAACGGAGTTCGATCTGAGAATAATCGGCAGAAATAATTTTCTTTCCGTCGCCTGAAACAAACGCTCCACGAATCTGCTGTCCTCTCAACGTACGAATCGGTATATTCTGCAAATTCGGATTTACACTCGCCAAACGACCTGTTGCAGCCGTTGTCTGTGAGAAATTGGTATGAACACGGTTATCATCTTTATCAATCTGCGATGGCAATGCATCAACATAGGTCGACTTTAGTTTCTGATACGTTCTATACTCTAAGATGTGCTGAATAATTTCGTGTTTTGAAGACAACTTCTGCAATACATCTTCGGAAGTTGCATACTGTCCTGTTTTTGTTTTCTTAGCTTTCGGATCGAGCTGCATCTTTTCAAACAAAATATCTCCCAACTGTCTCGGAGAATTCATATTAAATTCTTCGCCCGAAATTTCAAATATTTTTGATTCTAATTGTCTTAAATCATTTTCCAAATCAATGCTTTCCTGAGCAAGCCATTTTTCATCTAAGGAAATTCCAGCCAGTTCCATTTTAGCCAAAACTTCCATCAACGGCATTTCAATATTAAAGAAAAGATCTTCAAGATTTTCTTTCTTCAATTGAGGTGCAAACAATTCATATAATTGGAATGTAACATCTGCATCTTCTGCTGCATAATCCGTCTGTGTTCTTAAATCTGCATCTCTGAAATTCCCCTGGTTTTTACCTTTCTTCCCGATAATGGTTTCAATAGAAACCGGTTTATAGCCAAGGTAAACTTCAGAAAGATAATCCATCCCGTGTCTTCCATCAGGATTGAGAAGATAATGCGCGATCATTGTATCGAACATCGCCCCTTTTACCGTGATATTGTATTGCTGAAGAACTTTATAATCGTATTTAAGATTATGAGCAATTTTTACTAAATCTTCCTTTTCGAAGAATGGCCTGAAAATTTCCAAAGTCTGCAAAACTTCGCCCTGATCTTCAGAAAGCGGAACATAATACGCCAAACCTTTTTTATAAGAGAAACTCATTCCGACCAATTCGGCTTCCATTTCGTTTAAAGACGTAGTTTCCGTATCAAAACAAACCGCTTTTTGTTTCAGTAAATTCTGAACCAAAATTTTCTGTGCTTTCGGATTGTCTACAAACTGATATAAATGATCTTTTTCTGCAATCGTAGATTTTGTCGAAGTTGCCTGATCGAGTTCTTCATACGTTGCAAACAAATCAAGCTGACCAACGTTTTTAGCAACCCTCTGTTGTGGAGTTTCTGTAACCTGGGCTTCTACTTCAGTTACGGTTACGCCATCCTGAGAAACAACCGTAGTTTTTACCGAAATTGTTTCTGTAGGTGCAAAAGCTCTGTATAGATTTTCATATAATCTTCTGAATTCGATTTCGTCGAAAACCTCTTTTACCTTTTCAAAATCAGGAGTTTCAAGATCATACTGTTCCTGATGAAATTCGATGGGTGCATCACAGATAATGGTGGCTAGTTTTTTAGATAAAATTCCGCGTTCTGCCGATGCTTCTACTTTTTCTTTTAGTTTCCCTTTCAGTTGGTCGGTATTGGCTAAAAGATTTTCAATACTTCCAAATTCTTTAAGGAATTTCATGGCCGTTTTTTCTCCGACACCATCCAATCCCGGGATATTATCCACCGCATCACCCATCATAGCTAAGAAATCGATTACCTGTTTCGGATCTTCAATTTCGTATTTAGCTCTTACTTCTTCTACGCCTAAAATCTCAATATCTCCACCCTTCAATCCAGGCTTATACATTTTAATTTTATCGGTAACCAACTGGGCAAAATCTTTATCTGGAGTGACCATAAAAGTCGTGTAACCTTCTTTTTCGGCTTTGCAGGCAATCGTTCCGATCACATCATCTGCTTCATAACCTTCCACACCCAAATACGGAATATGCATCGCCTGTAAAATTCTGTGAATGTATGGAATAGCAATCGTAATCGCTTCCGGAGTTTCACTTCGGTTGGCTTTATATTCTGTGTAATCATTGGTTCTTACACTTGCCTGTCCGACATCAAAAACCACCGCCAAATGGGTAGGTCTTTCTCTCCTGATTAATTCAATCAAAGAATTGGTAAAACCAAAAATTGCTGATGTATCAATCCCCGAACTTGTAATTCTCGGACTTCTAATCAATGCGTAATACCCTCTGAAAATCATTGCATATGCATCAATGAGAAAAAGCCTTTTATCTTGTGTTGCCTCCATATTTTGAATAATGAACAAATATATGAAAATAGGAATATTTTCTTTCGGGATTTGTATGCTAAAATTAAATTCTTAAAACCATTCAGAAAATAAAATTGTAAGATTTTTTAAGAATCAATAAAATTAATTTAAGCGCTTAGTAAATGATTTACATTGTTCAATTTAAATTAATCTAACCTGAATTTGAATTAAGTAAGTTAGATTAAATTCATTAAACGCAATGTGCGCAAGGTTTTTAAATTTTCTTGCTATAAATCTATCGTTCGCAAGGGCATTTCATTCAGCAAATGATAGCAAAAGCCTTAGCTGAGTGAAACGCCTTTGCGAACAAAAATAATAAGAAACTTATTTTATATTGCCTAGCGAACTATAGCGTTAAAAAACACCTTATTGTATTTTGAATCTTTAGTTTATCCCAAACTGAGGTTAAATTACCATTCAATAATTTATAATATTTTCAAAAAAATTCTTACATTCGCTTTGTGATTACAAACAAGACATATTATTACGGAATTTTTAACTCAGTTTTGGGATAAGGATTTCTTGTATAGATAAATTAAAACCTCGTCCTTGGGCGGGGTTTTTTATTTTTAAAATTTAAATGAAATGAAATCGCCAACTTTAATTTGAACAGACATCCACAAGTGATTATTTGGCGATTGCAAATGACTTATAAAAAATAATAAAATATACATATGAAAATAAGTATTATTGGTGTTGGATTAATCGGTGGCTCGATTGCATTAAAATTAAAACAGAAAAAAACAGCAGATTTCATTTACGGAATCGACAACAATATTGAAAACCTCAATGAAGCTTTAGCTTTGAATATCATCAACGAAAAAGCAGATTTTGAAACCGGAATTAAAAATTCAGATGTTATTATTATTGCCATTCCTGTAGATTCGGCGAGAAAAATTTTACCTGAAGTTTTGGATTTAATTTCATATCAGCAAACCGTCATGGATGTTGGTTCGACCAAATCCGGAATTGTAAATTCGGTAAAAGATCATCCAAAAAGAAATCGATTTGTAGCTTTCCATCCGATGTGGGGAACAGAAAATCATGGGCCGAAATCGGCTGTTGCCGAAAGTTTTTCAGGAAAAGCAGGTGTGATCTGCAACCGTGAAGAATCTGCTGAAGACGCTTTACAGATTGTAGAAAACATTGTTAAAAATCTTGAAATGCATCCTATTTATATGAATGCAGAAGATCATGACGTTCACACCGCTTATATTTCGCACATTTCACACATCACTTCTTATGCTTTAGCCAACACAGTTTTGGAAAAAGAAAAAGAAGAAGACACGATTTTTCAGTTAGCGAGCTCAGGTTTTTCGAGCACGGTTCGTCTGGCGAAATCTCATCCAGAAATGTGGATTCCGATTTTTAAACAAAACAAAGAAAATGTTCTGGACGTTCTTAATGAACATATTTCCCAGCTCAGAAAATTCAAATCTGCTTTGGAAAAAGACAATTTTGAATATCTGGAAGAGCTGATTACAAACGCCAACAGAATCCGTGGAATTTTAAAATAAAAATTTTAAAACTTCATCATGAATCCTACCCCGTTTTTATTATTCAGAACGTAATAGGTTGGGGTAAATTTTCTTGAATCTGCATTTTTGTAGCTTTCTACTGCATTTTTCATTTGAGAATGTCCCATCAGTTTCAATACGACTCCGGCTCCGGCTCCGATCAAACCAATGATTAACGGAACCGGAGATCCTTTTGGTTCTTCTCCGTAAGCATACGTTTTGTTGGCAGAAGAAAGATTGGAAATTCCGCCTGCCACGAAACAGGCAGCTCCGCCTACAACGAAAGCCGTACCTACATTATTCAGGGTTCGTCCTCTTTTGTATTCTACATTATTTTGCTGAAGCAGATAGTTTTTAATATCTTTTTTGGAAGTCAGCTTCACATTTTCCGGCTTTTCTACCATGCTTACAGCTACTTCAGTATTTTCACCAGATGCAGAAACCGCCACTCCACCAGCTTCCTGAATGCTTTTCAATGAATTATCATACAAAAATTCTTCCTGATTGGTATTTGCATTAATATAAATAACCTTTCCTTTTTCGTATTTCAGGTTTTTATATTCAATTTTCTGATCTGTTTGGGTTATAAGCGTTCCTTTTGGAGAAGTCGCCGGAATATTAATTTGAGAATAAGTCATTAAAGAGAGCAGTATAACAGATAATGTAAGTATTTTTTTCATGATAAAAGTTTCGCGCAAAAATATAGATTTTAATCAATGTGGCAAATGGTTTATCTATCAATTGTGAATAGTTTATAAAAATTTAAAACAAGATAAATTTTAACTTTATTAAAAAATATTTTAACTTTATTAAAATAAATATTACATTTGTAAAAACTAAACTCAATGAAACTTCCTATAATTTGTCCAAGTTGTGATCACACGCTCAATGTGAGCCAGATGAAATGCCCCGATTGCGGAACCAACGTAAATGGCGATTATGAACTTCCCGTTTTTCTGAAACTTAACAGAGACGAGCAGGATTTTATTCTCAATTTCTTCCTTTCCAGCGGAAGTATCAAAGAAATGGCAAAGCAGGCCGAGCTTTCTTACCCTACAATGAGAAATAAGATGGATGACCTCATTCAAAAAATCGATCAATTAAAAAAATAAAAGCATGAACTGGAAAACCATCTTTAATCCTTTTTTGAAGTTTGACGACAAGAAACTTTTAGTTATCGGAATACTCTTTTTTATATTCAATATTTTTGGTTCTTATTACGCAGACAGTATTAATGACAGCATTTTTCACTATTCAAGTCTTGAAGAAAATCAGGAAATCTGGGACGTTGTAAAAGTAAACAGCTTAAGTTATCTTCTGGCGATTGTGATCATTTTTATTGTAGGAAAGATCCTTAATGGCAGAACAAGATTTATAGATATCCTGAACACCTTATTGATTTCACAAATTCCTTTGATGATCATGATTCCTATCAATGGATTGCCATTTTACAAAAAAGCCATAGAAAATCTTTCTGACAACATAGCAACTCCAGAAAAAATTCAGTTTTGGGATATGACTTTACTGACCTTCGGAGGGTTTATTTCTTTAATTCTTTTGATTTACAGTATTGTTCTTTATTATAACGGTTTTAAAACCGCGACCAACATCAAAAAATGGCAACATATTGTATTATTTGCATTCATAACACTTTTAATTACAATCGTAAGCCAGATTATATTTTAATCTAAAAATTTTAAATACATGAAAACCAAACTATTATTCTTACTAACCGTATTAGCGCAGATTTTTCACGCTCAGGAAATAACCGGCTCATGGAAAGGGGAACTCGATTTAGGCGGAGTTGTACTTCCTTTGATTCTAAACGTCAGCAAAGAAAACAACAAATATATTTCGACAGCGCAAAGTCCGAAACAAGGAAATGAAATTATGCCTGTAGATAAAACCGAATTCCTCAATAACGAGCTTGTTTTCGAAATGAAAAATCTTGACGCATCTTACAAAGGTCAATTTAAGGCCGATCATTTTGAAGGAACTTTCACACAGAGGTCAAAGTCTTTTCCATTAAATCTTTATAAAAATGACGGCAAAGAAAAGTCTAAAACTAAAGATATTGTCATCACAAAAGATCTAGGCAAAAGTGAAATTAACACCGCAAAAATTGATGATTTTTTAAATTATATTGCTAAAAACAAACAGAACGTCGGAAGTGTAGCGATTTTTAAAGACGGAAAAGAAATTTATCAGAAAAACTTCGGTCAGGAGCAACTGACTCATGTAAAATGGAACTCCGAAACAGGTTACCAGATCGGATCTATCAGCAAATTGGTAACAGCTGTAATGCTGATGCAGTTTGAAGAAAAAGGAAAATTAAACCTGAATGATAAACTTTCAAAATATTATCCTGATGTACCAAATGCCGATAAAATCACTTTAGAACAAATGATGAATCACACAAGCGGATTAGGAGATTATGTCGGAGGATGGCTGCTTGAGAAATCTGTC
The DNA here is from genome assembly GCF_001693475.1 of Chryseobacterium sp. CBo1. NCBI lineage: Bacteria > Pseudomonadati > Bacteroidota > Flavobacteriia > Flavobacteriales > Weeksellaceae > Chryseobacterium > Chryseobacterium sp. CBo1. The sequence goes on from NZ_MAUH01000012.1 coordinate 25,822, forward strand.
GGAGATAAAGCTATTTTAGATACCATTAAAAAACATGGTGTTGAATTTCAACCAGGAGAAAAAGTAAGATATTCAAATTCGGGATATTATCTTTTAAGCAGAATTTTAGAAAAGGTAGCTAAAAAACCGTACAATATTTTACTTAAAGAAAACATTACCGACAAAGCCAGTATGAAGAACACTTTTTCAGTGCTTGATAATCCTAAAAATATTTTTAAATCGTACGAAAATACTTCCGGAAAATGGATCGAAGCAAAAGATTTTGACTTTCACAACTGTATCGGCTTAGGAGATATTACTTCTACAATGCAGGATATGAATTTATTCATCAATGCTTTATTCAATTATAAATTTGTTAAAAAAGAAACCCTTCAAAAAATGTTACCAAAAGATGGAGATGATTTTGGATTGGGCATGATGAAAGTTCCTTTTTATAATAAAATCTCCTACGGACACGGGGGCGATACCACAGGAACACACTCACTTGTTTCTTACAGTCCCACTGAAAAATATTCGGTTGCAATAGTTGTAAATGGTGAGAAATTTTCTCACAACAAGTTATTTATTGGAATTGTAAGCCTGATGTATGATCACGAATATGAATACCCGAAGTTTGCAGAAATTAAAAATCTTCCGGTAAATGAACTGAAAAAATACGAAGGAAATTATCATTCAGAAGAAATAAATATGGATTTTGAAATCTCCATTAATGACGAAAATCTTTTTGCCCAATTAACCGATCAACCGTCATTTCCTTTAGAATTTGTCGAGGGTAATAAATTTAAATATGATAACGCAGGAGTAGAAATTATTTTTTCTCCGGAAAAGAAACAGCTCACCCTCATCCAAAACGGAAATAATCTTGTTTTTAACAAGAAGTAAAATTTCTGATAAAAAGATGCGGACGTTTCAATAAAAACGTCCGTATCTTTTTAATAAAATGTCCTGATGTTTACAAGAAAACATCAGGACATTTTTATTGAAAGCTCTCAATTCGTTTATTTTAACATTCTGCTACATTTACCGCAATAGCTAATCCGCCTTCTGAAGTTTCCTTGAATCTGTCATTCATCGATAAAGCGGTTTCCCACATGGTCTGGATCACCTCATCCAAAGTTACTTTCGCTTTTGCCGGATCACTTTCCAGAGCAATATTTGCCGCAGTAATTGCCTTAATTGCTCCCATGGTATTTCTTTCTATACAAGGAATCTGCACAAGACCTTTGATCGGATCACAGGTTAAGCCTAAATGATGCTCCATTGCAATTTCTGCCGCCATCAAAACCTGACCAACACTTCCACCCAGAATTTCCGTTAAACCAGCTGCAGCCATTGCCGAAGAAACTCCGACCTCCGCCTGACAACCGCCCATTGCCGCAGAAATGGTGGCGTTTTTCTTAAATAAAGTTCCGATTTCTCCTGCTACCAAAATAAATCTTGCAATATCATCTTCAGTAATTGCATCAGTAAAAGCCTGAGAATACATCAAAACTGCAGGGATTACTCCACTTGCTCCATTGGTAGGAGCAGTAATAATCCTTCCGAAGCTTGCATTTTCTTCATTCACCGCTAAGGCAAAACACGAAATCCATTTATTAATATTGGTGAAATTTTCTTCAGCATCAACCACAAGCTTAAACCATTCGTCTTTATTTTTATAAATTTTATCGCCTAAAAGTTTTCTGTTGATTCCCGCGGCACGTCTTGTAACGTTCAGTCCACCCGGAAGAATTCCTTCTTTATTTACACCTTTATAGATACACTCTTTAATCTGTTCCCAAATGTAAAGCGCTTCCTCTCTTGTTTCCTCCTTTGTTCTCCAGCTTTCCTCATTCATCAAAATTAAATCTGAAATTTTATTCAAATTTAATTTTTCGCAATATTTCAAAATATCCGAACCATGATGACAAGGATATAAAGTACGAACGCAATGCTTCTCAATCGATTTTTTCTCCTGACTCATGATAAAACCACCTCCTACAGAATAAAAATCCTGTACAAGCTCTGTACCGTCTTCAAAAACAGCCTTAAAGATCATCCCGTTCGGATGATAATCTAAAGTTTCAGACATATTCAGAACCAGATGATGACCGTAAACGAAAGGTATTTCTTTCTCACCTCCCAGGTTGATGATCTGACTTTCTTTAATTCGATCGACAATTTCATCAATCTTCGTGGTATCAATGGTTTTAAAATCTTCACCATTTAGACCCAACATTCCTGCAATATCAGTTCCATGGCCGATCCCCGTTTTTGCCAGTGAGCCAAAGAATTCCAGAAAAACTTCTTTTACTTCTGCCACAGACCTTTCACGATTCAGAATCCTGATAAATGCCGAAGCTGCATTCCAAGGCCCCATTGTATGGGAACTTGAAGGTCCTATTCCTACTTTAATGATCTCAAATACAGATATTGACTCCATTTATATTTTCCATTTTGAAGAAAAACAAATATACATTGAAAATATCTTAGAATGAAAGGAATAATTTATCATAATAATTGTGATTTTTTGGTCCGCTCCGTAGGAGCGGCACCTTTGTAGAAAAACAATTATAAACGAACATTGCGCTCCTCCGGAGCGCAACATTACATCGATTAATTTATTCTTTTAATATTTTTATTTTCTCGCAAATTCTAAAATCTACTAAGTCTGCGAGAAATAAATCACCATTTCAAACTTTCTCCATGTTGAGAAACATCAAGACCCAAATCTTCGGAATCTTCTTTCACCCTCAATGTGATAATCTTATCTGTAATTTTATATAAAAGCATAGATCCGAAAAATGCAAAAATTGAAACCAGAATCAGTGCAATCATATGATGTATAAAAACCCCGAATCCGCCATGAAGAAGACTCGCATTTTCACCATGCGCAAAAATTGCCGTGAGAATCATTCCCATAATACCTCCTACTCCATGACAGGCAAAAACATCCAGCGTATCATCAATCTTTTTTAAAGCATTCCAGTTGACCATGATATTAGAGACAATGGCAGAAATAAATCCTATAAAAATGCTCTCCTGAATCGAAACGAAACCGCAACCGGGCGTAATCGCAACCAAACCGACCACCGCACCAATACAGGCTCCCAAAGCTGAAACTTTACGACCGTTTATTCTATCGAAAAAAATCCAGGTCATCATTGCGGAAGCCGAAGCGATGGTTGTTGTACCGAAAGCTATTGCTGCCGTTGCATTGGCGCTTAAAGCTGAACCTGCATTAAAACCAAACCATCCAAACCAAAGCATTCCTGTTCCGAGAATTACATACGGAATATTCGAAGGTTCATGATGCGGATTTTTTCTTCGTCCTAAAACAATTGCTCCTGCCAATGCTGCAAAGCCTCCACTCATGTGAACGACTGTTCCGCCTGCAAAATCTTTAACACCAAAAAATTTATTCAAGAGCCCTTCAGGATGCCAAACCATGTGACAAAGCGGTGTATAAATGAACAGACTGAAAAGAACCATGAAAACGAGGTAAGAAATAAAACGAACTCTTTCCGCAAACGAACCCGTAATCAAAGCCGGTGTAATGACAGCAAATTTCATCTGAAATAAAGCAAATAAAACAAACGGTATTGTTGATGCCATTGCTTTATGCGGATAAACGCTTACGTGGTTAAAAAAAGGATAGGTAAAAGGATTCCCAATAATTCCATAATGAATTCCACCGATTTCAAAACCAATAGATTCACCAAAAGAAAGCGAAAAACCAACGACAATCCACAAAATTGAAATCACTCCCAAAGCGATAAAACTCTGAAGCATTGTAGAAATTACGTTTTTCTTGCCAACCATTCCGCCATAAAAGAATGACAAACCTGGTGTCATCAGCAAGACTAAACCCGCTGCTGCAAGAATCCAGGCTACATCTGAACCTACAATTTCTTTTTCACTGAGAAAATTTCCGGTATTGGGAATGTCAACATCCGGTCTGAAGAATAGACCACCGATTGCAACGATGCAGATAATAACGAATGAAACCTTCCATTTTAAACCAACTTTCATAAATTTTATTTTTAACCCCATCAAAATTAAAAATAAATTTCACAAAAACACTATTTCCAGACACAAACCCCTGCAAAATTAACGTAAAAATAAATTTAAATAAAAATTTTATTTAAAAGCAATGAAACTTCCTTGTATTTAGTTGCGGGAAAAAGATGAGTTCCGCCTTTTATAATATAATCCGGTTTAGAATTTTTTAAAGGAAAAACAATATCACGATCTCCCAAAATTTGAATCACATTATTTTTTTGTTCAAATTTCCATTCTGTTATGCGCTGAACAGACCATTTCAGATAATAAGGATCGGTAACTTTGAAATACTGATTAACTTTCGGATTTTTTGGATCAAAGAATTTTCTGAAAACCGAATAGGTCTCTAAAGTTTTAAGGTTGAAAAAATTCACAGGAATATATTTGGGAATTTTAGTAATCTCTCCCATTTTTATTAATCTCGATTTTTCTTTATCAGATTTTATACTTCCTAAGATTACTACTTTTTCTGCAGGCTTTAACAGATTAATTTCCTGAACCATAATTCCACCAAAAGAATACCCTAAAAGATAAAACGGTTCGGAATCATCGATTTTTTCAGCCATTCTTGTCACATACGAACTGAAGGATTCATCATTATCCGGAATTAGCCAATCAATAAAAACCACTTCATGATCTTTCGGAAACTGAAGACGTTCCAAAACCTTAAAATCGGCACCAAGACCACTCACTACATATATTTTCACTTGCTTCTGTTTTTTAAGCTAAAATAAAAAAAGGACCGCTTATTTAAAAGCAGCCCCTCATTTTTATAAGAATTTTAACCTTACAAAGGTCTTTCGTTATCAACTTTTTGAGTAGAAAGCTTAAACTGAATATCCATTTCGTCTTTGATGAAATAGTCTTTTAAAGAATTCTGATAGAAAATTTTGAAATCTTTTCTATTCAAAGAAAATTTCGAAGACTCAATTTCAACTGTAAATTGCGTGATATGTGCGTTTGCAGGGAAAGAAATGGTCTTTCTGATTCCTTTGATGGTAATATCACCTACGATGGTAGAATTGTACTCACTATTCGCCAAAGGAATAATTTTCTTTAAGTGAAATTTAGCTGTAGGGAATTTTTTTACTTCAAAAAAGTTTGTTCCTTTTAGTTCATTTGTCAGTTTTACCTGATCATCTCCTGAAAGATCTGCAACGATAAGACTTCTCATATCAATTACAAATTCACCATCTACCAAAACTGTTTTATCAAAAGTAAACTTACCACTTTTCAGCTTTAAGCTTCCGTAATGAGAAGTAGGCTTTGTTTTTACCACTTTGTGTCCCCACCATTTTATCTCGGATGTTATCACTTTTGAAATTTTATCTCCTTTCTTCTGAGCAAAAACAAATGATATGCTTGCACACATCATAACAAACAATAGTAATCTTTTCATTATTTTTTATTTACAATTCAACAAAAATAAAAAAAAGTGTAGAACTTCTACACTTTTAACAATATTTTTTTGAATAAATTATTTAGCGCTCACCTTTACGGTCATATCGATCTCATCTTTCACAAAAACATCTTTCATTGCAGACTTGTAAGCAACGTCAAATTTTTGTCTGTCCCAAGAGAATTTATTAGACTCTAAACTTACCACTCCGTTTGCATAAGAAACTTTTGCAGGGAAAGAGACCGCACTTGTTTTTCCTTTTACCGTAAGATTTCCGGTTACAAGCTTGTTGTAAACTTTATCACTGTTTTTCTTTACCGATGTGATTTTGAAAGTTGCCGTAGGGAATTTTTCTACTTCGAAGAAATCTCCGTTTTTAAGGTGACCATTCAATTTTCCTTGGTATTCACCAGAAAGGTCTGTTGCATTGATAGAAGTCATGTCTAAAACAAATTCTCCACCTACGAGCTCATTACCTTTCATCACCATATTTCCAGACTTCACTTTCACTGTTCCGTCATGAGAACTAGATTCAGTTTTTGCTACTTTATAACCCCACCAGTGCACATCAGAGCTTGTTACTTTTTTTGTCTGTCCGAATGCTAATCCACTAGCTAAAACCGCCAATAAGAATATTTTTTTCATTGTAAAATTTTTTAATTGTTTATTAAGTGGTGCAAATGTAATTAACTTGTTTTACAATTTTTGTTGATATACATCAATAAAAACGTTTTTCACGCATGAATAAAATCATCATAAAAAAAACTCCGACTAAATCGGAGTTTAATGTTATTCTGTATAATAAGCGGTATAAAGTGCTACACCATTAATACTTGTGCTGTCTGTACTGACCAGAAGAATAGGAATGTTCTTCAGCATATCTTCCATCTTATCGCTGATCTTGAATTTCTGATAAAACTTATCTTTATCTATATACTCTCTGATGATCTGCGGAATATCTCCTGCAATAAGTAAACCTCCAGTCGCTTTTAGCTTTAAAGTAAGGTTATTCGCTTCTCTTGCTAAAAACTCAAGGAAGGTATCTAAAGCAATTTTACAGATCAGAACATCTTCATTCATTGCTGCTTTGAAAATCTCCTCAGTGAAGTTTCCGTTTGTCAAACGTTCCGAAAGCCATTCCGGTTCAGGATGTCTTTTTACATCTCTTAAAAATCTGTAGATATTAAATAACCCTGTTTTTGACAATACATTTTCCCAGCTTACAATTCCGTAGATATTATTTAAAAACTGATAAAATTCTACTTCAACATTCGTTCTCGGTGAAAACTCTGAATGACCGCCTTCCGTTGCAAAAGGTCTTAAATATTTTCCGTCGAAAAAATAACCTGCTTCTCCTAAACCGTTTCCTGGTGCAAGAATCGCAACATTTCCTTTTTCACGATGTTCACTTGTATAAATTTCATCAAGTTGAGAATCATCCAGAAGACCAATTCCGTATGCAGCAGCTTCCTGATCGTTCAGCATATAAACTTTCTCAAATCCGAACTTGCTTTGATATTCGTTTACATCCAAATGCCAGTTCAGACGTACAGGATTACTTTTTCCGTCAAGAACAGGCCCCGGAACCGAAATTCCAAGTCTCTGAACATTTTCAAGCTGAGATTCTTTAATGAAATGAGAAAGAACATCTGCAAAAGATGCATAATCTTTTGTGGAATAATTGTTTTGAAATTTCAATTCTATACCCGAATTACCCGAAGTATAATATGCAATGGTTGTAATATCTTCTCTTAAATTAGCTCCAATAATCGAAACATTATCATTATTGGCGTTTTTTACTCCCGGTAAATAGAGAGGAAATTTTGGATTTAAGTTCATAATCGCAAATTTTATCAAATATAATAATTGTTTTGGTATTTCTTGTATGGTAACAAAAAACCTTTTCAAAAACTCGAAAAGGTTTGTATGATAAGTAATTATATTTTACATTATTATTTTCCTAAGGCAATATTGTAAGAAAATCCTACGCCAATACTTCCCACATTATAGTCCTGAGAAGCCGGTGCAGTGATATCTCCGTTACTTCCTGCAAAAACTTTCTGGTATTGTACAAAGAAATTCCAGTATTGATTGTGGTATCCGATCTCTGGTTTTAAATAGAAACCTCCACTTGGTCTGTCAACTGCAGAATTGGATGCAACTTTATCATCTCCCACTAAAAAACCGTATCCTAAATCTGCTCCGAAATAGAAACCTGTCTGTTTAGGGTACACTCTGAAAAGTGCTGCTACAGGAACTACGCCTACATCGTTATTGCTATATCCGTTGTTATCTTTCCCAAAATAATGTGTATAACCAGTTGCAATACCCAATCCGAATCCTGGTGTAATCAAATTCTGATACGCCACATCAACCCCAACTGCCGCAGACAAGTTATCTGCAGGAACTGCCAAACCGGCTGTAGCTCCTACTTTGATCATGTTATTCATCGAAGCATCCTGTGCACTTACTAAACCTGCTGTCAAAATTCCAGCTGCTAATAGGGTTTGTTTAAACATTTTCATAACTCTGATTTTTATAAATTTTACTGGTTTGCAAGATGTAAAAATCATGCCAAAACAAATTATTTCACAGTTCAAAAAGCTTATAACTATCATTAACAAATGATTTTCAATAAATTAAAAATTATAGAAATTTAAATATTTGTTTAAATTATTTTAAATCTGGTATAATAATTTTATATTAAATCGAGTTGATATAATTTAACCTATCATCATTAGCAACGTCTAAAAATAAAGTATGCTATGGGTACACCATTTTCACAAAACAAACATCTGATTTCGCGTGCCGGTTTTGGTATAAGCATTTTGCAGATAGAAGATATTAAAAACAAAAAAAGCAAGACCATGGTTGCTGATTTGTTTAAGGAATATCCGTTTACAGAGATTACTTATAACACTCCGGATTTTATACCGATAGAATACACCGATCCTAAAGCGACTGCAGATCAAAAGAGAGAAGCGCAGAAAATTACCCAAAAACAAAACGTAGAACTCAATCTGAATTTTCTTACTCAGATGACAAAAAGTGAAGATCAGCTAAGAGAAAAAATGGCTTTTTTCTGGCATGGTCATTTTGCAACACGTGTGAATAATCCAAAATTCAACCGGCAACTATTAAATGTTATCCGAAAAAATGCACTGGGAAATTTTAAAGAATTATTGTTTGAAGTCAGTAAATCTCCTGCAATGCTTCAGTTTCTGAACAATCAGCAGAATAAAAAAGATCATCCCAACGAAAATTTCGCCCGTGAAGTCATGGAACTTTTCACGATGGGAAGAGGAAATTATACAGAAAATGACATTAAAGAACTCGCAAGAGCCTTTACAGGATGGGGCTATGATAAAGAAGGAAATTTTACTGAAAGACCAAAACAGCATGATACAGGAGCCAAAACTTTTCTCGGGAAAACAGGGAATTTTACAGGAGATGATGTTTTAAATATCATTCTCGAACAAAAAGCTACGGCAAAATTTATTACGGCAAAGATTTACAAGTTTTTTGTGAATGAAAATCCTGACCAAAACAATATCAACAAGCTGAGTGAAGAATTATATACTTCTAATTATGATTTAAAAAAACTCATGCAAAACATATTTTCAAGCTCATGGTTCTATGATCAAAAAAATGTAGGCAACAGAATAAAATCTCCTACAGAACTGATTGCAGGAATCATCAGAATTCTTCCAATGGAAATTAAAAATCCTGAAAATATAACGGTTTATCAAAAATTATTGGGACAAATGCTTTTGTTTCCTCCAAATGTTGCAGGTTGGCCAAGCGGAAAATCATGGATTGACAGTTCGACTCTGATGCTGAGACTTCAGATTCCGCAAATCTGGTCAGGTTTAAGACCTATGGAATATTCCGCAAAAGAAGATGACGATATTGATATGGGAATGAAATCAAGAGAAGCCTTAATCAAAGCTTTTAAAAATCCGAACATTACGATTGACTGGCTTGCCGTGGAAAAAACTTTTAAAAATAAAAAACCTGAAGATTATCTCATTCAAAATACAGAGTTAATCAATATGAAAACGGTCAGTCAGTTTTCTGATCAAAGTTTGAAAATGAATATTATCAATCTGATGTCAACACCGGAATATCAGCTGATGTAGATGTTAGATCTTAGATCTTAGATGTTAGTCAAATTTAGTTTTATTAAATCCAAAAATGAAATCATGATTATAAAAAGAAGAGAATTTTTAAAGATAAGTTCATTGGCAACCGCTTCGTTACTGATGCCCAGTTTTCTGAAATCAATAACTTTGGATAATGCGCTGAATCCGAATCAGAAAATATTGATCGTTTTGCAGTTTACAGGTGGAAATGATGGTTTAAATACGATTATTCCGACAAGAAATGATATTTATTTTAAGGAAAGAAATAAAATTGCCATCCAGAATTCTTTAGCTTTAAATGATGAAACAGGAATCAATCCTGCCCTTTCGTATTTTAAAGAGCTTTTTGACGGTGGAGAACTTTCGGTTTTGAATAATGTGGGTTACCCAAATCCTGACAAATCCCATTTCCGAAGCATGGATATTTGGCATTCTGCGAGCAAAAGCGACGAATATCTCGAAACAGGCTGGCTCGGAAGATTTCTGGATGAAGAATGCTATAAATGCGAACATCCGACGCAGGCTCTGGAAGTAGATGATATGCTGAGTTTGGCTTTGAAGGGAGAAAACAACAAAGCTTTTGCGTTCAAAGATCCTAAAAAACTGTATCAAACCAGTCAGGAAAAATATTTCAAATCTCTGTACGACCACGATCATCATCATGATGACGAGACAGTTTCTTATCTATATCAGACTTTAGGTTCGACCATCAATAATGCTGATTATATTTTTGAAAAAAGTAAGGCAAAAAAAACAACCCAGGAATATCCGAATTCAAAACTGGGAAAGGATTTCAAAACGGTTTCTTCTTTGATAAAATCAGACATCAATACGCAGGTTTATTATCTCTCTATCGGGAGTTTTGATACACACGTCAATCAAAATGAAAGACAGGAAAAGCTTTTCGGAGAGATTAATGATGCGGTAAAATCTTTCGTCGCCGACATGAAATCTAACGGATTGTTTAATGATATTTTACTAATGACTTTTTCAGAATTCGGACGAAGAGTTGCCCAAAATGCAAGCAACGGAACCGACCACGGTACAGCCAATCAGATGTTTTTCATCAGCGGAGGGTTAAAAAAGAAAGGTATTTTGAATGCGCTTCCTGATTTACAAAAACTCAACGACGGAGATTTGATTTACACCGAAGATTTCAGAAAAGTATATGCAACTATTCTTAAAAACTGGCTCAATGCGGATTCTTCAAAAGTTCTCGGCTGGAAAAATGGAGTGTATGATTTTATTTAATTAAGCTAAAAATTCACTCATCTTATAATATTCTTAGATGATCGCTTTATTTCCTTAGTTCAAAAAAGAGTTCTTGATTCCAATTTGTACTCATGATACTTTTGCGTCATAAAAATCAAACAATTATGACAGAAAAACGTATCAACAGAGAGCTTATATTTTTAAGAACTTTCGCCTTTTCCATGGCCATTGCAATCTTCTTTTTAGTCAATTCAGCTTTCAAAAGTAATGGAAATCAAAAGTTTTCAGAAATCGATGTGGAAAGAATTAATATAGTAGAAAAAGATGGCACCGTCAAAATGATAATTACCAATGTAGACCGCTTTCCAAACGGAAAAATCAAAATAAACGACGTGTACACCAACGAAAAGCGTAAAAAACGTTCCGGAATGTTATTCTTTAATGAAGAAGGCTTGGAATGTGGCGGTTTCATCTATGACGGTAAAAAAAATGCAGATGGTCATTCTTCAGGACTTTCATTCACGCATGATCAATACGATGGCGACCAAATTATGCAATTGCTATCTGAAGATTATCAAAAGGGCAATGAAAGGTTTGTGGGAAGCAGCCTTACATTCAACGATCGTTCTAAAAATGAATCTCAGAGAACTAAAAATTTTGAACAGGGAACTCCAAGAATTATGCTCGGAAAATCTCGCGGACAAAGAGATGGTTTGTTTCTTTTTGATGCAAAAGGATTACCTAAAGCGATGTTTTATGTAGACAAAGAGAACAAAGCAAAGCTCGATTTTTATGATGATAAAGGAAATATTACCGCTTCATTTCCCGAAAATCCGGCAAAGTAAATTTTAAAAAACATATTCAATTCTAAACTTTATAAATAGTTCTGTATTTTTATAGAACTATTTTGTTGTAACAAAATCATGAAGAAAATCTTAAACGAAATACAGCAGAACAAATACTTTTTACTCTTTATTTTTCTTTTTTCTTATGTTCAAACTATAGAAATCCGTTTTCAGACAGATAGAGAGATCAACTGGTACACTTTCACACCGGAAGCTCCGGTATTATATTTTGTTAATGCTGGTATACTCTTTCTAATCATGCGTTTCCTGATGATCTATTGGCAAAAATCGGATAATTTCAATTTTAAAGAAATTTTTAAAATCTTTGGAACTTCCCTTCTTTTATATTTGGTGATACTTAATATTTTTAAACTTATTATAGCTTTTATTTTTAATACTTTTGAAAGGAACTTTAATTCGCAAACATTTCTCAATAATGTCATCTCAGACTTTCTGAATGCTTTTATTTACGGAAGTTTCTTTCTAGCTTTTTATTACTACCGAAAAAATCAGAAAAACCAGCAACAGATTGCAAATTTTAATGAAATGCTTTCCGAAACCAAAATCAATCAACTTAAAAATCAACTCAACCCTCATTTTCTATTTAATAACCTGAATATTCTCGATCAGCTTATTGAAGAAGATAAAACCAAAGCATCAGATTTCCTCAATGAGTTTGCAGATATTTACCGCTATGTTTTGCAGGTTTCGGATAAAAAATTGGTAGAAATTGATGAAGAACTGGCTTTCGTTAAAAAATATTTCAAACTGATTCAGCACAAATACGGAAAATCTTACCAACTAAACATAGAAAGCCATAAATCTCAAGGTTTTATTGTTCCGCTAAGTCTTCAATTATTATTGGAAAATGCCATACAACATAATCTCGGAACAGAAACACATCCTATTTTTATTACAGTCAGAATTGATGAAAATCTTACCGTTTCAAATAATAGTATTCAAAAGAGAAATACAAAATTTCCATCAGGAAAAGCTTTAAAAAACCTCAGCGAACAGTATTTTTTACTAACTGGAAATCAGATAAAAATTCAAAATACCAACGATCAATTTTCCGTAACACTACCTACAATTCCAGAAGCATGATAAAAATAGTCATTATTGAAGATGAAATTCCGGCAAGAAAAAAACTCATCAGATTTATTAACGAACTAAAAGAAAATACCGAAATCCTAGCAGAAATCGATAATGTGGAACAGGCTGTAGAGTTTTTTAAGACAGAAAAATCTATTGATCTTATTATTTCAGATATTGAATTATTAGACGGAAATGCTTTTGAAATTTATGACCAAGTGAAAATTTCCTGCCCGATTATTTTTACAACTGCTTATGACCAATTTTGGATGAATGCTTTTGAAACAAATGGAATTGAATATCTTCTAAAACCTTTTACATTAGAGCGTTTTCAAAAAGCCTGGAATAAATTTTTAGTATTAAATAAATCTCATGCTTCTAATGAAATTTTATTGAAAATCAGCCAGATTCAAAAAGAAATTCAGCCTAAAAGTTTCAAAGAGCGGTTCAGCGTGATTAGCAATAAAGGAATTTATTTTTTAGAAACTGAAAATATCACATTTTTTAAAGCTGAAGAAGGAGTTGTTTTTGCTTTTGATGATTCCGGTAAAAAACATTTACTCAATCAAACCTTGCTTAAAGAAATAGAATCTCAGCTCAATCCTAACGAATTTTTTAAAATTAACCGTAGCGAGCTGGTCAATAAGAAGAGCATTACAAAACTTGAGCGTTATTCGAAAAGTGCTTTGGCATTAGAAATTAAAGGTTGGGAAAATCCACTTATCACAAGTCAAAGTCAGACAGCAGACTTCAGAGAATGGATTGAAAAATAAAAACCTCCCAATTAGGAAGGCTTATAATTTTAATGAGGTGAAGGAATTGATGTATCCGCATCTTTCACGTCTTTCTTTTTATCTATTTTCTCGCTTACTTTTTTGATAATAAACTCAACAACAATGGGTACTACAAGAGCGACTACGGCTTTTAATATTCTGGATTTCATATTTATTTATTTTTGATGAATCATTACAATTTCCAAGCCACAAATTTTAATCTTCATCATCTACGATCAAATTTTCATAGTTCTTTTTTGCAGCAGCGAATTTCTCCTGCAATCTCACCCTGAGTTTTCTGGGTTTATAAACCGTTAAACATTCTCCAAAACCTAAAAGAAGCCGCTCCAATTCATAGTTCAGCTGTACACAGATTTTAAAGACCGTACCTTCATTCGATTCACTTACAATTTCCTGACTTGCGTGAAATGGTTTTGTTTTAACATACGGAGCATTATGCGAATCCACAAAAAACACAACCTTTCGGGGAGCCATCGTGGGAGAAACTGTAACCCCTATAATATCTTTAAAATATTCATCGCCATCGAGATTCATATCGATATAATCAATTTTTTCCTCAATCTGAATATTTTCCATTCTATCTAAAGCCAAATTGTATACATATTGTTTATTCGAACAGATCAAAAACCAGCGGCTATTAAATTCCTTCAACAATTGCGGATGAACGACATAAGAGTCGGATTCTCTGGCTTTAAAACTTTTATACGTGATATTTAAAACCTTTTTATTTAAAACTGCATCATATAGAATATCAATATGTTCTAAGCCTTTCAGTTGCTCATTTTTATCCAAATGAATAATCGATTTCTGACTTGTCGCATGTATAGAATCCTCCAGTTTCTGAATGACACCATTCATTTCTTTAAACATCGAAAAATCCTTAAACTGTTTCAAAATCTGCACCGCATTGTTCATCGCTTTCAGGTCACTTTCATTCACGGAAATATTATGAATACTGTAATCCGGATCACTGTATCGATAGTATTTTCTTTCATACACTTCGATCGGCGCTTCATACCCGAATTTTTCACTTCGCATATTCTGCAAATCAAGTTGTACCGTCCGTTTGCTCACAAAAGATTCTTTTCCTTCAAATTCGAACAACGCTTCGGAACATTCATCGATCAGATCTTCCAAAGTATACTGTCGGTACTTATTTTTCAGGCATTTATCCAGTGTTTTGTATCGGATTAAGGCGTTTTTATTTGATGACATGGGCTTTATTTTATTTGGGCGTGTCCCTTCGTTTTCCAATTCTAAACCTCATAGGTTTTGAAAACCTATGAGGTTTCCAGCACCATCACTTCGGGCTGGGCTGCTACAGGCTCCACTTCGTTTCGGTCTCGGCGCGGGGCTTCGCCCCGCGCCGAGACTCTTCCTTTCAGTCAGACCTTCCGTATCCCTCACGCGGGTAAGGTGAAAATTTTGTCGGATTATTGACGCTTCGACATTATGAGAAATCTATTCCATACAGTTTTCAAAATAGATTCTTCACTACTTTAGAACTATGTTTGCAGACCTGTAGTCTGTGTTTTGAATGACAGGTTTTGTGATTAGAGTTAAGATAAAATTACTTTCTACTCAAAGCCTTCCCTTCAAAAGAAATTCCGTCCCAACCGAATTCTATGAAGTTTCTGATATTCTGATGATCCTTTCCTTCAGGATTTTTTAAAACATCTTCTCTGTAAAAATCTCCAAACAAAGCCAAAGTTTCTTCTTTGGATAAATCATTCAGTTTTCCGAAACTGAAAACTTTACATGAACCATTATTTTGATTCACTTCATTTACAGTATTCCCATTCGTGAATTTTGTCGGTGTAAAGTCATAATGCTCATCAATGAAAGATATGACATCAGTAAATTGAATTTCTTGTGGTGCGTTTTCTAACTGTTCAAACAACATTTTATTTAAATTTTTCCAAAAATAATTAAAATAACTTTATCTACGCAAAAAGATTGCATACTTTAGTTTTTACTTTGCATCAACAAAATGAAACAAGATGGAATTTAACGGAAACAGCTTAATAGAATTAGGATACAGATCGGCGAAATGGTTTAAAGAAGCGATTTCGCATATCAATGAAAATCAATTAGATGAAAATCAGATCACAGCATATTTGGAACAGTTCAAGCAACCCGAATTGATTCCGCTTCATGAAACGGCAAAAGATTTTGTCATCAACATCCGAGCTGAACATGAAAGCGAAAATGATAACGTGGAAAAAGTAATCAACACCATGAAGGTTTTAATGAAGACGCCAACTTTAGTTGCCGGAGCGATTATGCCCGATGCCTGTCCGACAGGTCCTGTAGGTCAGATTCCCGTTGGAGGAGTTGTTGTTGCGAAAAACGCAATCCATCCCGGATTCCATAGCGCAGATATCTGTTGTTCGGTAATGTTGACGGACTTTGGAAAAGCAGATCCTAAAGAAGTTTTGGATGCGGCGCATTCCATCACGCATTTTGGATACGGAGGAAGACCGAGAGGTGAGCAAATGGAAATGTCTCAGGAATTAATGGATGCTTTCAGAGCGAATGATTTCCTGAATGATGAGAAATTAATCAGCATTGCCCGTTCTCATATGGGAACGCAGGGTGACGGAAATCACTTCCTGTTTGTCGGAACTTCTAAGAATACAGGAAATACGATGTTGGTGACGCACCACGGTTCAAGAGCTCCCGGAGCTGCTTTGTATGATAAAGGAATGAAGGTTGCGAACAAATTCAGAATAGAAAATTCTCCAGAAACATTAAGAGAAAACGCATGGATTCCTTATGAAACTGAGGAAGGAAAATCATATTGGGAAGCCCTTCAATTGATAAGAACGTGGACTAAGGAAAACCATATTTCAATTCACGACGCAACCTTAAATAAATTAGGAATCGAGAAAGAAGATCGGTATTGGAACGAGCATAATTTCGTTTTTAAAGACGGAGATTTGTTTTATCATGCAAAAGGAGCAACGCCTTTAGATGATAAATTTATGCCTGATATTACGGGACCAAGACTGATTCCGTTGAATATGTCAGAACCCGTTTTGATTGTTCAGGGAAAAACAAATGAGAGAAATCTTGGTTTTGCACCACATGGAGCAGGAAGAAATTTCAGCAGAAGTCAGCATAAAAAATCTTTGGCTCATAAAACAATTGAAGAAGTTTTTGAAGAAGAAACAAAAGGATTAGACATCCGTTTCTTCTCCAATGAAATTGATATTTCTGAACTTCCGACCGCCTATAAAAGTGCTAAAAACGTGAGAGCACAGATTGAAGAATACGGACTTTGCAAAGTGTTGGATGAAGTGATGCCTTACGGATGTATTATGGCAGGTGATGTTCAGAAGAATGCACCTTGGAAGAAAAAGAAGAAATTTAGAAAAGCTTAATATTTCTTTTGTCTTGAAACAAAAGAAACAAAAATTCAAGACTTGGAAACTTCCGCTAAAAATTAAAAGTTAATCCTAAAATTCCCAAAACTTGCGCGAATTCAAGATTGTTCTTCGGTTCAAGATTTTGGTCGCGCTTCAAACAGTGGAAATTTTTTAACGGATTAACTTTTAATTTTCTTAACGCTCCATTTTCCTAAGTCTCATTAAAGTAAATTAAGAATCAAAGTTTTTCATGCAAATGTAATTTTATCGAAGATAAAATCATTGTGCCTTAAAGCAGAAAGTTTTTAAACAAATTGCGCCTTTGTGTTTAACCAAAAAAACAACGAAAAAATGACATCCAAAATATTAGAAAAACTAAAAGAAGTCGAAGAAAAACGGGGTATAGAAATACTTCTTGCCGTAGAATCAGGAAGCCGAGCTTGGGGTTTTGCGTCTCCTGACAGCGATTATGACATACGATTCATATATCGACACGAAAAAAACTGGTATCTGTCGCCGTGGGATAAAGATGAAACGATAGAATTCATGACAGAAGACGATCTCGACGGTTCCGGATGGGATTTGAGGAAGACTTTTCATTTATTATTGAAGTCGAATGCGGCTCTATTAAGCTGGTTCTACTCTCCTATCGTTTATATAAAAAATGAAAAATTTTATGAATTATTCAAACCTTTGGCGGATGAATGCTTTTCTCCGATAGCGGTTTCTTACCATTATCTGAGCATGAGCAAAAAATATCTGGAAGCCTGCAGAGCCGACGAAGTAAAGCTGAAAAGCTATTTCTATTGTCTCCGAACCGGTTTAACAGGAAAATGGATATTGGAAAAAGGAACAGTTCCGCCTGTATTATTCAGTGAATTGTTGGTTTTAGTGGATGATTTTACAAGGACGAAAATAGAAAACTTGGTTACTTTAAAAGCCACAAAGGGAGAATCTTATTACCATCCGAATGACTGGGAGCTTTTTGGTTTTTTGGAGAAAGTGGTTGCAGATAATGAAGAAAGATCTAAAAGTCTGAAAGGAGGAAATACGGATAAGAATGAGATGGAGAAGGTTTTTAGGGAAATATTACTATATTAGATTTTATGAAAAAACATTTAGACCTACTGAAAACGTATAAAGAAAAACATATATCGTCAAAAAGTTATAATTCCAAAGTAGCATCTATGTTTTCATATATAAAAATGGAATTCGGAATAGAGATTCCTTCAGAAATTGAGTACTTCTATTCCAATTTTGATTTTAATGATGATGTATTGCAATCATTATTATATTCAAACTTTAAAGACATCGTTCTTTTTTATAATAAGGAGTATGTTGAGTTTGTTGTTGAACGTTGGATAAGTCATTATGGAATTGATGAAAATACAAACCATAAAATTGAAGACGCTTTTTCAACAGGCAGATACGAGTTTAACATTAAAAATAATTGTTTCAATAAACACATCGAGGAAATAGATCTTTTACAAAGCTCTTTTGATAAACTTAATTCTGATACTGATCTTTGTTTCTCTATTGGAACATATCTTACTGGAGACTGCGGTGGTAATGTATGTCTAATTCTGAACGGAGATGAGATCGGATTTATTACCACTGATTTTGGATATGAAAAATTTTCTGAAAACTCTTTGAAATTACACTATAACACTTTGGAGAAAGAAAAAATATGGCACTGCCTTCATCAGTATAAAGATTTTATTGAGAATGAATGTAAACTGTGATTTAATTATAAAATGTAAATCCTAAACATAAAACTAAAAACCTTATTGCATGAAAAATATTATTGCGCTGTCTCCAATTTACACAGAAGATAGTAACAACCTGAAAAAAGCCTCTATAAATTCGCGTTACGAATTGAGCCGCTTCAATGCAAAATGGAATGTTCCGGAAGAATTTCGTATGGATGTGATTGCGGTGTATGGCGAAGATATTTATGCAGAAATTGTTGCAGAACAATGTAATTTGACCTTAACAAAGCCTGATGACGATTGGCTTTCAAAAATTTCAGAAGAATTTACAAAACGCAAAATTTCTTACGGACAATTGAAAGATTTTGTACATGAAGAAAATATTTTCATTAAATGTTCTGATTTTAAAAGCTTTAAAGCCGGAGTTTTCGATAAAGTAACGGATATCAAAGGTTTTGACACTTTGGATTTAGAAAATACCGTTTTCACTTCGGAAGTTGTGGAATGGGAACTTGAAGTAAGATGTTTTGTTTTAAACAACGAAATAAAAACACATTCTTCTTATTGGAGAAACAATGCTTTTGACACCGATCCGCTTTTCGAAACCGAACAAAAAGATTTGTTTGAATTTTTCGAAATTTTCATGAAACAATATTCAGAAACACTTCCGGAAGCCATTGTTCTTGATTTCGGGATCATCAAAGGAAAAGGCTGGGCTTTAATTGAAGCGAATCCGGCTTGGTGTTCCGGTTTGTATGCTTGTGATGCGGAGAAGACTTTGGAAGTGGTTGTGCAAAGTTGTATTAAAAATTAAATTAATATGTTAGAAATAAAATCAATAAAATCCCGCAACCTCATCCTCTTCGAAACCATCTCTGGAAGCCGCTCTTTCGGGCTCGCCACAGAGAACTCAGATACAGACATCCGCGGAGTATATTTCTTACCAAAAGAAGACTTTTTTGGTTTAAACTATATTCCGCAGATTTCGAATGAAACGAACGATATCACTTACTACGAAATCGGAAGACTGGTTGAATTATTGCAGAAAAACAATCCGAATATTCTGGAAGTTCTGGCAAGTCCGGAAGACTGTATTCAACATAAAAATCCGTTGATGGATTTGCTGAAACCTGAAGATTTTCTTTCCAAATTATGTAAAGATACCTTTGCAGGTTATGCGATTTCGCAGATCAAAAAGGCAAAAGGACTCAACAAGAAGATTCTGAATCCGATTGATAAAGAGAGAAAATCTATTCTCGATTTTTGTTATATTTTGCAGAATCAAGGCTCGATTCCTTTGAAAAAATGGCTACGAGAATTCCCCTCCTTTGGAGGAGTGTCCGATGGACGGGGTGGTTTAGTTCAGGAAAAATGCGGTTTGGTAAGTATTGACAACACCAAAGGAATATTTGCGCTTTTCTACGACGAATCGGGAGATTTGAGTTATAAAGGAATTATCCAGAACGAAGAAGCCAATCAGGCTTCCGTTTCATCAGTTCCGAAAGAAGAAAAACCGGTTGCCTATTTATTCTGTAATCTCGATGCCTACTCCACGTACTGCAAAGATTACCGTGAATACTGGAAGTGGGTTTCGGAGCGAAATGAAGACCGTTATAACGTCAATCAAAACCACGGACAGAACTACGACAGCAAAAATATGATGCATACAATTCGTCTTTTGCAGTCTTGTGACCAGATTTTCAAAACAAATTCTTTGAATATTCGAGTAGAAAATCGTGATGAATTATTAGACATCAAAGCCGGAAACTGGTCGTATGAAGCCGTGATGAAAAAAGCCGAAATCCTGATCAAATCAATTAAACATTATCATTCAGTTTCTACATTACCTGAGTTTCCAGACGTAGAGAAAACCACAAAAATTTTAGTGGAAATAAGAGAAAATCTTTACAGTCACTAAAAAACAAAGGCTCCGAATCCGGAGCCTTTTATATGATATTCTAATCTGTTTTAGTTCAAAACAAAAAATTATTTCACGATTTTAATATCGATTGCAGAAAAACCTTTTGGCGATTTTTCTTTTTCGTAAGAAACTTTGTTTCCTTTTTTCAACACTTCTGTTGCGTTGTTGGTGTGGAAGAAAACGTTCTCTTTAGAACTGTCTTCGGTAATAAAACCATATCCTTTTTCGCTTAGAAAAGTAATGATTCCTGTTTTCACAAGTTCTTCAGCTTCAATAGGAGCCGCACCCAACTGGATATTGTTGATATCAAATTCTTCAACATTGCTGTTATCAGGAGGTGTAGAAGTCAATTGTCCGTTTGCATCAACATACATGATCATGTCATCAAGACTTTTTCCTTTGTTGTTGACTGTTTTACGCTCTTCTCTTTTCTGAGCTTTTTCTTTTGCTTTCTGTACTTTTTTCTTAAAATTTTCTTTTTTAGAGAAAGAATCCGCCATATATATATTAAAATTTATTTGTTACGTGCTGATTGTTAAAGATAAGATTTCTTTTCGATAATCTATCCCATTCTATCCAAATACTTTTCCCGATTAAATCAGAAAGGTATTCTATTGTTTTTCAGTAATGATAAAAGATTGCGACACAAGTATTTTTTGAGGAATAAACTGAAGCATCTGAAATGTGAAAACTGAGAGAAAAAATAAATGTTTTAAGCTGTGTCTGAAACAAAAGCCTGAAAACCTTTCTATTAATTGCTTCTGCAAATATACGACAATTTTTTCTGGAATCGGCCATTTCAATAACTTTTTCAATGTCAACAACTTACGAATCTGAAATTTTGTGCTTAAAATTGGTTCAAATTATTCTAAAAAAAATTGTAACAAATAAAAAATTTCAGCAACAAATTAATTGATATATCAATAATTGATAAATCATTATTAGAATTTTTATCATGGAAAAGTTAGATTCAATTATATTTTACAACATCGATAAAGCGATCAGAGCTTATAGAAATTATGCTCAGAGACAGCTGAAACTTCATGGTTTTACGATAACCATCGACCAGTGGCTCATTATTAAAGCGATTCTTGAAAATCCTGAAATCATACAGAATGAAATTGGAAATCTGGTTTTTAAAGACAACGCATCGGTCACGAGAATTATTGATCTGCTCGTAAAATCGGAATACGTGATTCGTACCGTTCACGCCAACGATCGAAGGAAAACTCATCTTGAAGTCACCGAATCAGGTTTAAAAATCATTAAAGATGTTCAGAAAATTGTTGAAGACAACAGAAAAACTGCATTGGAAGGTATTTCCAAAGAAGACCTTCAAATCATGAACAACGTACTTCTGAAAATATCAGAAAATACAATTAATACAAAAAAATAAAGCACGATGACACGACTAATCCTATTCCTTTTTGTTTTGCTGATGTCATTTTTCAGCAACAAAATTTCTGCACAAACCGCTTCTCAAAGTTATTCTCTTTCGGGAAGCATAGAATCTGACAAAGCCAGTCAGGTAGAAATCAACTTGTTTAATACAGAAAATAAACTGGTGAAAACTGAACTCGCTGACCAGAACGGAAAGTTCACATTCAATGATCTTGCAAACGGTAATTATTATGTTCAAATCAATAAAAATAGTTCTGAAGCTTATAAATCAGAAGCGATTTCAGTAAAAGAAAACATCAATCTCCCACAAATTCATTTAAATGAAAAAACAATTGAGGGCGTTACAATTACCAAAGCCAAACCTTACATCGAAAGACAGGACGGAAAAATGATCCTTAATGTTGAAAACAGCATTGCCGCCACCGGAAATTCAGCATTTGAAGTTCTTGAAAAAGCTCCGGGTGTAAATGTTGACAGCAACGACAATATCAGTCTACGTGGAAAAGGAAATCTTCTCGTTCAGATTGACGGAAAAAATACCCCGATGTCCGGAACCGATCTGGCTAACTATCTCCGTGGAATTCCATCTTCAACCGTTGAGAAAATTGAGTTTATTACCAATCCTTCTTCAAAATACGATGCAGCGGGAACTTCCATTATCAACGTTAAATTAAAAAAAGACCAGCGAAAAGGAACCAATGGAAGTCTTTCTACATCTTTGGGAACGGGAAAATTCATCAAAAATAACAACAGTTTCAACATCAACCATCGAAATAAAAAAGTGAATCTTTTTGCCAATTACAGCTTTGCCTATAGAGAATTTTACAATCAGTTGATGCTCGACAGAAACTTTTATGACAATGGAACATTTACCAACGCTTATGTTCAGGATAATTTCCTGAAAATGAATTTCCGCAATCACATTGCAAAAGTCGGGATGGATTATTATGCCAATGATAAAAATATTCTGGGTTTTTCAGTCGGTTTTGTGAGCAACAGATTTGATCCGACAAGCACCAACCAGACTCAGATTCTAAATCAGAATTATCAGCCTGCAGGAAGTTTCGTTACGACCAGCAACAACCGTGACCACTGGAAAAATGCATCACTAAACTTCAACCATAAATTCAAAATTGATTCTTTGGGTTCAGAATTGACAACCGATTTGGATTATATCAATTATTCCAATGCATCACTTCAGAATTTTAATACTCAAAATTTTGATGTGAACGGAAACTTTTCGCCTGTTCAGCCTAATCCTTACATTTTAAAAGGAAATTTGG
Organism: Chryseobacterium sp. CBo1; assembly: GCF_001693475.1. Classification (NCBI taxonomy): domain Bacteria; kingdom Pseudomonadati; phylum Bacteroidota; class Flavobacteriia; order Flavobacteriales; family Weeksellaceae; genus Chryseobacterium; species Chryseobacterium sp. CBo1. Next base: position 49,029 of record NZ_MAUH01000012.1, read on the forward strand.
ATGGAAACCTGAATATTTATTCCGCAAAATCCGACCTTACCAAAGCCTTCAGCAACAACTGGAAACTGGAAACCGGAGTAAAAACAAGTTTTGTAAAAGCAGACAACGACCTTCAGTTTTTCGATGCAAGTTCTGGAACATCTGTGATAGACCAGTCGAAAACCAATCATTTTATTTACGAAGAAAACATCAATGCAGCCTATGGAAATGTGATTAAAAATTGGGAAAAATTCAAAGTGAATTTTGGTTTAAGACTTGAAAATACCAACGTGACCGGAAATCAGCTAACTACCAATCAGATTAATAAAAAGAATTACACCCAATTGTTTCCGAGTGCCGTTTTTTCTTATGATTTAAATGAAAAAAATACGGTCGAGCTGAATTTCAGCCGAAGAATTACAAGACCGACTTACAGACAGCTGAATCCTTTTAAATTTTATCTTGATCCTACAACTTACCAAGCCGGAAATCCTGATTTAAATCCGCAAACCACGATGAATTATGAATTTACCTACAGCTTAAGTAATAAATATTTTGCCACATTAAGCTACAGTAAAATACAGAATAATATTACCGATGTTCTGAAACCAATCGATGAGAATGGAAACATCGTCGTTGTTCAGGCGGTAGAAAACCTCAGTTCGGCTTCTTATTATGGTTTAAATCTAATTGCTCCCGTAAAAGTAACCAAATGGTGGGATATGAATAACAATGCCAATTTTTACTATGGAACCTACACCGGAAATATTTCGGATACCTACATCAAAAATCAGGGGAATTTTACATTTAATATCAACAGCATCAATTCATTCAAATTCGGAAACGGATATTCTGCAGAGTTATCGGGAAATTATCAGGCAAAACAGATTTATGCGTATATGCATCTGAAACCTATCTGGTCTTTGAACATCGGTGCTCAGAAGAAATTTAAAAACAGTACTTTGAAATTCTCTTTCAATGATATTTTCTTCAAAAGCAATCCTGAAGCCGAAAACATCTACTCCAACTACATCGAAAATTTTGTTGTAAGAAGAGATACCCGTGTTGTTACCCTTTCTTATACTTATAATTTCGGCTCATCCAAAAACGGACAGCCAAGAAGAACCGGTGGTGCGGATGATTTGAAGCAGAGAGCGGGGAATGGATAATGTCACAATATTACCGCATGATTGTTTCTTGCGGTTTTATTTTTAAATATATTCTTAAAAGTTATTAATTTTATAAATTAGGGCTTATAAATTTCTTTATCTGATATCATAAATTAAACTTGTAATTACTCATCCATTTTTAAAATATTAAAACAACAAGCGATGAAAAAAACACTATTCATTTTCTCTCTACTTTTAAACCTTTCCCTCCTTGCTGCCCAAACTATTGAATCCGGAAATCGCAGCACCACAGGATATATTCAAAACGATGGCACAATAGAAAACAGCAGCCGTTCAACGGTAGGTTACATTAAAAATGACGGAACCATTGAGAATAAAAGTCGAAGCACTATTGGCTATATAAAAGATGACGGCACTATCGAAAATCAAAGTCGTTCGACGGTAGGTTACGTAAAAAAAGACGGAACGGTAGAAAACAGCAGCCGTTCAACGATCGGTTATATCAAAGATGATGGAACGGTTGAAAACAGTAGCCGCAGTACGATTGGCTATGCAAAAGGCATTAAAAAAGAATGGGCAGCGGTCGTGTATTTCTTTTTTAGGTTTGATTAACCACCATCTTCTCAAACAATAGCTTTTTTATACTTAAAAAAATTAACTACAGCATTATATACACTGATCAAAAACAAAAAAACCACCGAAATTCGGTGGTTTTAATATTTATAAGATTATTGATCTTGTGGTTCGTTCAAAGGCTTGTGTTCTCCCGGCTGATCTTGTCCTTCAGGATTTACTTTTCCTTCTGGTCTCGCAGGTCTCTCCGGTCTGTTTTGACCTTCTGGTCTTGGACCTCTCTGCTCCCCTTCTTTTTTCTCCGGTCTTGGTGGTCTTGGCAACAAAACTTTTCTTGAAAGCTTCATTTTCTTACGATCATCGTAACCCATGAATTTCACCTCAACTTCGTCTCCTTCTTTATAAGGAACTTTGTCAAGACGAGCCCATTCGATTTCAGAGATATGAAGAAGTCCTTCAGTACCTTTAGCAATCGCTACGAAAGCTCCGAAATCCATTACTTTTACAACTTTACCTTGGTAAACTTCACCTACAACAGGTACGAAAGTAATTTCGTTGATTTTCGCAATCGCCTCGTTGATTTTTTCTCTGCTAACACCAGAAATCTCGATTCTACCAATTTCGCCAACTTCTTCAATTGCGATAACAGTATCGGTGTCTTTCTGCATCTGCTGAATGATTTTTCCACCAGGTCCGATTACAGCACCGATGAAATCTTTAGGGATTTCCATCATCACCATTTTCGGAGCATGAGGTTTCACATCTTCTCTTGGAGCAGCAATTGTTTCAGTGATTTTATCTAAAATATGAAGTCTTCCGTTTCTTGCCTGAAGAAGCGCTTTCTCCATAATATCCATAGAAAGTCCCTGGATTTTGATATCCATCTGACAAGCTGTGATTCCGTCTGCAGTTCCTGTTACTTTAAAGTCCATATCACCTAAGTGATCTTCATCTCCTAAAATATCAGAAAGTACCGTAAATTTTCCTGTTTTAACATCAGTTACCAATCCCATTGCAATACCTGAAACCGGCTTCGTAATCTGAATACCTGCATCCATCAATGCTAAAGTTCCTGCACAAACAGTCGCCATAGAAGATGAACCATTAGATTCAAGGATATCAGAAACGATACGGATGGTATAAGGATTTTCTTCAGGAATCATATTTGCCAAAGCTCTTTGAGCTAAGTTACCGTGACCAACCTCTCTTCTTGAAGTTCCTCTCAAAGGACGTGCCTCACCTGTTGAGAATGGTGGGAAGTTATAATGTAAGAAGAATCTTTCGTCATAGTTTACCATTACGCTGTCTACCATGTTTGCATCTTTTACCGAACCTAAAGTTACAGCTGTAAGAGACTGAGTCTCTCCTCTTGTAAAGATTGCAGAACCGTGAGCTCCCGGTAAATAGTCAATTTCGCTCCAGATCGGACGGATTGTTTCAGGATCACGACCGTCAAGACGAATTTTATCATTGATAATCATCTGACGCATCGCCTCTTTTTCCACATCGTGGTAATATACTTTTACGAAAGGTGTTACTCTTTCAAGTTCTTCTGCATTTTCAACATATTGAGCTAAAAATTCATCACGTACCGCTTTGAATTTCTCGCCTCTTTCTTCTTTGCTTGAAGGAGTTTTAGCTACTTCGTATACTTTATCGTAAGTTTCTTTCCAAACTTTCTCACGAATGGCTTCATCGTGATTTTCGTGGTTGTATTCTCTTTTTGGGAATGATTTTCCAACTTTTTCAGCTAATCTCTCCTGAGCTTCTACTTGTTTTTTGATTTCTTCGTGAGCAAAAGTAATCGCTTCAAGCATTTCTGCTTCTGTGATTTCTTTCATTTCACCTTCCACCATTACGATAGAATCTTTCGTTGCTCCAACCATAATATCAAGGTCAGAATTTTTAAGATCTTCGAATTTAGGATTAATAGAAAGCTCTCCATTGATTCTTACCACTCTCACTTCAGACATTGGTCCGTTGAAAGGAATATCGGTAATTGCAATCGCTGAAGACGCCGCAAGACCTGCCAAATCATCAGGAATCGACTGTCCGTCATAAGAAATTAATGAAATCATTACCTGAACTTCCGCGTGGAAATCTTCAGGGAACAAAGGTCTCAAAACTCGGTCTACCAAACGCATTGTAAGAATTTCTTGGTCTGAAGGACGAGCTTCTCTTCTGAAAAAGTTTCCGGGGATTTTACCGCCTGCATAGAATTTTTCTCTGTAATCAACTGTTAACGGTAGAAAATCTACACCAGGATTGGCTTCTTTGTTGGCTACAACTGTTGCTAAAAGCATTGTTCCGCCCATTTTTACTACTACAGATCCGTCAGCTTGTTTTGCCAGCTTCCCTGTTTCGATTGTGATTTCTCTGCCGTCTGCAAGAGTAATCAACTCTGTAATTGCTTGAGGTGCACTCATAAATTGTTTGTGTTGCGCTCCGTATTGAGCACTTTAATTATTGATATTTCGTCTAAATGTGATGCAAATTTAGTGTTTTTGTTTTAAATAGTATGATGAAAGTAATTTAGCTTATATTTTAGCACCTTACATTCATTTTTTATGAATTTTTCTTATTAAAAATTCGGTAACCCAATCTCCATTCAATATAATCAGCTTTGTGAAACAGGAATGAACGAAGACCAATCCCAATCAACAGGTTCTTACCTATGGTATACTGAAAACCAACTCTCTGATAAAATATGGTTTTATCATAACGTTTATCGATGGATTTTTTAAACAAATAAAATCCCGGCTGCAGGTGAATAGCAAATCTCGAAATCGTAAGACGATATGACGGAAAAATATTCAATAAAAGATTATCATGTTTAAATCTTTTTGCCACCTGAATTGCCCCTGTTTCATCCTGGTAAAATCTATGGTTATAATCTTCGTCATACATCACACCAATTCCTAATCCCAATGAGGATTTATAAGTTATTTGCCTGTGATAAACAGTTTCCAGCCCCCAATTCTGATAATATCTTCCTTTAAATTTATCAATTAAATCAACATCATCATAAGTAAAACCTTCATCTTTTCCGTAGAATATAGAATGCCTAACTCCGCCAAAGACATTTACATCCAAAGTAGAATATTTATCAAATGTCGACAAAGAATCATGTGGTGCGAATTGTCTTTCATCAAAATGATAAGTCAATGATAATTTTGGAGAAAAGGTATTCATTCCTTTATTTGGAAGTTTAAGCGCGCCGTTTGAGAAATGATTGAAATTTAAACCTAACCCTAAGTCAAAATGTTTTCCCAAGTAATATTTATAATTGACTCCGAAATTAATATAAATACTCACTGAAGAGCCAAAAGTCTGATTGAGATAGCCTTTTTCCTGGTAAAAAGGCGTCCAGTTAAAAGCAAAACCGCCACTTGTCTCATAATTCCAGGAATAGGTCGGTGTTTCTTTAATAGTTCCACCAAAAGTTCCATAAACAGCAAACGGACTTCCCATATCCCGGTTTTTAAGATAATCAAATGCTACGATTCCGCCGCCGTAATAAGGTCTTCCGAATCTTCTGTGCCATTCTTTACTTCCATCAGTCTGTACCGTAAGTTCGGCAGAAGCACCGACAAACTCTCTATGGGTAAGCGTTTTCAAATAATCATTCGTTCCTAAAAATTTTCCGAACTGCATACTTACAGAAGTCTGAAGATTCGACCTTGAAATGGTATCCGAGTTCTGAGAATTGTAAAATCCAGAAACAAAAAGAAGAATATAGAGATAAATCTGTTTCAAATCAGTAGATTAAATTTTGAAAGAAGCAAATTTAAACGATTTCTGCAAAGAATACCACGTTTTAATGCCAAGTTTTCAGATTATTAAACAAAAAAAGCAACCTCTTTCGAAGTTGCTTCTGTTTTTTTGGAATCCAAAGATTATTTTCTTAGACCAAGTTCAGCAATAATTGCTCTGTATCTTGTAATATCTTTTTTCTTAAGATAATCTAATAAGCTTTTTCTCTTACCTACCAATTTCACCAAAGATCTCTCAGTGTTGAAATCGTGACGATTAGCCTTCAAATGCTGAGATAAGTGGTTAATTCTGTAAGTGAATAGAGCAACCTGTCCTTCAGCGCTTCCTGTGTCTTGTGCAGATTTACCGTGCTTTGCGAAAATTTCTGCTTTTTTTTCTGTTGTTAAGTACATTCCAATATTGTTTAATGATTATTATGTAACGGGTGCAAAAGTACGACTATTTTTTTAACTCCGCAAAATTTAAGTCGGAATTAAATATTACAATCATTAAGATCAATTTTAATTAAAAAAAATAAAGAGATAAAAAAAATAAAAAATCCTTAAAATCAAAGAGTTTGGAAACATTATTGATTTCATTTATTAAATTGAATAGAAAAATATGTTAAATAATTCTTAAAAAAATTATGCCATCCCGTTAAAAGACAGTAATTTTACAGCCGACAAAAAAGATGAAAAATTTTTTATTTTATACGCTTATTTCTTCTGTATTTATCATCAGTATTTCTTCTGTAAATGCTCAGAAAAACACCTCCCATGATAACATAAAAAAAGTTCTGTATTTTAATCCAGAAGTTGAGCCAGAGGTTGAAGAAATAAAAGAACCTACCAATCACGCATTCTTCAGTGCTGTTTCTGATAACATCAGTACATTCCGTAAAAATAAAATGCTGAGATCTGAAGTTCAGGTTTCTTATGATAGTATTGATGCCAAAACCATCAGTGAATATTGCAAAAATAACGATGCTGATTTTGCCATTGTTCCCAAAGTGAAATATTTCAAAGTCGGTCTGGGGAAATATGTTTTTTCTAATCAGGTTATTGTCAGTATGAAACTTTTCGATGCAGAAGGAAATCTGATCACCTCTTCAGATTACGATACTTACCGTAAAAACATGCGTCTTTTGGGTTCAGCTGAAAACTCGATAAAAATAGGAACCAATGGTGCTATAAAATCGATTCTCAAGCAGTTAAGAAAAATAAAACCCTCTACAGAAGCCGGTTTCTAAACTTTAATAAAACCTTAAATTTAGCGTATCGTTCTCCTATTCTAAAAATTTAAATTATTTTTGCATAGCAAAAATCTCACGTTTTGAATTCTACAGACGAACTTATCTTTAATCCAGCCGATATTGCCGAAAGACTCAGTGAACTTCCCGCTGATGAAAGGTTACTGGCTTTTCTGAAAGTTCCGAAGCAGTACAAAGCGGATGTTTTTTCGCATTTAGATCCTGATTTCCAGGAAGAAACCATACGAAGCATCGGAAGCGATGAAGTCTCAGAAATCCTGAACGCCATGACTCCCGATGACAGAACGGCTCTGTTTGAAGATTTCCCGGATGAACTGATCAAATACTCCATTAATCATCTCAATCCGCAGGAAAGAAGAATTGCCTTAAAACTTTTAGGGTACAACTCAGATTCGATCGCCCGTCTGATGACTCCTTATTACATACAGATCCGTAAAGAATGGACGGTAAAAAGATGTCTTCAGCAGATAAAAAAAGTCGGTAAAAAAGTAGAAACCATCAATCACCTTTATGTAGTTGATGAGAGAAACCGCCTGATTGACGATTTACCTTTGGGTAGTTTGCTTTTGGTGGAAGAAGACACTTTGGTTTCCGATCTTACCGACAATCATTTTGTTGCAATTACTACGACAACATCAAAAGAAGATGCGGTTACTTATTTCGAAAAATATGACCGAACTGCTCTTCCAATCATTACAGAAGCCGGAGTTTTGGTGGGAATTGTAACCATTGATGATATTTTAGATCAAATTGAATCTCAAAACACAGAAGATATTCAGAAATTCGGGGGTGTTGAAGCACTTGACGATCCGTATATTCAGACTCATTGGTTTGAGATGATCAAAAAGCGCGGACTTTGGCTGATCGTACTTTTCTTTTTACAATTGATTACCGCATCTGTAATGGGATTTTATGAAAATGAAATCGAGAAAGCGGTTGTTTTGGCACTATTTATCCCTCTAATTATTTCGAGTGGCGGAAATTCCGGTTCACAGGCCGCAACGTTGATAATCCGTGCGATGGCATTACAGGAAATCACTTTGAAAGATTGGTGGACGGTCATGAAAAAAGAAATAGTTACCGGATTGGTTCTGGGAACTTTCCTAGGAATTATCGGCTTTTTCAGAATTATGATCTGGCATAAACTCGGTTGGTTCGATTATGGGGATTACTGGTTTTTCATCGGAATAAGTGCCGGAATTTCTTTGGCTATGATTGTACTTTGGGGAACTATTTCAGGTTCCATGGTTCCGTTTATTCTTAAAAAATTCAATCTCGATCCTGCAACTTCTTCCGCTCCATTTGTAGCAACTTTGGTTGACGTAACCGGACTAATCATCTATTTTACCATCGCAGCAATGTTCTTAACCGGAAAACTTTTGTAATTTTAGGCAAAGTCTAAAATTTTATGCGAGTTGTATCATTAGTACCTTCTATTACGGAAGCTTTATTTGATTTAGGTTTAACGGAAAATGAAATTGTAGGAAGAACAAAATTCTGCATCCATCCTTCAGAAAAAGTAAAAAAAATTGAGATTATCGGTGGGACAAAAAATCTTAACCTTGAAAAAATTAAGCGTTTAAAACCTGACTTAATTCTCGCTAATAAAGAAGAAAATGTAAAAGAGCAGGTCGAGGATTTAATGAATAATTTTAAAGTTGTTGTAAGCAACACTGAAACCATTGAAGACAATTATTATCTGCTTAAAAACTTAGGATTACTTTTTAATAAAGAAGAAAAAGCTCAGGCTTTCAATCTGAAAATCTACGAAATTTTCAATCAAACCCAAATAAATTCTACCGTAAAAGTCGCTTACCTGATCTGGAACAAACCTTATATGACCGTTGGCTCAGATACTTTTATTCATCATGTTTTAAGCGAAATTGGTTTTGAAAATATATTTAAAAATCAAACCCGTTATCCTGAAATTACAGCTGAAGATTTAGCCGAAGCTGATGCCATCATGCTTTCTTCGGAGCCTTTTCCGTTTAGAGAAAAACATATTGCAGAACTTAAAGCAATTTATCCTGATAAAAAAATAATAATCGTTGACGGAGAAGCATTTTCCTGGTACGGAACGCATATCGCGAAGTGTGAAAATTATTTTAAAGAATTGATTTCAGAGTTCAGTAATTAAGTTTTGGCTAAAGCCAGATGATTTTTTAATTATTAAACGGGCTAAAGCCCGTTCCTATTGATAGTTTAAACAAAAAAACTCCGACTAAAAAAATCGGAGTTTATATTTTAATTTAAATAAGACTACAAAATCTTTGAAACTTCATTACAAAGCCATTCCAGCAACTCTCTGTCTTCATCCGTAAAAGGATTGATGGTATGAGAATCAATATCGATCTGACCAATGTTTTGTCCGTCTTTGAAAATAGGAACTACGATTTCTGCTTTCGTATCGATTGAACAGCTTAAATAATTGCTTTCTTCTTTTACATCCGGAACAACAAATGTTTCATTGGAAACTGCAACCTGACCACAAATCCCTTTTCCGTAAGGAATAATGGTATGATCGGTTTCTGCACCTACGTAAGGACCCAGTTTCAGCTCATCTTTATCTCCGTTTTTAAAGTAAAAACCCGTCCAGTTGAAATACGAGATCTCCTGATCAAGCAAAGCGCAGACTTTTTGAAGTTTCTCTTCGGTATTATGTTTGGGACTTTCGAGAATAGATGAAAGTCTTTTTTTTAATTCAGACATTGTAATAATTTTTATGAAAACTGTTTTAGAGAAAGTTCGTTTTTGAAGCCGAACATTGCTCTTTCTTTTATCATTTCGCCAACACCATCAGGAAGCTGGCTTTCCCAACCACTCATGTTGCATGCAATTTTTCTTAGAATTTCTCTTGAATAAATTTCCAAAAATTCAGGATTGTAGTTGGTAATATCTACAATACGGTTGTTCAGCTTGAAATATTTATACAATTCTTTCAGGTTTTCTTCTACTTTTAAGTTTGATGAATCTAAAAGCTCGTGAGTTTCAGGATCTTTGTAAGGATAAAGATAAACCCTCATTCCGTTTCTGAAAAATTTACCGAATGCTTCCAGAATTCCGCCTGAAAGATCCTGATAATATTTCTCATCGAATACCATCAACATATTGTTTACCCCCATTGCAACACCGATATCGCCGTTTGTATAATGAGAAAAATAATCGATCAGTCTGTAATATTCTGAGAAATTTGAAATAATAACGGTGTAGCCCAATTTACCAAGAACGTCTACTCTATCCAGGAAATCTCTTTCATCAATATCACCGTCTGCACGAAGATTTGAAATGGTAATTTCGATCAAAACTTCGGTTTCTTCCTGAGTACAGATCGCATCTTTCAGGAACAAATCCATCCCGTTTTTAAGCATATCGATATTGACCTTGGTTACTGGTCTGAAACTTCCTCTTACCGCAAAAATATTCTTTTTGTAAAGAACATCAGCGGGAAGCATATTGTTACCTTCAGAGTTAAAGATTACCGCTTCTGTCATTCCGTTTTTCACCAACTGTAAAGACATCAGTCTGTTATCAACATAAGCAAAAGCTGGTCCGTTGAAATCAATCATATCGATCTCAAGATTATCTTTTGCAATATCATCGTAAAGAGATTCGATCAGTCTTCTCGGATTGTCATAATAATGATAAGCTCCGAAAATTAGGTTTACCCCTAGATTCCCAAGAGTTTCCTGCTGTAGGGTCGCATCATTTTCCTTAAATTTAACGTGGATAACGATTTCGTTGTAATCTTCATTTTCATTCACTTGAAAACGAATTCCTACCCAGCCGTGCCCTTTTATCGTTTTATCAAAATTGATTGTTGTAACCGTATTGGCATAAGAGAAATATTTTCTGCCGGGACTGTTGTCTCTGGAAATTCTTTCTTCAATCAAGGCAACTTCATAGCGAAGCATTTTTCGAAGTCGGTTTTGGGTAACATACCTGTTTTTTACTTCTTTTCCGTAGATGGCATCACTAAAATCTTTGTCGTAAGCCGACATTGCCTTAGCAATTGTACCGGAAGCTCCTCCTGCTCTAAAAAAGTGTCGAACAGTTTCCTGCCCTGCTCCAATTTCTGCGAAAGTACCATAAATAGTAGGATCTAGATTAATTGTTAATGCTTTTTGTTTAGGAGTTAATTTCTGATACATTAGGACATTAAATTTTTCGTAAATTTACCAAAATTAAAACAACCTCAAAAGAAAATGAAGTTGAAATTTTTAGGAACCGGAACTTCACAGGGTGTTCCCGTGATTGGTTGCACTTGTGAGGTCTGCACTTCACCCAATCCCAAGGATCAGCGTTTCAGATCTTCGGTGATGGTTACTACCGATGAACACAAAAAAATTCTGATCGACTGCGGACCGGATTTCAGACAGCAAATGCTAATCAATAAAGAAAATCGCGTTGACATTACTCTTCTTACGCATGAGCATAATGATCATGTCATTGGTTTAGATGACATGCGACCTTTAATTTTCAAAAGCGGAAAAAATATTCCTTTATACAGTCTTCCCAGAGTTGCCGACGAAGTAAAAAAACGTTTTCCTTATGCATTTGCAGATGAAAAATATCCGGGAGCTCCAGCCTTTGATCTCCATGAAATCGGAAATGAAAAATTTGAAGTATTAAACACCGAAATTTCACCTATCGAGGTTATTCATTATAAAATAACAGCTTTAGGATACAGGTTTAAAAATCTTGCCTACATCACTGATGCCGGCTTTATTTCTGAAACAGAGAAAGAAAAACTTCAAAATTTAGATGTATTAATCCTTAACTGCATCCGTAAATTCGATCCTCATCCTGCCCATTTTATTTTGGCAGATGTGATAAAGCTACACCAAGAGCTAAAACCTAAAAAATTATTTCTGACTCACATCAGTCATCATTTCGGACTGCATGATATTGAAGATAAACAACTTCCAGCCGGAATTCACCTTGCCTACGATGGTTTGGAAATAAATTTTTAAAGAAAAGTTGATAAAAAGTTTTTGAAGATTAAAAAAAGTTTCTATATTTGCACACCGATTCAAACATGGTAACACACTTGCCCAGGTGGCGGAATTGGTAGACGCGCTGGTCTCAAACACCAGTTCTTAGGAGTACCGGTTCGATCCCGGTCCTGGGTACAACTGCCAAAAGGCTCCAACTAAAGACAGTTGGCGCCTTTTATTTATAATTGAAAGCCATTCAGGAACTTGAGCGATACCAAAGTTCACATATTTGCAACCATTGATGCTTTTATAAAAACCTTCTAAACTTAAAAATATTGCTGCACTTTAGTTCTGTTTCCTAATACAACCAGAACATCCATCATATAACACAAAATCCACAGCAATTGCTGTGGATTTTTCATTTATCTGCCACACGATAAAATCGTGCGGGAGCGAGGTCTCCGGTTTTTCCGCAAGCATGACATTTATAAAAGTTCTTTTCCAGGTTTACCTGTAAACTCGCCGTTTTATCATCGTGATAAAAACAATGAAGCATTTTATTTTTAAGCTCAAGATTGTAATGCTTCAGGACTTCGGATAAACTTAAACGTTCTTTGATTGCGGAGATTTCCATAAAATAAAATTTTTTGAAAAAAGTTTCATATACCTTATTGAGTATAAAGATATATTATAAAATCTATTTAGCAAAAATTATTAGATTTTTATTTACCTTATAAAGTATTTATATTTGCTTATTATTAGTAAAATACAGTGGTTTAATACCTTAAAAGACATAAACAATGAATTCGTTCGGTAAAAAATTAAGGGAGTGCAGAGAAGCTAAAAACCTTTCCCAAAAAGATTTGGCAGGGATTTTAAATACTTCTTATTCTGATATCGGGAAGTATGAACGTGATGAGATGATTCCTTCTATTGAAGTTGCTAAAAATATTGCTAAAATTTTAGGAACTACAGTGGGTTATCTTTTGGGAGAAACAGAAGAAGTGAACATTTTTAAAGATCCTGCAATGCTCAACCGTTTTAACGACATCGAAAAACTTGATCCCGAAAATAAAGAACATCTGCTTTCTGTAGTTGATGGCTTTATAAAGGCTCTAAAATTTAAAAATATTGCTGCGTTATGAAAAAGTATATTTTAATATTGATTTCTTTTCTTTTTATAGGCTGTAGTTATGATAAAATTTATGAAAACAGAGAGTCGGATAAACAGGATGCCCAAAAGGTTATTAATAAATTTTATTTTTTAATACAACAAAACAACAAAGAAAAAGTTTTTAAATTATTTAGTAATCGGTTTTTTCAAGAAGTAGGAAAAGAAAGATTTGAAAAAATTCTAGATAAAACAGATAATGATTTTGGAAAAGTAAAAGACTATGAACTTACAAACAGTTGGACACAAATAATTAAAGGATCCAATCCTATATCCAAATATGAACTCTCATATCTAGTTACAAGAGATTCCACCCAAACAAAAGAGTATTTTAGGATGCAGAAAGAAAATGATACTATTAAAATAATCTCTTATCGAGTTGATTTTGACATTATACAAAAAAAATAAAGCGGAAAATTTCCGCTTTATTTTTTTGCTATCAGAGCTTATACTTATGGCTAATAATACTATCTTTTTTGTGGATACTGAAAATTAATTCGCCTTTTTTCTTCACAATAGTATCACCAACTTCTATTTCATTCTTATATGAACTCCACCACCTATTATAGTGATTGCACTCGCAAGGTTTTTTTGTTAGAGGATCATAACCTTTCGCTTTAAACATGTCGGAAGTATAAGACGAAGGAGGTGTTTCCACAACTAAAATACATTCTTCTTCAGAAAGCCTTTTTGAATTACCTTCATAATCTATACGATTTGTAAAAATAAAGATAACGGCAACAAATATTAAACATATAATTAAACTTATTTTAGGTTTCATATTTAATCAAATTGAGGAGAATGTCTAATGTTTTTACGAAGCCAATTACCTATTACTGATGGAGCATTATTAACTTTTTGTGTTATATCAGTTGTGTATGTCCTTGAAACCCCTGCGTCATAACCTGTTCCAATATTAAAACTTGTAGCCTGAGTTCCATAGTCAGCACGACTAATACTATTATCGCTTGCACTAAAACCGTGAGAACCCCCAAAGACATAAGACCCAGAAAATTCTGTAGAGTAACCTGTGGCTCCCTCAAAAACATTAGTATACTTTGCTCCATCCTTTTCTCCGTATGCACTCATTTGAAACACTGAAAATCCAATATCTCCAGGACTTTCTGGTCCTATTTTTAGTCCAGCAGTATGAAATATTTTAAATTGTCCAGTACCCCAATTAGCAGCAAGAGATATTGTTTGATTAGTATTTCCATAACTTCCAGTAATTGAAATTCCAGAAGCGTACTTACCAAACATTTTTGCTTCAGCAGCACCTAACCTTTCTCTATTAACATTAGTAAAATCTTCAGACCAATTTCCTTCAGTTTTTAATGTTACTTCAGATCCGGAAGTAGAAGTATATGTATTATTTGTTTTTCCGTCAGAATAACTGTCATAACCAGCGGCAGAAGCTTGCGAAGCACTCTTTATCTTATCTTCCCAATGCCATTGTGTACTTCCAGTAGCATCTGTTTTTCCAACCCAATCTGTTCCCTGTCTTCCATCAGGATCAATAAACCTGATTGGATTATTAAATGCATAGTTGTAAGGACTGTGTCTTGTCATCTTCTCCGCCAACTGATCTACAACGCCCCATCTACCAATATCCGGCATATAAAACCTTGCTCCGTAGTCATACATCCCTGTCTCATTCTGAAGCTCCTTACCATTGTACTTGTACTGGTAACCCGGGTTTCCTGACAATTGGTTATATCCTTCATGCTTCAACCCGAAAGGATAATAGTTGTTTTCCTCAAGAACCTCTATGCTGCTGCCATTGTGGAAATAACTCAATCTTGTATTTCCCAAATGGTCTGCGTAATTGTAAATATACTTATTTTTTACAAAATCATAATAGCCTTCTGAAGTGGGTACAAATTGTAATTCAGGGCCTATAGTAGGAGCCGGACAACCTATACATATGATAAAATCATTGTTAAACAAATATTGAAATCCGTCAAGATAATCTGTCGTTGAACCCGAAAGAGAAGCTCCACCGCCAGTAGTTTTCATCAGCTTAGTTCCATCAGCTCTATACACATAGTTTACCTGAGATTTTTTAATTCCAGAGCCAACAGTTAAAGTATTAGGAAGACTCAGGTGGTTATACCCTATTGATCCGAGTCCCTTGTCTCCATGAGCTGTCATATTCCCATTCGAATCATATCCAAAAGTACCGCCCGCTGCATTATAACCCGAATAGTTGTTCGACACCCCCGGTGGAAGTGTGATCTGGTTCAACCTGTTGCCCGTGTAGTTATAAACCAAATCGTCAATCTGCTCGGCTGTAATTCCTGTTGTAGGCTTGGAATACCTTTGAAGCGTCTTAATGTTTCCATTAAGGTCGTACGTCAGGTACTCATTATAGTTATTATTGTTAAGTATCGAAGAGCCCGGCTCTGTATAAATGCCCTGCGACAATCGGTTCAACCCGTCATAAACGTATGAATACCTTCTTTTGCTGTCGTTAACCACTGTTGATGTCTTCCAGTCAATCTCTGCAATATTGCCGTTAAACCTTCCTGTGGTAATACCTGTGTTCTCAGGATTGTTGTATTTGATCTCATACCCGAAAAGGTCCCCTCCGCTTAGATCGTTAGGGTTGTTGATCTTAGTCATCCAGCCCCTGATGTTATACGTATAGTCGACCGTCTGCAACGGGGAGCCTGCACTGATCCCTCCCACTTTCTTGCTTTCAAGCTGGGAAAGCTCATTGTATTTGTTCTGGGCCAAATATTCCACAGCATTGCCGTCAACCTGGTGCGTATGGGTCAATAACCTGTTCTGGTGGTCATACGTAAAGTTCTCCATAATTACTCTTTCCGTATCGGTATTCAACCTCTTGTGCCTGGTGACTACCGTTTGTGGAGTACCCGAAAAATCAAGCTCAGATTCTGTCTTCGTATAGCCTCCCATATAGTTGACCGAATGCGTGGCTAAAGCCCTCCCCCTGGAATCGTACCACGTGTAGTTCTTCGTCCAGTTGTCATCCTCAATGTTTTTGATCAGCGTCATGACAGGCAGGCTTTTGGTGCTTACGCTGTTGCCCGTGCTGTTGTCACTGATCACAGCCACACCGAAAACCGTGGAAGGGAAAGCCGGATTGAAGCTGTAGGATGCATACGTATCATAGTAGTTGATGCTCAAAATCTTTACGTACTTGGAATCCGATGGGTAAGCCCTGCCCGAGTAAAAAACCTCCATCCCCTCATGCATAAAACCTGAGCTCTCAATACGGTTCATATTGTTGCTACCCTTCAAATCAGCATCCGCCTGCTCTGTCAGGCGGTCTCCACCCGTGCTGATCCCTGTGAAGGCAACCCGCCCGAAACGGTCATACTTTGTGAAAAGCCACTGCCCTTTTCCTGCAAGGTTGGAATCTTGTGATCCAACCAGACGATCCTGCTTATCGTAAACCATAAACTCCCAGCCCTTGCCCGGAAGCTTCTTCTCAACCAAGCGGTTACGGCTGTCGTATTTGTACTGGTAGCACAGGTTGTTCAAAGTCGTTGTATCGACAGCGTTCGCTGCCACTGCCAATGGCGGGATGACATATGCCAATTGGTTGTAGTCGTTATAAACATAATACGTATCTGCTTCCGTCGTTGCATCAAGCATTTTCCTTACCAGGACAACCTGCCCCTGGCCGTTCTTGAACTCTATCGTCTTATTGCCGTCTTCGTCAGTTACCGTATTCTTATACAGCTGACCCGCTCCATAAGGAGTCGGAGACAATGTTATTACAGAACTGAAGCTGGCGTAATCAAATGTTGCCACATATTTTTTAACTTCTCCGTTTTCATTGGCTTCATAGTCGAACTTTACAGGTTTGCTGCTCCAGGCCGTACCAACCTGTCTTTGCTCAAGCACCCTGTCCAGGGGCGAAGATTCAAACTCTTTCTTGGAAAATATTATCTCTGAGCCGTAAATATCTGCCTGAGTGGCATTGGTCAAAGGGCTCGTTACAATAGCCCCGTTCCCTGTCCCGCTTTGGGGTACAGGAAGGTAATCCATAGCCTGCCTTCCGTACTGGTCATAGGTAAAATGCAGAACAACATCCCGCCCCAGCGGGGAAGCCTTGATGTTTACTGCCTGCTTGGGTCTGCCCAGGCCGTCAAGGTACTGTACGCTTTCCACGCTTTTGGGCGTAGGCCCTGTAGGGTCGGTCAAATATGTTTTCGTATAAACGTAGTTTTCATTCGTGCTTAAGTTCAAGGTCTGTGCATGGGAAAACCCGGCTACAAACAAAGCACTGATAGGTATGATTATTTTTTTCATGGTTTGGTTTTATTGCTTGTAGTTGTACTTGAACTCTTTTAAGATCTTACCCGATGCACTATTCTCCCTGATCTCCTTTAAGCGGTTCGCCGCATCATAAAGGTAAACCTCTCGGATACCGGAGGGCGGAGTGATACTTGTTACCCCGATCAAAGGATCATACGTATATGTCGTGATCTGAGCTTCAGATAAATCCGAAAGCTGTCTGAAAGCGTTAAGCTGAGCAATCAGGTTTGCTTCATTTGAAGGGTTAACAGCATCCTGATCCGAAGCACTCACTATCGATGATGCCAAAGCAATCACCGCAGAATAGGGATAATTAGCCACCTTCGCAATGGGCTGGGTACCGTTATATCCCCAGATTATTGAGACCACTATTCCATCCTTCGTCGTATACTGCAACAGGTTACCCTTGCTATCATACTGGTTGTAAGTCACCTTAGTTTCTAAAGCTGCGTTCCCTAGAGAAGATTGTATCTGATTCGGAAGATAGGATATATTACCGTTCCAATTATTTGTATAATTGATTTTCTTAGTTTCTATTAATTTGCCATCTTTAAAACTTTCAATCTTCTCTATTTCAGAAATTCTATTTTGGGAGTAAGCAGAATTTCCAGTATGATAAAAATATAGAGATTTTAATTCTGTTCCATCTTCGGTATTTGTAGTATATGAAGATATTTTTTTATTAATCGGATTATATTCAAACAATTCATTTTTTTGTACAACGGTCTGAATTCCATTCTTGTAAAAATAATCCTTAGTTTGCTTTGATGCTAACTTTGCCCAGCCATAGGTCTCAAAAACAGGAACAGGAATGTAGTTTGGAGTGGTTATATCAAGTGGTAATCCGCCTAAAAAGTTTATGGGTGTAGTGTGATTTGAATCACATGACAAACAAGTATTTGTCAAAAGAGTAAGGTATTCTGTGTAATCTGATGCATAATTAGGGCTAGATCCATTGTATACATTAGAAGGTTTAGAAAACCTTATTCCTAAATACTCCTCTTTCTCTTCAAAATTATATAAGTTATTAATTTCATATAATTTGTCTCCAATATTGTTTAAAGCAATTTCATTGATAAGTAACCCTCTTTTAAAATCATAGTCTTTCGGTTTTACAAAAGGAGGTCCGCCAAAATTAGAAAAGTCTGCAAAATAATCTGTAGGATTGGTGTAAGTATATAAAATTTTTCCTTTTTCTTTTTCCTTAACTGTCACGTTTTTGTAACCTACATTCCCTCCATGAGTTTGTAAAATAGTAAAGTTGCTGTCGGAAGATACTAATGTTGCGGAATGAGACATTTCATTTCCAGTTCCGTTACAAACCGCACTGCCACCATACGGAGCAAAAAGAATTTGGGTGCTAAAAGGGAGCTGATAATCAAATTGAGGTATCGGTCCAACTAAAGAGCCACTGCTATAGTCTGTAGAACTACTTAACTGATAAGAAAATTCTTTTTGTTTAGCAGGAGACAAATTTGGATTTGAGAAATAATCAGACAGAGCAATATTTTGGTCAAAATAGTTTATTTTTTTTATTCTTATTCCTCCGCCATACATGAATTTAGAATCGCCTGCTTCATCAAAAATATCAAAGTTTATTGATCCCGTACTATTGTGGTTTGGATAATTAAAATCATTCCAGAGAAGCTTATACAATACACCTTTTTCTAAAATAATATTTATACAACAGTATGGGTCAACCAAAGGACAAGATATGTTACCTACCGGGATCCAAATGCCATTACTATCCTGCTTAGCGAGATTTAGAGCAATATTCACCCCTTGGGAATCTACAATATTGGGATAGAATGTCACTTTTCGGTTTACAGTACTTACAGGAAAATTGTATGAATTATTTGTAGGCGTAAAATATAGAGTTCTGGAATTTCTAAAACTATAACTTATATTTTCGGGAGTACTAGGTATAAGTTGATCTCCAATAAACGAAAACTGATTAGATTCATATTCAAAAATAGCGGAGCCTCCGGTAGGATATTTAATCTTTTGCAAAACATTGGTATCACAAAAGTTTGGTGTTGTTGTTCGCTTGTCTGCCTGAGCATCACAACCTTGTAAATTAAAAAAACCCCACCGATCCTTTCCAGCAGTATACCCTCCTGTATTTGTAAACTCTTTATAATCTAGCTGATAATTTCCAACTAAATTATCCTGCGAGTCAAACTCTTCGATTTTCTTTAAAAACATCCGTTTATGAAGAACCTCCGAATAGTCCTGTGTAAAACTAAACTTCTTTAGTTGCTTTCCATACCAGTCTTTTATAATCACAGATTTAAGATAGGGAGCCCTGTTTTTTAGTTGGATATTAGAATCTTCTCTTCCTTGAAGAAATTGAAATTCTATCTTCGCGTGGTTAATGACATTAATGGTTTTAATTTTTTTCACCTGCACATTAGTATGTAAATTACTGATTACTTGTACTGGTGGTAAGTCATTACAATAATTAAAATCCCTGTAATATTCAGCTATACCACCAACTGTATACTCATGTCTAGTAATATTTGAAATTATCCGGGATTCAATATAAGAATCAGGACCAGTTGCTAAAGGTCTGTCCTGATATTGAAAATTTACAACCTCCTGATTATTGTTGTCAAAAATTTGTGAAAGATGAAAAGCACTCGTAAATTCCTTATTATCATAAAAACTATCATGATCAGCAAGTATTGGAATCCCATTTCCATCGTTTTTATATGTGGTGGTTCTGCTGTTTCCGAAATGATGGGAAGTTTCAGTAACATTAAAAACATATTTAAATCCCTTATCATCGTATATCACAAATCCTTCTGGGGCATACGTTGTCGGATTATAGTTATTGATGATTTTTACAATATAATTATCTAATGGCACTACTTCAAGTGTATTTTGACTCTGATTCTTCTTTATATAAAATCTCCCTGAATTCCCCATAAAATTAAACTGCCAAACATCATGCTCAGTATCAAAAATCCCGGTTCTGCTCGCTGTCCATATAAACTTGTTTCCTAAATTATAAAGAGAGGAGTTTAAATTTGGATTATAGTAAGTTTTATGTGTATTAAGGACATTATCACTAAACTGATAGTAAGTGTTAAGATCCGTATGATATATACCAATCTTTTTTTTACTTTCTGTAGAGTAATTAATATCTCTCAGTTCATCGACATGCCCCCTAACGGTTCTCGCAACACTTCCGCCATGAATAAAATTCCAACCTAGCCCTACATCACTTGAAACTTCGTCTGCTGCAATACTTGAAGGATGGTATTTTAAGCTTAAGTTGATAGTAAGGTCTTTAGAAATTGTAGGTAAAGTCATCATTGGTATGGATACATCAGGAATTCCAGTATAGTTACTAACTGGTATCTCTTCAAACTTCATTAAAGAAGATACAGAAGGAGAAGGAGGAACAATTTCCTTTATTTCAGTTCTAATATCCTGTCCATAAATAAATGAGACAAGAGTTATAAATTTAAATAGAATTATTTTTCTCATGTGTTTTATCTCTTAATCAATTTAGCATTCGCAGTTTTCTCAGTATCCGTTTTCACAACAATCAGATACGCTCCCTGAATCAGGTTCTGGGTATTGATCTTCGTTACCTTGTTCTTCGTTTTTAGACTTTGTAACTGTCTTCCACCCATATCATACAGCGTGATATCCGCTTCCTTAAATTCAAAACCTATCTCCACATAACAATAATCACTCACCGGGTTCGGGTAAATCTTCATATCCTGCTTCTCTATTAACTGGTCAATCTGACTGTCTCCCAATTTCACAATCTTCCAGTTTTCTTTTCCTAATTCCTCAGCACTCGTTCCAGCCAATACAATCGAGCCATCCTTGTTCATCTTCAAGTCAGACAATCTTTCCTCCTTCTTCCTCGATTCTCCCTTCACATGCTTTCGCCACTGCTCATTGCCTTCATTATCGATATAAAGCATCCAAAATGTCTCGTCATCTGCTTCTACCCTTCCTTCCGCCTGAGTGTATCCACCCAGTAAAATGCCCTTGGTTGATGGTTGTCGGTTGTCTGTTGATGATTTTCCGGTGATCACATTCATTCCCATCAGAATATCGCGGTTTTTGAAATTGTAGGATTTCTGCCACTGCTCATCACCTTTGGTATTTAGTGAAATTAACCACAGATCTGTACCCTCTTCGATCCCTACTGTTTTATTTCCTGATCTTTCAGATCTCGATTCTCCGCCGATAATATATCCTGAAGACGTAAACGCCATTGTTCTTACATGATCATCTCCTTTACCTCCAAAATTCTTTTCCCATTCCACCTTTCCGTCTTTGTTCAACTTTACAATCCAGTAATCACCTTCGCCATAATTCTCGGTAGCTTTGGGATAACGGGATACGGGATTCGGGTTTTCTGATGATGAATTTTTAGCTGTCGCTCCGGAACCCGTACCACGGATCTCGGAACTCCTTGAATAAATCCCAAGCAAAGCTCCGCCATCAGGTGTAGGAATCATCTTTTCAACTTCATCAAGACCTTTTCCTCCCAAAATTGATTCCGATAACAATTTTCCGTTTTTGTCTAATCTTGAAACGATCACATCTTTCGAACCGAAACCATTTGAAGCATTCTGAATATTTCCAGCCACCATAAAGCCTAAATCTGCCGTCTGAATCACCGATCTTGCTTCCTCATCCTGCGAAGTACCTATCGTTTTCTGCCAGAGTTCGTCTCCAAACTCATTAATTCTGATCAGCCAGATATCAGATCCGCCTTTCGAATCGTCTTTTTTGTCTAAACCTTTTGAGGAATAAGAAGTTCCGGCCAGCAAAAATCCGCCTTCCTGTGTGGAGATTGTTGCCGACAGAAAATCATGGTTTTGTCCCGAGAAGTATTTTTCCCAGACTTCCTCACCTTGCTGATTAAGCTTAACCAAATGGAAATCGTAGCCGCTGTTTTGTTTGTTTTCGGTAGTGATCTTTTTCGACTGAATCGAACTTCCCGTAATTAAGTATTGCTGATCGATGGTTGTGGTGACCTGCGAAAGAAAATCCTGCGTGGAGGACTTAAGGTCTTTCTGCCATACCACTTCCTGTGCAGTAAAGCCTGCGGCAGTATAAAGGAATACTGCACTCATGTAGAGTTGTTTCATGACTTGGTTAATAATTTTATTGTTGCTAATTTAACTTTTTTTAACGAATTTCCTAATCTCTTTATTGAGATTTAATGTGAATATAATCATATCACCGTGACAAATGTAAATCAGTAAAGCGTCAAATCTTGACGCTTTACATTTATATTTAATAAAAGTCCGCTATGAAATATATTTTTTAATTAATACTAGAAATAAGTTGTTATAAAAATTAGCTAATAAATCAAATATGGTGTTGGTAGTGGTTACACTTCATTTCTATAGCTGTGAAATCCTTTCTAAATCTTCCACCAAATGTTTCGATATCTCTTCGGTTATGGGTACAAAGCAAAATGGCGCCAACTAAAGACAGTTGGTGCCATTTTATTTGATACACTCTCATAATCAGAAACTTATAATTAATCATGTTATTATTGGGATTTTGGCTTTCCAAGTAACAAATATTTTAAAAATCGAAACCTTGCACAATAATTAATAAATGGTTCGATTTTAATAGTTTTGTTGTATGACCAGAATCGAAACACTCACTGATGTCAGTTCTTTGGAGCGAAAATGTTACTGCATTGTTTCTCTTGTTCGCTAAAAAAGAATTTAAGAATTTTAAAAACTGAAGAAATTTGCCTGTTATTGTGGTATTGTTCCTTTTAAATAGTCATCAGGGCTTCTATCAGAGAATAAGCTTAGTAAATTATTTTGCAGATAAAAAATGAAATCCATCCTTCACGCTTCCATAAGGCACAATGCCGAAATCAGAGCTTATTATAAAAGGGAAAAACAGAAAGAAAAATACTCCTTATTGGTAATTTATAGTGGGAAAAGTACATTGTACGGAGGAGGAAGCTATATCTACAATTATGTGCATCATAATGTTTTACGAAGCAGATTGACATCTTCCGTAGTGGGCGATATAATTCCCGGATCACAAACAGTCATCTCGAACGAATATTCAAAGAATTTTCAATATACAATTCCTTCAGGCTATCATACTAATAATCTTAAGGTGATTGTAATGATTTTAAATGCTAATGGAAATGTACTCAACGTAAGAGAAGAAAAAGCCGGAATAAATAGCAATTATGAGTTTTTATAACATAGAAACACAACAAAATTTAATAACTAAACTTATGAAAAAAACACTATTATTTCTTTGTATTCTCTTTTTTGGAATACATCATTCGCAGACTTATTATTTCCAAAATTTTAATACCGGAGGTTTGAATGGATGGACAAGTACTGATCTTGACGGTGATTCCTATAGCTGGTATATTATAAACGGAAGCTACCCTACAGACCCGAATTTTGGAAGTGGATTTCTGGCTTCTTCTTCATTTTTCGATGTTCCTAATAATCTTATCACGTCACCACTCATTAATCTGACCGGAATTATAGCTTCAAATCTTAGACTTACGTACGATTTAAAAACTTCAACGTCTTATCCCAATGAAAAATACTCAGTATATATTACAACTTCCAGTAATCCCTCAGTTATAATTGCTTCTACACCAGTTTATACAGAAATAGTTGCTACAGGAGGATTTCAATCACGAATTATTGATCTCACCTCTTATATAGGACAACAGGTTTATATTTCTTTTAGACACTATGACTGTAACATGAATTCTATTGATTTAGATAATATTGTGGTAGAGAGCTTACTTAATTATAACGGAATGCTTTCAGGTAATTTTACCCTTGACCGTTACAGCCTAATAAATACAGATAACTTTATTGTGACAAAAGTAAAGAATCTGGGAACACAGCCCGTAAATAATATTACAGTCAATTGGAGTGACGGAATAACAAATCATCCTGCAACAATATCAATTCCTACAATTACAACCGGGCAAGAAGTTTCATTTACTCATCCTGTTGCTGTAAATTATTCTTCAGGATTAGAAAAAAATATAACGGTAAGTCTTACTCATATGAACGGGGTTGTTGAAACTGATCTTACAAACAACAGTAAAAATACCAAAACTAATTTTATAAGTCAGAATTCTCCTAAAAAGGTATTAATAGAAGAAGGAACAGGAACCTGGTGCGGATGGTGTCCCGAGGGTGCTGTTGCAATGGCTTATATGGATAATAATTATGCTAATAATTACATTGGAATTGCCGTACATAATAACGATCCTATGACAGTGACTGAATATAATGCTGGTGCACAGATTTCAGCATTTCCAGGTATGAATATTGACCGTGTGGTTTTAGATTATTATGTAAATCAAACATTTATGGAATCTGCTGTAAATGCCAGAAAGAATATGTTGGTTCCTGTAATGCTCAATGCATCTTCTGCTTTATCAGGAAATTCTCTTTCATTCAATGCTTCTGCAACATTCAGAACTAATTTCAGTAATGCTAATTTCAGATTTGCAGCAATTTTAGTGGAAGACGGGGTTCAGGGTACCACATCCGGTTATAATCAGAAAAATTATTATGCAGGAGGTTACAACGGACCAATGGGTGGTTATGAGAGTCTACCAGGCTCAGTTCCCGCATCACAAATGGTGTATAATCATGTGGGAAGAATGTTGATAGGAGGTTATTATGGTCAAGCCGGATCAATTCCTTCTGTGATTACAGATGGACAGGTTGTAAATTATCTTTTTAATGTTACGATTCCTTCAACCTACAATACTAATAATCTGAAAGTTGTTTTGCTTTTGTTGGATGCTTCCACCGGAGAAGTAGTCAATTCCCGCTCTTTCCTACTGAATACGTTAGGAACAAGCTCTGTTGAAACCAATAAAAATTATCTTACTGTATATCCAAACCCAGCTTCGGAGTATATTAAAATTCAGGCAGAAAAAAATGTTGATCTTAAATTTTATGACGCTTCAGGGAAATTAGTTTTAGAAAAAACGAATGTTTCACCAGATACCACTGTTTCTGTTTCGGGATTGACGAAAGGAATTTACATTGTTTCTATTAAAGAAAAAGATTCTGCACCAAAAACTAAAAAATTAATTATTAAATAACTAATCAAAAATCAATCAGTAAAATCTAATTTTTCTAGGTTTCCTATGATTTCTTTAAACACTTTCAACTATGAAAAAATTAACATTTATATTACTTTGTTTATTATCATCTACTTTGAGCAATGCACAGCTTTCTTTAACAAAAGATGATAATACCCCTATTACAAATGGACAGATTTTTACATTTAACACAACTGATGAATCTGTTGCTACTTTAAAATATAAGATAAAAAATATTTCAACGAGTGCTATTAATGTACGTATAAAAATTATGAGTATTCAGAACGGCACAGGAAGCGGATTTCAGTTCTGCTATTTAACAACTTGTATTCCTTCTGTGTCGGTGAATGCCGTTTATCCTTCTAATTCAAACGCAGCTATTCCTATTGCAGCGAATTCAGAAACTCCCGCTTTGGGATATAATATGTGGAATACAAATATAGGAAACGGAACAACACCTATTAGTTATGTAATAAAATTTTATCAGGTTGATGGCAGTAATCAAGAAACGGGAATTCCTATTACGATTACTTACAAATATGATCCAACTGCTTTAGCTGTAAACGAAACTAGTGATAAATTTTCCTTTGCAAATGTTACTTCAACGTTAATCATTGATAATATCAACATTGTTACTTCAGAAAATATAGCTTACAAATTATATTCTATGGATGGAAGTGTTTTATTGAATGGTACGATGAACAAAGGAAAAAAATCTATTGATATTTCTTCACAGAATTCTGGAGTATACATTTTAACTATGAAAAATTCTCAGGGGGAAATGAAGTCTGAAAAATTGATTAAGAAATAATTGATATTAAAAATGAAATTGATCTTAAAAATATCACTATTGACTTTTTGGGTTTTTACCTTAAATTTTTTTTCATGCCAGCAAGTTCCAAACATTTCTATCAATGATTTAAGCGGAAATAAGTTAAATATTTCTAAAATAGATTCTTCTCAACCTGTTGTTTTGAGCTTTTGGGCAACTTGGTGTTTACCATGTTTGGAAGAGCTCAATGCAATCAGTGAAAAATATGATGATTGGAAAAAAGAAGCAAACTTTTCTATGTATGCTATTTCAACTGATGACGCAAGAACTAGCTCAAAAGTAAAAACTATAGTAAAAAGTAAGGGTTGGGCTTATGAAATTTTATTTGATCCAAATCAAAATTTGAAAAGAGCGTTGAATATTAATACGATTCCTCATACAGTTTTGATTCATAAAGGAAAAATTGTGTATTCTCATGTAGGATATTCTCCCGGTGATGAAGATGAACTGATTGCCAAAATTAAAGAATGTTATAGGTATTAATTTTTTTAGAATGCAAAATAAATTAATAACCTTATTGTTACTTGTTTTCAGTGTCAATTATTTTTGCCAGCTAACCGCAAATTTAGAATCTAATGCACAGTATTATATTGATGATAAGAAAATCAAGCTTTCTGAAGTAGAATCTTCCCAACGTTTTAGGTCTAACAATTATTTGAATTTAAACTATAAATTAAATGATTTTACTTTCGGAGCACAGCTAGAGTCATATGCGCCCAAAGCTTTACTCAATTACTCCCCTGCTTTCAAGGAGACAAACGTTGGAACATACTTTATTAATTACAATAATGAAAAAGCTGGAATTGACGTTACATTAGGGCATTTCTATGAAGAGTTTGGAAGTGGTCTTGCGTTGCGTTTGTGGGAAGATAAACAGTTGGGAATAGCAAATTCCCTGCTTGGAGGAAGAATAAAATATACAGACCCGGATCAGATAATTACTATTAAAGCTCTTATGGGAAAACAAAGAACAGGTTTTGAGTTAACCAAAGGACTCATTAGTGGTCTGGATGCGGAAATAAAACTTGATTCTTTAGCAAGAGCAAACAAAGTACATACAACCATAGGTTTTAGCTATGTTAATAAATATGAAGATAATAAAGACAATACTTTTTATCCTAAAAGTGTTGAAGTTTATTCCTCCAGAGTAAAAATGGAATATTCAAAATTTAATCTGGAATTTGAATATCTCTACAAAACGAAGGATAATATAAAACAAATATCTGTTTTAGATTCTAACAATTTGTTTTCAGGAAATGCTTTTTATCTTAATCTTTCTTATGCCACAGAAAGATTTGGAATAATTGCTAACATAAGAAGGCTGGAAAATTTCAATTTCTACTCTCAACGGGATCAGATTGGGAATATCTATAACAATGCTGTTCTCAACTATGTTCCTGCCCTTACGAAGCAATTTGATTATAGCCTGGCAAATATCTACGTATATCAGGCACAACCACAGCTTACCTTTTCTCCTCAAAAAAAAGCCGGAGAAATAGGATCACAGTTTGACATTTTTTATAAAATAAAAAAAGGAACCGTGCTTGGAGGAAAGTACGGTACAGACATAGCTTTTAATATATCTAATTGGTATAGCTTAAGAGGTACATATCGCTCATATATAAATGATTATAATGATTACAAAACAGATTTTTTTACATTAGGTGAAAAATACTATTCAGATCAAAGTTTTGATATCAGAACGAGACTAAAAGAAAACTGGAAGATTGCTTTGGTGTTGATCAATCAATATTACAATACCTATCGTACAGAAGAAACATTAGGTAATGTAAAAGCGCAAACAATAGTTGTCGACAATATCTACAGATTTTCAAAAAGTTCTTTAAAAGTTGAGTTACAGCATCAATGGGCAAATAGTTATCATGGTAATTGGGTTGCAGGTCTTGCTGAATATAATTTTAGAAAGAATTGGTCTTTTTTTATAAATGATCTTTACAATTATGGTAATTCTGATGGAAAAAATAAGTTGCACTATTATACGTCTGGAATAGTCTTCAGAAAAAATAGTTCAAGAGTGCAGGCGTCATATGGAAGACAGCGTGGGGGGTTGTTATGTGTAGGCGGAGTTTGTAGGTTTGTTCCCGAAAGTGCAGGTTTATCTTTAGGAATCAGCACTAATTTTTAAGAAAATATTTTAGGAAGCAATAACATTTCTTTGCTGTTTTATATTTAATTTTTTATAAGGCATTTATACTTTACAGGTTGAATAAGGTTCCGTAAAAATTACTAAATCTAATGTTGGGCATAATATTCACCCAATCTTATTTAACCA
This sequence comes from Chryseobacterium sp. CBo1, assembly GCF_001693475.1. Lineage (NCBI taxonomy): Bacteria > Pseudomonadati > Bacteroidota > Flavobacteriia > Flavobacteriales > Weeksellaceae > Chryseobacterium > Chryseobacterium sp. CBo1. Next base: position 77,352 of record NZ_MAUH01000012.1, read on the forward strand.
AATATTAATATCTTCATCAGAAGGAATATTCAATTTCTTTCTTATTCTGTTCTTGCGATTTTGTACGGCTTTGGAACCTACATGAGTATAGGTTGCGATTTCTTTTGTGGAAAAATTAAGTTTGAGATATGCACAAAAAATGAGCTCAGAATTAATTATCTTAGGATTTATTTTTAAAACACTATCACAGAAGTCGGGATATACCATCTTAAACCTCACTAAAAGAGACGGATCATTTTTTTTTGCCAATTCAATTACCTCATCAAGTGTTGTATTCAGTCTATTTTTAAGCATATCTGCTTCCTCTTCCTTCTGACTGAATAATAAATCTTTGTGTCTTTGTTTTCGTTTATACTTATAAAGAATAAATATAACTATTCCCAAACTGGCCAGAATAATAATGATAATACTATAATAAAGAGTTCCTTTTTCCTCTTTTTCTTTCTCCATTTCATCATTAAGAAATTTTTCTACCGGAATATTTATTGTTCTTTCTTCTTCTAAAGCGATATTGTCTCTTAGTAGAGAATATTTTGCGAGATATTCATTTTCCTTCTGAATATTATTCATTTTTTTATATACCTTAGCAATGAGTTTACAGGCTTCTAAGCACCTTTCTTTGGAACCCATTTTTTGTGAAAGTTCTAATGATTCAAAAAGATACTTTAATGCTTTTTCATACTCCTTCTTCTCACAATATAATGCTCCATATGCTCTAAGTACATTAATCTTTCCTTCTAAAGGTATTTTTTTAGCTAGTACTAATTCATTTGCTTTATTAATATAATATTCTGCTGAATCTGTATTCATAGCCTTTAAATGCCTGTTTGATATTGAAATATATAGCATAGGCTTTGGAGCCGACATACATTTGCGCTCATTACTATATACAGAGTCCATCATACCTAAATAGCTGAAGCTCGATCTTTTCCAGTCATAAACAAATTGCTTTCTTCTTTCTCTTTCTTGTCTGTCCGGAATCTTATAGGCAAATTTCAGAGATGTATCAAAATATTTTATTGCCAGTTTATGTAAACTCAATGAATAGTAATGTACTCCATACAAATAGTACATCCTTGACTTTAATAGGTCATCATTAAAATTCTTAAGTTTCTTTTCTGCAATTTCAAGAAAGTGTAAACTTTCCTTATTTCTATTTAAAATAAAGAAAGCATTAGCCAGATTGATGTGTCCTCTTATTTCACCTTTGGTATAATGTATTGCTTCAGCATTTTTAATCAACTTTAATTCCTGTAACACAGCTTTATTAATATCCCCGTTCTTGATTAATCTGTCATATTCTATTTGCTGCTGGCTATCGATCTGCTCAACTGTTAATGTTTGCGCGGTGAATATGTTCATTAGAAAAAACAAAAAAAAGATTCCTAATTTCTTTAAATAACACCCTATATTTTTAATTTTTTTTATCATTCCTACATTTCCTGAATTTTAGGAAGAGCTAGTTTCCATTTTTCTTCGATCATTTTAAAAAGGACTATAATTCTGTTTGTCCTCATTACCATCATTGAGTTTAATTGCCCAATAAAGTTCATTTTAACCCGAAATTCATAATATTAAACCAAGTAATAAGCAGTGAATAATCCTCAATACATATGCAAATTTTTACAAAAATAAATAAACTTTTTAACGATACATTGAATTTATATTAAATTTATAACATTATTTTATTTCTTACAGTTTCTACAAAAAATAATAATGTAGTTGTTATCTTTGTACAGGATACGATTCTTATGAAGGTTCTGCACTAGTATTGCTTCTTTGAAAATGGCACGACTTCACCGTCATTTACAGAAATTTTCACATAATTACATTACTCGCATAAACATTTTTCACCGTTTTAAGCCATACTTACTAAATTATAGAATGGGTTTGATTAGTGACTTTTTATGTTTATAAGACAGGAATGGTTATAGTTCAAATTTTCCAAAATTCTTTCTAAATCTTCCACCAAATGTTTCGATATCTCTTCGGTTATGGGTACTTTAGGAGACAACTATTTGATAGTTGTCTCTTTTTTTATACCCATAAAAAACTCTTGAAATCGACCGTTGTGCTTTAAGAAAATACTGTTGGAATCATTGGAATCAGAAACAGTTGTTTGGAACAGTCATTTTTTATCAATAGAGAAAGAAAATGAAGGCTGGATTTTACACTTTAAAAATAGAAAAGATTTATCGCTGCAGACGGAGCAAAGTCGAAAACAATGCCTTATTTGACGGATATAAAACCATTTTATTAAGGAAATATGCTTTAGAATTAAGTGAAAGTATTACAAATAATAAATACTCCTCTACTTTGGGAGCTATTTCAGAATATGAGAGCAAGAGCTTCAATAATTGCAAAAGAATCTCTTGATAATTGGGAAAAGATGCATCAAAAAATGCTCTTTTCACAATGCTTGAATTTTTTAATCATCAATAAAAATAGTAAAAAAGTAGTCTACAAAGAATCTTCATCAGAAAACAAAGGTTTTGTTTATTGCATTTTAAAAGATTCCACGATTTCTCAAGATGTCAAAACGCAAAACAATAGAATATTTACTGATTATAAAGCCTAAGAATCTCCACCAATTCTGGTAAGGATCGTACTTTCAGCTTCTCAAACAACCTGATCTTGTAAGTACTGATTGTCGATGGATGAAGATTAAGCTGATTAGAAATTTCTTTGAGAGGAAGACCTTCTGCAAGCTTATTGGCAATTTGTAACTCGCGGTCTGAGAGTGCTTCAAAAGGTGAATTTTTTGTCGTTCCATTTAATGATTCTAAAAACATCGCTTCTTTTACCTCATCACTTACGTATCGGCCAGTACTAAGCATCGCCGTCAATGCAGTTTCAATTACTGCATTAGAGCTTTGTTTGCTTAGATAACCACCTGCTCCCATCTTTAGATAACGCATAGCATACAACTCTTCATCTTGAGAAGAGAATATGAGAATTCTCAAGCTGGGTTGATGTATTTTTATGTAATCAATCGCTTCCTGAACAGAACCATTAGGCATATTAACGTCCATAATAGCCAGATCTAATTCTTCTTTCTGAATTACTTTGAACAGCGATTTATAATCCTCTACTTCTGAAATTATGGCACTGGGTCTTAGTCGTTTAATCGTTTGTATCAAACCCATCCGGACAATACCATGATCATCTGCTACAACAATACGAACATTTGATTTTAAATCCTTCATTCATTAAAGTTTAGGTAAAAAAATGGAAACAGTAGTTCCTTTATTTTCAGACGAAATGATGTCGATGTTTCCGCGCATCAAGGATACAAAATTTTTTACAATTTTCAAACTTAATCCAACTCCTTTTTCTCCAGCAGTTCCTTGGAATATTGGATTACCATAAGTATAGATCATTGATAAAGATTTTTCGCTCATTCCCATTCCGAAATCTATCACAGAAAGTATGATCTTATTATCTTCTGTAACCTGCTGGAAATAAATATCTTGTTCGGCTGATGAATATTTTATTGCATTGTTAAAAATTTTGTCTAAAACATTTTCGAGCAGAAAGCGATCGGTTAGAAGAAATGCATCGGGATCTCCTTTAAAATGGAATTTAATATTTTTTTCTTTTAATTTTACCGCATATTTTTCTTCAAAATGGTGAAAAAGATCAGTCACCATGATTTTCACAGGTTTAATCTGAAAGTCCCCGTATTGAGTTTTCAACCAAGTCGTGCTGTCCTGAATGGTTTGCAGATTCTTCTGTGCATCGCTTTTTACCTGCGGCAACAACTTAAAAAAATCTGCCTCAACTATGATCTTATCTTCCAGCGCTTCTATAAGCCACAGAAAATTTCCAAACATTTCTTTTGAATCGTGAGACAATATCGAGATCAGTCCATTCTTAAAACTGATTTCGTTTTCCAGTCTTTCGATTTTTAATTGCAGTTCGTTAATTTGGTCTTTCATAGATTTAGTATTAATGCTTAAAAAAACTATTTCTTTATTTTTTTAAACATAGTTTACTCATCAGACAGTATTTGTTAAAGTAACGGTCAATTAAAATGTCTTTTCTTAAAGCTTACAGCCCCTTTTCTTTCTCGCAAAGAAGAGACCTTGCCGTCAATGCAATAATACGTATTTCAATAGTTTTTCGCAAGGCTATTGTGCATGGATTTCTTCAATATCATTGAGATGGAGCGCTTTTCTATTCCCAATCCTGTCAATTATTGTGATCGACGAATTGTACAAAACTACAACGACGCCACATAAGTAGCGTCGTGAATAATATCTTTTTAATGTTTTCAAGACCATCCATCATAGGTAATCTATAACGATCGCATTGATTCAGACTTTTTTTTCCGTGATTTGAAAAAGTATTTTTACTTAAATTGCCGTAAAACTATAATAAACATTAATAGAATAAGTGGTATTTTCCTTCCCTACCAAACCTTGGGCACCCGCAGCTGGTATGGTGTATCTGACGTTCAGCTGTCTGTCTAAAACTGGTGTTCCGTTAAAGAGTATTTTTTGCGGAGTTTTGGATAAGGGAGCATTTACAGAACTTCCATCCACACCAATTTGCAATATGTTGGAATTGATGTCGGTCTGCAAACCGCCTTTCTTAAAATAATTTTCGTCCGATTTTACATACAGTTCAAAACTTTCATTGTTGGACAATATAATTTGGTTTGGAACCACTTGTGACTGACCGTCGGTGTAGTGTGCAGCTGTATTAAAATTAAAGTTTACATTTCTCCCGGAACTTGGTATGGTAATCTCCGACCGAGGAAGCACCTTTAATTGAACCGCTGTATTCTGCAGGCTGTTAATTGAATTATCAGTACTTGTGGCATTGAAGTTCAATTCAAAAGTATAAGTTCCGGCTTCAAAAAAATTGTTTTTAAAATCTTCCGCAGACACATAAAGCTCCGGGGCGAAGCTGTTTCTGTTTCCTGCTACAACACTGAAATTAGCAGCCGAAAAATTCTGAAAATTGGCAGATAAAGCTTTGGTGGTAAGTGCAGATCCGTTACTACCCAATTTAATGCTTCCTACATTTCGGGTTCCCGGAACACCTTTAGAAGAAGTAAACTGAATATTTGCGGCAGCAGCTTTAGCCCATAAATTAAAATCGGCTGTATGTGCAATTTCTGCATTGTCTAAACTGAAAACCTTAGTGCCTGTAATTCGGTAGTCATTCAAAGAAGATATTTCTATGTATTTTGTTAAAGATGATGTGAGCCATCTGATGGATGAAGGAATGACTAAAATCGTTTTAAAATTACGTGGTGTGAAATCATTATAATTTTGACTGATATCCATGGAATAATTCCCGGCTCGGTATGCATTAGCTGCAAACTGAGCAGCTGGTATTTTAAAGGTAAAATTGATATTTCCCTTATTGAATCCTCCTCCGAAAATAATAGACCCGGGCGGATCAAACCATCTCAGAGCACTTGTACTGAAAGACTGAAAACCTGGTAAAGAACCTGAAAATCCGGTAGATGGCAACTGCCCGCCCATACTTTCTAATTGCCACAGAAGAGTAGAGCTGGGTAAAGTAAATGAAGAAGACGACTGAGTAAAAACTGGTCCCGAAACAGAGGTAAATGTAGGAGCTATCGGCGCTAATCCAAAAAAGGTATAATCCCAGTTTGTTCTGTTGGGATTCACCATTACTCTTGTAGGTACTGAGGTAAATTCAACCCTGTTTAAAATATTATTTTCAGGAACAGACAGGTAAATGTCCTGAGCTTTCGCGACTGTTGATCCGCAGAACACGGTAAAAATTCCTATTAAAAAACCTTTCATCGTTTTCATATCCTCTAAATTTAAAACTTTTTCACCTTTATGGTTGTGTCTTTCTTCTTATATTCAAAAACCACGGTTCCTGAGAAACCTTCTTTTGTCACCTGAATAGTTTGGTTCGGCTGAGTATAATTGTATTTGTCATTTTCAATATAGAGGTCGTATTTTCCATCTTTCAGGAAAAACTCAAACTCATTTTTTTGGTTAACCACAGCGGTGTGGATCACGCCATCTTCACCTTTTGCATACACTACTATTCCGGTTACATCTGTCTCCAAAACATCGTAAGCTTGTTTAATCTCCGTTAATTTTCCGCTTACCTTGATATTTTTTACCAAGCCTACTTTACGGTTGATATTTTTATCTACCATAATTACTGGATCCATCATCAATCTTGCCCCTGCATTTTCATTAACTTTAAGTGTATAAATACCTTCAGGTACATTCTGAAAAACTACTTTTCCGTTTTTATCGGTCATTGCAACAAAATTATCAAGTTTCACGATTTCATTTGCAAGAACCAATTCACCTGATTCCAAAAGTCCATTGAAATTTTTATCTTCAAATAACTGGAAAGTTACTTTATGATTTCCAAGAGCCGTAGCTGCGGCAAAATATTTTCTAATCCCGATTCTGAACTGGTAATAACTCCCACTGCTTGCATATTCGGCCGTAGATTTATAACCAGAAATATTAAAATAACCTGTGCTCGACCAGGAAGGTGAAATCTTATATTCCAGATTACCACTTACATTGGTATTTAAGTTTTTGTAAAGTTCCGAATAGAAAGTTCCTGCTGAAAAAGATCCAATCAGATTATTACCAAGCATCTGGAAATTGTACGAAGCAAATACATTGTAGTTGGCGAAATTACGGTCTACATTGTAATAAGAATTCAGATCAAAGACAGTGATCGCATTCCATTGAGCTGTTCCGTTGAGGGAGAAAGATTTATACCTATAAGATAGTGTTGTTTTCAGACTGTTGAACCAATCGGCTTTGTTTTCGTCTTTTGAATAAGAATATTCCGCCGACCAATTCAATCCGTGAGAACCCAACGTAGTGCTTATGTTAGCTTCCATCCGGTAAGAAAAAAGTTCCTGCGATGTGTAAAAATTGGCTGTTTTTTGCCTTTCAACCTTTGGAGACAATAAGAAATTCCACTTCTTTGAAGAAAACTGGTAACCAGCTCCTAAAGATTCTGTACTATTGAAATAATAACGCAAATTAGCATTTCCCGTTTGGATAGGCGCATTCTGGAAACTCAGGAACTCAGGATCTACCTGCGAATTTTGATACTGTATAAAAGCACGCTGAGAAGCAGAAAATTGACGACCGATACGTTGATTTGAGAAAAAAGACCCCCTTTTGATCCCTGCATAACTACTGGTGGCAAAGGTATTAAGAGATTGAATATCCCATGTCCCTATTTTTCCGTCGTAGTTGGCTCCCATTGTAGCGCCTACGTTTTCATCTTTATTCGAAAGACCTTTTTCGTGGCTCAGACCTGCTTCTGTGCGGATTGTATGTTTATCATTAATTGAAAATGATGATACTGCATTCGTTACCTGTGTATCTACATTCAAACGCGGATCATGATCGAATAAGTATGACACTTTTCCATTAAAAGATTTAGAATTTCCGAAACCATATTTTGCACCTACCATGGTAGATCCTTCTGTTTGTTGGAAATAAGTACTTGCCAGGTTGTAATTATTTTCTAGCGCAAGAATTTCAACCTGATTATTATTGCCAAATTTCGTAGAAACTTTCCCACCTCTCCCGAAAACCGGGTAATCGTAATCGTTACTATTAACATTTCCTAACCTTAATACTGTGTTTTTTCTCTCAAGTTCCAACCAGGTATCATATAAATTATAAAGACCATCCTCATGATAGTAATCTGCACCTAAATTGATACGCGATTTCAAATTCTCAGCCACTCGAAATGCTGCGTTTCCTCTTAATTGTAGAAAATTGAAGCCTGAACTGTTTTCGTTATAGCTAAGTTCCGCATAATTACTTCCGTTTACGGCTTCGTTTCCGCGGGCAATTTGTCTGTTGTTCGACAAAATGACTAGGTGGAGCGTGTTGCTTCCCACTATTTCGTTATTAAGCAGGTCTGTGGCAGTTGCATTAATATTAAATTCCGGAAAAAGCGTATTCTGTTTTCTGACCACAATTTTGATCTCAACCGTTTGTTTTTCTAAACCTTCCAGAGATACGGTTTGTTGTTTTGGCATCATTTCCAACCCATCAGGAATAGATTGCAAATCAATCTTAACGGTTCTTTTACTATAGCCTTGGTTTTCTACAGTCAGCAGAATTGAGGAGTCTGGAGCGGAAGGATTAATGAAATTTTCGTAAGCTGTCGTATAAATTGCAATGTTTTTGTTCTCCTCTTTATCAACAAAGAACGAGGCATTATCAGTTTTATTAACCGATGATGTAGTATATGAAACCTGAAACTTGATCTCATTGGATATCAATTTCATAAAATCCACGTTGGCGATCAGCTTTATAGGAAGATTTTTAGACTGACCCGCACCTAAGATAAAGTCATTTTTAGGATAAAAAAGTAAACCCGGATAATTTTCCGAAGGCATAATATTCTGAATCGTAATTTCTTCAGAACTTTTATTTTCAATGATCAGAAAATTAGTAAAAGTAGAACCCTTTTCAACGGCTACTCTTTCATTTTGAAAACGGATTTCGATATCCTTTTTTTCCTGCGCAAAGGCAAACGAAAAATTAAGAAGAACAAATGCAAAAAACAAGATTGCTTTTCTTAATGATATCGATATACTTTTTTGTGGTTTCAAGACTTAATTATTAAAATTTAAAGTTTTTTTCTCCTACGCGTAAATCATTGGATCCTGCCATTTTGATAATAGCCACGCCAAGATAGTTCCCTGAAATATTCTCCGGTAAAGAAAATTGAACAACTTGATTCGTATTGGGAAACATAGAGATCGAAATTGCGGGTAATTTTATTTCCTTACCACTGTCTGTATTGGTCAGTTCAAATTCAACCGTAGCATCATTGATGGTATTTCCATCGTTGTGGATGCTTACTGCTACTTTTCGGTTCGCTGCATTCTCATTATTCAACTCTGATATATTGGTAATATCCAAACTTTTTGTATGGTTCCCAGGTGGTGTATAAAAGATGTGAAGACCAACCTCAAATAAGGTAATAATACCAATTCCATTTTGAATACGTGCCTGATCTGCCTGCTGAGGAAGCTGCGTGAAAAACAACATACTATTTGTAACGTCGAATTTTGAAGCGTTTGCAGGAATGTGCATGGTTACTACAATCTCCTTTGTACTTTTCGCAGGAACTGTAATAGCGTTTTCTAAGGTAGATACCCAAGCAGCATTCGAAGTTTTTGAACTGCCTGCCTCAAGATACACTTTATTTCCATCTTCTTCTCTAGCCCAATCTTTATAGTTGAGATTAAAAACATAATCCTTATCCGAGCTGTTTTGAAGCGTTACTGTTTGTGCCACTTTTTCTCCCGGATTACCTGTAAAGAACAGCCGCGTAGGCGACATAGAAATACTTTGTGCCAGAATTGAAGAAGAACCAGTAAGGATAATGAAAATAAAAAGGTGAATAAACTTGCGCATGGTGTAATTGTTTATAATAAAAGATTCCCAAAACTACTGAAAACGTAACAAAAGAAAGCTCTACAAACTAAAAAAATTATTATAAAGCTGTTGCAGTATAAGTTACTGTCTGCGTATAAGTTCCGGCTGGTTTACCTAAAATATCCGAAGATGATGATTTCGAAGCTGGAATCGTATAATCCAAGTTCAATGTTAATGCACTTCCAAGTGGAGCATTTGATACTAAAGTTTGATCTGCTGCAGATAAAACGACAGCCGTTTTTGTTCCCCCCATCGTTCCGGAAGCTGCTGCTGCTTTGATCGTCAAAACATTTACTGGGATTAAGTTCGTTCCATTCATAAAATTAGCACCTCCTGCTTTTACTTTTACGTTGAAATTCTTCGTTGAAGTAACTTTCAAAGAGTTGGCTTTAGTAATGGTTTGATCAGAGTTGTAGTCTGCTGCAGTAGCATAGTTGAAGTCAACTGTATTGCCGATTGCAGTACTTCCGGCGTCGATAGAGATCACATCATTCAGAGTAATGTTTACTGTAGTTGTTGCGGTTGTATTTTGAGCCTGAACATTGTTAGTTCCTAATATGGTTGCTCCGATAGTTAAGGCTGCGATTGCGATTAGTTTTGTCATGATAGTTGTATTTATTTTTATTCTTGTTTAATTGTTCTCTTTTGAACACTACAAATCTACGGCGGCGGTAAAAGTTTCTTTGTAGTGGAAAACGGAAGTTCATGTAGTAAAATAACTACACGGTTTATTCATTTGGTTTAAATACAAAAGCCCTCCACATTTTGAAAGTGTCAAGGACTTATATAATTGCTGTGTTTTTTTATAAAGCTGTTTGAATTTTCTCTATATCTGTATCAATACAAACAAAATCAAAGGCCTCCTGTAGGAAGCCTTCGAAACACCAAATCACAAAATATTAATATGAAAAAAATTATTATAAAGCTGTTGCAGTATAAGTTACTGTCTGCGTATAAGTTCCGGCTGGTTTACCTAAGATGTCAGCAGATGATGATTTCGAAGCTGGAATCATGTAATCCAAATTCAATGTCAATGCACTTCCTAGTGGAGCATTAGACACTAAAGTCTGATCAGTTGCAGATAAAATGACAGCGTTTTTTGTTCCGCCCATTGTTCCGGCAGCAGCGGCTGCTTTGATCGTCAAAACATTTACTGGAATTGTGTTTGTTCCGTTCAAGAAATTAGCTCCTCCTGCTTTTACTTTAACGTTGAAATTCTTCGTTGAAGTAACTTTCAAAGAGTTGGCTTTAGTAATGGTTTGATCAGAGTTGTAGTCTGCTGCAGTAGCATAGTTGAAGTCAACTGTATTGCCGATTGCAGTACTTCCGGCGTCGATAGAGATCACATCATTCAGAGTAATGTTTACTGTAGTTGTTGCAGTTGTATTTTGAGCTTGAACATTGTTAGTTCCTAATATGGTTGCTCCGATAGTTAAGGCTGCGATTGCAATTAGTTTTGTCATAATAGTTGTATTTAATTTTTATTTTTATTTAATTATTATCTTTTCAACACTACAAATCTACAGCGGCGGTAAATGTTTCTTTGTAGTTGAATATGGAAGTTCATGTAGTAAAATAACTACACGGTTTATTCATTTGGTTTAAATAAAAAAAGCCCTCAACACTTGAAAATGCTGAGAGCTTATTTAAAATTGATTTTACTTACAATGCAATGGCGGTTTTTGAATAATTTGTAAAACAAAAATTTTTTCCAATTCTATAAAAGCATTAATTAAATGCTATAAAAAAGTATTTTTGAGAATAGATGCTTCTTTATATTTTAAATATTACTCTCTTATTTTTAACCTTACACTTGTTACAATTTCGTCTTTAAAGTATAGTGATAATGATGTAAGGGTGTTTCCAAATTTATCTGATTCAATAGGATAAGACCATTTCATGGAAGTATAAATATGTGGCTCATGTCCAAAAAGTTCACGTATTTCTTTTTTGCTTTTCCCAATAGGAATTTTAAATTTGAAAATATCATTAACAAGAGTTTTTCTTTTTTCTGGACGGGTTTTCCAAAGGATGCTATCAAATTGATGATTACCAATTTCAAGTAAAAACAATAGCTTTTTTATTAGATTCGGCATATTATCTTTAATTATTTGATTATTACATGAGTTTTACTTATTATACTAAATAGGCCATTTTAACATTAATTTCATAAGATATTCAGAATTATATCACTTTTAAATTCATTAAAATTAATTCTTTAATAATATAAATAATGTTTATTACAAAGCGGTCGCAGTATAAGTTACTGTCTGCGTATAAGTTCCGGCTGGTTTACCTAAGATGTCAGCAGATGATGATTTCGAAGCTGGAATCATGTAATCCAAATTCAATGTCAATGCACTTCCTAGTGGAGCATTAGACACTAAAGTTTGATCAGTTGCAGATAAAATGACAGCGTTTTTTGTTCCGCCCATTGTTCCGGCAGCGGCGGCTGCTTTGATCGTCAAAACATTTACAGGGATTAAGTTCGTTCCATTCATAAAATTAGCACCTCCTGCTTTTACTTTTACATTAAAGTTCTTTGTTGAAGTCACTTTCAAAGAGTTGGCTTTGGTAATGGTCTGATCAGAGTTATAGTCTGCTGCAGTAGCATAATTGAAGTCAACCGTATTACCGATTGCAGTACTTCCGGCGTCGATGGAAATTACATCATTCAGGGTAATTTTCACTGTTGTTGTTGCAGTTGTATTTTGAGCTTGAACATTGTTAGCTCCTAATACGATTGCTCCGATAGTGAAGGCTGCGATTGCGAATTGTTTTGTCATGGTAGTTATATTTATTTTTTTTGTTTAATTATTATCTTTTGAACACTACAAATCTACAGCGACGATGAAGCTTTCTTTGTAGTTGAAAATGGAAGTTCATGTAGTAAAATAACTACACAGATTATTCATTTGTTTAAATAAAAAAGCCCTCAACACTTGAAAGTATGAGGGCGTATTGTAGAAATTGTTGCTCGTCTTATTATAAAGCAGTTGCAGTATACGTAACCGTTTGCGTGTATGTTCCGGCTGGTTTACCTAAGATGTCAGCAGATGATGATTTCGAAGCTGGAATCATGTAATCCAAATTCAATGTCAATGCACTTCCTAGTGGAGCATTAGACACTAAAGTCTGATCAGTTGCAGATAAAATGACAGCGTTTTTTGTTCCGCCCATTGTTCCGGCAGCGGCGGCTGCTTTGATCGTCAAAACATTTACTGGAATTGTGTTTGTTCCGTTCAAGAATTAGTTCCTCCTGCTTTTACTTTTACGTTAAAGTTCTTCGTTGATGTAACTTTCAGAGAGTTGGCTTTAGTAATGGTTTGATCAGAGTTGTAGTCTGCTGCAGTAGCATAGTTGAAGTCAACCGTATTACCGATGGCAGTACTTCCGGCGTCGATAGAGATCACATCATTCAGGGTAATATTTACGGTGGTTGTTGCAGTTGTGTTTTGAGCCTGAACATTGTTAGTTCCTAATATGGTTGCTCCGATAGTTAAGGCTGCGATTGCGATTAGTTTTGTCATGATAGTTGTATTTAATTTTTATTTTTGTTTAATTGTTCTCTTTGTACACTGCAAATCTACAGCGACGATAAATGTTTCTTTGTAGTTGAATATGGAAGTTCATGTAGTAAAATAACTACACGGATTATTCATTTGGTTTAAATAAGAAAAGCCCTCAACACTTGAAAGTGTTGAGGGCTTTTCTTATTTAAAAAAATTATTGTTTACTTACAATGCAGTGGCAGTATAAGTTATTTTTTGGGTATAAGTACCCTGTGGTTTCCCTAGAAGTACCTTCGATGCTTTTTCTGCCGAAATAGAATAGTCAATATTTAAAGATTGTTTGGCACCTAAACTTGCATTACTTACCAGCACCTGATCAGTTGTAGATAAGGTGACCTCGTTCAGGGTTCCCGCTAAACTTCCGCCCGGTATTGCTTTTACCTGTAAGATATCTACAGGAATTGCGTTTGCGCCACTTACAAAGTGTGTGCCTTCAGATTTTACTTTTACATCAAAATTTTTGGAAGAAATGATGACTAAACTATTGGGAACAGTCACATTTTTCGATGAATTATAATCTGCTGTACTCCCGTAATTAAAATCTACAGTCCCTTGTGAAGCAACAGAGCTTATGTCCATTGCAATAACGTCTGATAAAATAATATTTACTGATTTACTAACCTGCTCAGAATTTTGAGCCAGAATCTGGTTGGTTCCTAAGGCGATTGCTCCCATAGACAGCGCAGCAATGTAGATTTGCTTTTTCATGATTTGGATAAATTTATTCAAAAATAATAACATTATCTGACATCACCAAAGCTTTTATTTTATTTAACTAATTGTCAGTATAACGATTACGGATATTTTCTTCTGTAGCATGACAAAATTGCTTTCAAGTAAATTGAAATGGCAGAATTCGAAAGAAGCAAAACATTTCCAAAGGACTTGGGAAACCTTTCGCTTCTTGCTGAATCATCTGTTTTTAAGAATACTCTTAACTTATTTGATTAAATCCTGCTTTCACTGAATTCTTAACCTCTTCGAATTTCCCCATTCCGATTTTTTTGACGATTGATGTTGCGAATCCCTTCATTTGTTCCAAAGTAATGTGAGGTGGCATTGCTAAAGTATCAGGATCTGTATAAATATTAACTAATACAGGTCCATTATATTCAAGAGCTTCTTTAATTACACTTTCAGCCATTTCAGGATCTTTAAGTTCCAGACCTTTGATGTTCATTAGTTCTGCAATTTTTTCAAACGGTGGATTTACCATGTCCGTCTGCCAATCGACATATCCGGCAACTTCCATCTCAAGTTTTACCATCCCTAAAGAATGATTATTGAACACGAATATTTTTACCGGGTATTGGTATTGCATAATAACAGCTAAATCTCCTAACAACATCGAAAGACCACCATCGCCACTCATGGCAATAACCTGCCTTTTTGGTTGGGAGGCTGATGCACCAATCGCCATTGGAAGTGCGTTTGCCATCGATCCGTGATTAAAAGATCCTGTGAGATAACGATTGCCTTTTGCTCTGATAAATCTGGCTGCCCAAACAGCGGTCATTCCTGTGTCAACCGTATATATTGTATTATCAGAGGAATAATGGTCAATAAGTGTTGCTATATATTCGGGGTTTATTTTAGATGGCGTTCCTTTTTTAGCAGAATAATCAGAAAACTTTTTCTCATCATCTTTATAGATTTTCTTCATCTTGATCAAAAAAGAATCATCTTCATGCTCATTGATATATGGCAATAGTGCCGAAATCGTATTTTTAATATCGCCTGCAAAACCGTAATCAACATGTGCTCTCCTTCCAATCCTTTCCGGTTTCTCATCAATTTGAATGATCGTTGTTTTTTCTGGCAGAAATTCCGAATAAGGAAAATCAGTTCCTAACAACACCAATAATTCTGTTTCATTACAGGCATCGTACCCTGCTTTGTTTCCCAAAAGACCATTCATTCCCACTGCATACGGGCTATCTTCCCTATCGAAGAATATTTTTCCTCTGAATGAATATGCGATAGGAGACTTGATTTTTTCGGCAAGCTCTTCGATTTCTTTCACTGCTCCTTTACAACCATGGCCGCAAAAAAGAGTGATTTTTTTGTTTGAATTCAGTAGTTCTATTAATGTTGACATTTCAGATTCTGAAGGTCTGAAAATCGGATTTGTATTAAAATTTTTAAAACCGGTTGTCACTTCTTCATAGTCTGCTGATGCAATGTCACCTGGCAAACCTAATACAGCTACTCCCTTTTCATTAAACGCAGTTTGTATAGCTCTTTGAATCATTGTTGAAAACTGCTGTGGAGTATTTGCCATAAAAACTTTTTTACTGCAGTCTTTAAATAGAAATTCAGGATTGGTTTCCTGAAAGTATTCGGTTCCAAATCTGTCTGTAGTGCAAGTGCTTGCAATAGCAATAACCGGATTACCTGCTCTGTTTGCGTCATAAAGACCGTTTACCAAATGTACATGGCCTGGCCCGGAACTACCCATACAACAGCCTATACCATTAAGTTCAGCGTCCATGGATGCGGCATATGCTGCTGTTTCTTCATGCCTTACATGAATCCATTCAATGGTGCCATCTCTCCTGATTGCGTCATTTACAGGGTTTAGGCTGTCACCTGTAATCGCATATACCCTTTTTATTCCTGCATTTTTTAACATTTCGACCAAGTGGTCTGATACATTTTTAGCCATTCGTTTTAGTATTTAAATTTATTTTTACAGTTGGCTGTAAAGATTTTATAATAAGCTTTCAAAATAAATACCAAGATTGTTCAACCTAAAAAGTAATATGCATATAAGTATTTGTGAAGATGTAAGGTTTATATTGTCTACGTCAAAACCAATATTTTGAGCTGATTATCTTGTATTAAGTCTAAAAATTGGTTAGAACTATAATTATAGAGCACAAGAGGATTATTAATTTCTAAAATTCTTTCCAAATCTTCCATCAAATGTTTCGATATTTCTTTAGTTACGAGGCTATATAAAAAGAGAGAGCCTTTTTACATAAAAAAGAGGTTGTCTCAAAAATGAAACAACCTCCGCACGTTAAATGTGATTTATATCAAAACTTATATGAACAATTCGTTTTTTACATGGATTTTTTCCACGAAATGATTTTTGCCCGATATTCTAGTGATACAAATAGAGCACTTTCAAATTATGCCAATTTTACATTGACAGCATTTAAGCCTCTATCACCTTTTTGAACATCAAATGAAACTTTGTCATTTTCACGAATTTCTCGTGTAACTAATCCTGAAGAGTGTACGAATATATCTTTACTCCCATCAATTGGAGAAATAAAACCGAAGCCTTTTGCTTCATTGAAAAATTTTACGGTGCCTTCTTGCATTGTAATTGTTATTAAAATTGTATAATGTAATCTGTAATCTTTACAGCTTATTTTTAAATATTGTAACGGGTATTGTAAACCCTAATAAATTCTGAATATTATGAAGACTCGAATGTTCATCTGCAGTGCAAAATGAAACTGAAGTCCCCTTGTTACCAGTTTTTCCTGCTCTTTCAATCCTCCGGATATATGTTTCAGGAATTTCAGGAAGATCATACTGCACCACATCAAAAAGTTCTTCAATATCGAAATCTTTCGATGCAATGTCTGTTGTAACAAGTATTTTTATACTATTGTTTATGAAACCTTCCAGGTTATCAGATCTTTCTGTCTGAGATAGTTTTGCATGGATTGCAGCTGTACGTATGCCGGCAATTTCCAAATGTTCTACCAAATGGTTTGCAATATGCTTTGTATCTGTAAAGACCAGTAAGCGTTTGATAGAATTATTGTTGAAAAGATCAATCAAGAGCTCTGGTTTGTCCCTTGTTTCAACAAAATATACAGACTGTTCTATGGTATTGAGTAATTCAGATCCTGCATTTAATATAATTTCGCAAGGATTATTCTGAAATTTTGCCGATATTTTTTTCAGATAATCCGGAATCTCTGTACCTAAAAAAAGAGTCTGAACATTTTTCGGAAAAAGCTTAAAAATGTTTTTTATGTCTTGTAACAAGTTCTTTACATATAATTTATCTGCTTCATACAAAGCCAATATTTCTAATTTTGAAAGATCTGTAAGCTTCCTGTTTAGCCTTTCAAGCAGTTTTTCCGGCGTCGTAATTAAAACATCAACCCTTGTCTGCAAAGTATTAAATCCGTTATCAATTGAAACATTATCCGAAATATTAACTACCACAACAGAAGAATATTTACAACAAAGTCTGAAATTCTCTTCAATATTTGCAGCTGTTTCAATAGTAGGAGCTACAATTAAAGCCCGGATCTTTTTGTGTTCCGGAGAGCTTTTTTTAAGTATCTGCAATGTTGGCAATACGAATGCTGCTTTTTTACCACTTCCGGTTGGTGCGGATGCAATGATGTCTTTCCCGGCCAGTATCATTGGGATGACCCTACTCTGTATTTCAGTCGGTTTTGAATATCCTGCTTCCGTTACGGCGCGAATTATGGGATTGATTAATTTTAATTTTCGGAAACTTATCATATTTTTTGTATTTGACAATATTGCGACAAATACATTATAAAGAAATTATTTCGAAACGGGGAGCTGAAAAGCAAAACTGAAAGAAAAATTGTGATCTTAAACTGTTACAGAATAGCAAAGGCAGAAACCTGTTTTATAAATGCTTTTGCAAACATACAACAAAACAAATGAACATTAATTTATTTAATTGATTGATTATCAAAAATTTATTCGTAAATTTCGCACATAAACAGAATTGTTTGCAAAGGCGGATAATTTTTTAATCCTCAATTTTATGCAACCTTACCTGACAGCCGAGCGCACGCAATCTCAAACCTTATCTTCTAATTCTTCTAAACAGGTACGAATCGCATACTTTATTATGGCGCATCATAAACCTGATGTTTTCAGGGAAATGTTTCAGAAAATTTATACAAGAGATCAGTTTTACCTCATTCATTTAGACCGCAAAGCTAAGCCAGAGGTAATAGAAGAGATACAAATGTATATCATTCAGTTTCCCAACGTATACCTTTTAGAAAGCATGAATATTGTTTCCGGAGGATTTAGCATGATTCAGGCTGAGCTTAATGCGATGGAATACCTTTTAAATGTGAATCACGACTGGGATTACTTCATTAATTTAAGCGGAGAAGACTTTCCGCTGAAATCTCAGGAGATCATTCGCCGGTTTCTTACAGCCCAGAATGGCAGAAACTATCTTTTTTATTACGACCAAAAATTTTTTCGACCTGATACACTCAAAAGAATACAAAACCACTTTACAGAACTGACCCACAAAATATCATCTTACATCTATAAAAGAGAATTTATGGAAGGCGTAATTCCTTACATTGGTGGAAAATGGTTTATTCTCACTAGGGAAACCTGTAGTTTTTTAACAAACAATAAGGACGTTATGAATTTTGAAGATTATTATCTTCATACATTTTTACCTGCTGAATCTTTTTTCCAGACAGTTTTGATGAACACTACTTTTAGTGATATTATCGTCAACGATGATAAAAGAGCGGTTATTGAAAAAAACTTTTTTAACAAAGATCAGAACATAAATACCCTAATAACAGCTCTGAAATCCGGCAACCATCTTTTTATCAGGAAAGTAAGTCAGAAAACCACTCAAAGTCTGCTTGATTATATCGATGAAAGCTATCATCTTCCGCTTCAGGAAATTGATGAGGTTGAAAGAGAACTTAAAAGAAATAACAGGCAGGATAACTGAGCATACTTTTTCCTGCAATGCGTATTTTATTATTTGAACTGATTCTCCAGACAAATCTTCTCTTTCGGAAAGCTCTGATAAATTTTGTGGTATTCTAATGAATAAAGAGCCTGGGCGGCATTTACTTTTATACACCTCAACAGCAGATGTATTGAGTAATTATCAGTGACAACATCACAATAAAATTGATAAAAAGAAAATGTACAGATGCAATTAGCATATTCTATTTTGGGATATATCTTTTAATTCTCAACATCAATTCACTGGGGCTGAACGGTTTTACGATAAAATCCGAAGCTCCGAGATCAAAAGCATTCAGCACCACTTCTTCCTGCCCCATACTGGAAAGCATGATTACCGGAATCTGTTTTCCCATCGATTGTATTGCTGAAAGTATTTCTATTCCTGAAGCAAATGGCATCATAATATCGGTGATTGCCAGATCTACATTATTTTCTTTTAAGGTTTCGATGGCTTCTTTACCGTTTCGGGTTAAAATAACTTCGTGTCCTTCTTTTAATAATTTATGCTCAATTGTTTTGAGAATCAGTTCGTCGTCTTCGGCGATCAAAATTAACATAGCTTTTGATTTTATTTTATTAAACTTTTTATGATATCTAATCCTATTGTTATCTCTTCAATGATCTCTTTTTTCATGGCAGAAAAATCCATGTTGTCGTCTGCTTTCTTCTCCCATTTCAAAGCACATTCTGAAAGACTGAAAAGACCTGCAGTTCCCGCAGTTCCTTTAAGCTTATGAAGAATCATTTTAGCATCGCCCGTATTTTTCACGGCTGCAGCAGTATCAATATTATTCTCTGTCTGGGTAAGCTCGTTGATCACAAGATTTAAAAATATTTCTTTAAAATCATCATCGCCACCGATCTGCTCATTCAGCATATCCATATTGATGTATTTTTCAGTCAATATTTCAACATTTGTATGATTATCCACATCATTATCATCATCATTTTTAATGGCAATATATTTTTTGAGCATTTCAAGAAGATCTGCTTGTCTTAAAGGTTTTGGCAGGAAATCGTTCATCCCGGATTCCAGACATTTTTCTTTTTCTCCCAAAACGTTTCCGGCTGTTACACCGATGATAGGTACATTTTCATATCCTTGTAAAAGACGGATTTGTTGTGTAGCTTCAATACCGTTCATTACCGGCATTTGTACATCCATGAGAATAAGTGAAAAGTTCTTTTTCTTACATTCTTCCAAAGCCTCAAGACCGTTCACCGCTTCTGTTAATTTTGCATCGGGTGTAAGTGATTTCATCATCTTATTGTTCAGAACCATATTCACCGGATTATCGTCTACCAAAAGAACTTCAAGCTCTTTCATGAAGGAAAACTGATCTTTTTGTGAATTTTCCTGACCTGAGATTTCAATCACATTATTTTGAGCCACACGTCTGAGCGTTTTGTAAAGATCATCGGATTTAATAGGTTTCAAAAGGAAATAAGAATTATCTTCTTTACGGAAATTGTTGATAACATCGTGTTCTTCTGAAGAAGTATGAAGAACAACCAATGGTGAAATCTCTTTTCGCTGATTAAACAATTCTCTGATTTTATCAATTGTTTCCAAACCTGAAATTACGGGCATGTGATAATCCATCAATATCACATCAAAACGTTCACCTTTCAGTAATATTTGCAGGGCTTCCATTCCGTTGGCTGCCAATGTGGATTCTATGTTTTTATAAGCAAGCATATGCTGCAGAATGATTCTGTTGGCTTCATTATCATCTACAACAAGCACTTTCTGTATAGTCAAATCTTCATCTTCTTTCAAATCAGTCATTTCATAAGGAATTGCAATATCGAAGAAAAACACAGAGCCTTTTTCCGGCGTGCTGATCAATGATAAATGGCTTCCCATATACCCCAAAATATTGTTTGAAATGGTAAGCCCAAGACCGGTTCCGCCATAACGCTTGCTGATGGAACTGTTTTCCTGGGTAAATGCATCAAAAATATGCTTCTGCTTTCCGATAGGAATACCGATACCGGTGTCTCGTACAGAAAAGCGTAAAACAATATTTGTATCGTCCATGCGTAATTTTTCTACCTTCAGCTCGATTTCACCCTGCTCGGTAAACTTTACGGCATTTCCTAAAAGATTAATCAAAATTTGCTTTAACCTCGATTCATCAAGTAAGAGTGTTTTTGGAAGTCCCGGTTCAATATTCAGAAGAAGCTCAATATTTTTCTTTTGAGACTGATACAGAATGACATTAATCACCTGGCTTACCATATCATACACATCACTTTTCTCTATCAGAAGTTCCATTTTTCCGGATTCTATTTTAGAAAAATCAAGAATATCATTAATAATGTTCAGGAGATTTTCCCCGGATTCATTAATATAATTAAGGTATTGTGTCTGAATCTCATTGAGTGGGGTTCTTAAAAGCAAATCGGAAAATCCGATCACCCCGTTCAAAGGAGTACGGATCTCATGACTCATATTTGCCAGAAATTCTGATTTTGCCTTGCTTGCAATTTCAGCCATTTTTTTTGCATTTTTCAGCTCTTCGTTGATCTGAACAGCATTTGTAATATTCTGTACAGATACAATAACACCTCCTATTTCATTATCTGAAAGATACCAAGGTCCTACTTTGAGATCATAATGCTGCGTTTCTTCTTTACCATCAACATTAACTGCAAAATCTTCGTTGATGTAGGTTTTCCCCCGTAATGCAGCACGGTAGATTTCTTTTCTTTCTTCAGGAACATTTGGCGAAACAGAAAAAAGATTCTTACCTATAATTTCGGCATCATGCATATTAAACTCATCTCTCCATACGCTGCTCACAGAAATAAAATTAAGATCTTTATCAAACATAGCTACTGCAACGGGAGCATAGGTAACAAACGACTGCATCATGGCCTCTTTTCTGGTAATTTCAAGGAACATTTTTTTGAAGACATCAATATCCTGAATAATTCCGAATACCCTGTTGCAAACTCCATTTTCAAACTCGGGAATTCCTTTTACCCTCACCCAGATTGTAACACCATCGTTACGGACAAGCTGAAATTCTTCATCATAAGGAATTCCTTCTGTCACTGCTCTGTTGAATAAGAATTTTACTCTTTCCCTGCTGTCTTCTTTATAAAAACCTATGGCGTTTTCGAAGTCAGGCTGAAAATTATTTTTTATTTTATGAATTTCTTTGGTACTCTGAGACCAAAATACGGTATTGGTCACAAGATTTACTTCCCATCCACCTACCTGGGCTACCGAGCTGGTCTGTTCCAGCATTTTTTTTGTATAAATGAGATCTTTCTCCAAACTCATTCTTTCAGTGACGTTCAGAGCTGTACTTACTACATAAGGTTTTCCTTCTTCATTAATTTCAACAAGATTATGATACATCCAGATCAATTCTTCACCTTCCTTAGTTTTCAGAATCATCGTTCCGAAATCTTCTTCATTTTGATTAATGCGCTCAAGATATTGTTTCAGAGCCATCCAATTCTGTTCAGGAACAAGATCTCTCAGATTAAGATCTTTCACTTCATCCACAGAATAATGCAAGGTTTCTCTTCCTTTTTCATTCACAGCAAGAATGTTTCCTTCCATATCGTGCATACTCATCAAACCGATTGCATTTTCAAAAAAGCTTCTGAAACGTCTTTCTGAGCTTTCAAGCTGACGTTTTTCCTCGGTTTGTGCGGTAATATTGATTCCGAAACAGAAAATCTCAGAGAGATCCTGATTGGGTTTCAACAGCCACTCAATGATGACAGAACTGCCATCGTTAGTAATTGTAGACGTAGTAAAAGATACCTCATCTACGTTCTCCGGAAAATTATTAAGCTTCGAAAGCGAATGATTATCTTTCCCTAAAACTTGGATAAAATTAAGGCCGACAGCTTCTTCTTTTTTTAAAGAGAATATTTTTTCAAAGACAGGGTTGAAATCTTTAAACTCTAATTTTTCATCCAATACACAGATCAGATTATTCGAAATATTAAAAATCTGCTGAAAATATTCTGCATAAATTGTTTTTCTCTTTGAGGTAAGTAGCTTAGAGATAACATCTGCAAGTTTTTTGAGAGCAGTAATCTGACTTTCTGTAATCGTTCGGGGTTTGTAATCGATCAAACAGATCGTTCCCAGTGCAAAACCTTCATCATCTACAAAGGGTACACCAACGTAAAAACGAATGCCGCCTGCTAAAATCAACGGATTGTGACGCGATCTGTCGTCTAAAAGCGTATCATTAATAATAACAACTTCCCCGCTCGCAATTGAATATTGGCAAACCGTATTTTCGCGGTCTACAGAATCGATCTCAAGACCTATACAGCTTTGGATGGTCTGCGTTTCGCTTTCCATGATCGCTATTAAAGAGGAAGGGCAATCTGCAATTAAGCATGCCGTTTCTGCAAAAACATCAAATTGAGGGTCTTTGCCTATATTTAAAAGATCAAAAAATTCTAATTTTTTCAATCTTCCGATCTCATTGTCAGGGATGATATACTTTAACATAATAGCGACTAAATTATTTAAAAATAAATAAATATTATTATTAAATTTTTAAAAATATTTATTTATCAATAATTTTAATAAAGTGATGTGAATTTTTATAACATGAGCTATCTGTTTTAATGAATAAAAATAATTCGATAAAGAAAAAAGATTGAAGCGACTAAAAATTGGAGAACTTACAATACTTGCTAACGAAGTTTTAAACTGGAAAAAAATTATTTCAAATGAACGATTTTAACTTAGGTTAAGATGAATTGAATTTAGCCACCCTACATTTGCTAAAGAATTAAGACAACAAGATTCAAATAATAAATTAACATTAAAAAACAAGTATTATGAGCACACTTAAATTAAAAGACGGAACAGAGATTTTTTACAAAGACCAAGGAGAAGGACCAGTCTTGATGTTTCACCACGGATGGCCTTTATCTTCTGATGATTGGGATGCACAGGTAATTTTCTTCTTACAAAGAGGTTACAGAGTGATTTCGCACGACAGAAGAGGTCACGGTCGTTCCAGCCAAAATATTTATAATCACACGATTGAACAATATGCTTCTGATGCAGCGGAATTGGTAGAATTCCTTGACTTGAAAGACGTAGTTCACATTGGTCACTCTACAGGTGGTGGTGAAGTGATCCGTTACGTTAACAAATATGCTAACGGAAGAGCAAAAAAAGCCGTTTTAATCAGTGCAGTTCCGCCGATAATGGTGAAAAGTGAAAACAATCCTGACGGTGTTCCAATGGAAGTTTTTGATGGAATCAGAGAACAGACTCTGAATAACAGAAACCAGTTTTATATCGATTTGACTTTCCCTTTCTACGGTTACAACAGAGAAGGTGCTAAAATAAAAGAAGGTGTACAAAGAAATTGGTGGAGACAGGGAATGATGGGTGGAATTGTCGCTCACTATGACGGAATCAAAGCGTTTTCTGAGACTGATTTTACAGAAGATCTGAAGGCAGTTGAAATTCCTGTTTTGGTTCTTCACGGTGAGGATGATCAGATTGTTCCTATCGAAAATTCTGCAATAAAATCTGCAAAATTACTGAAAAACGGAAAATTGATTACGTACCCTGGTTTTCCTCACGGAATGCCGACTACGGAGCACGAAACGATTAATAAAGATCTCTTGGAGTTTATACAGTCGTAACAGACGAATATATATGATGAAGAGGTGAATCTATTTGGGTTCACCTTTTTCATTTTTAAATCACTACAAATTTAAATTCTGATCGTTGAGTTGTCGCATCGACTCAATCGATGATATAGGATGAAAATAAATCTGTTAAATTATCTTCTTCTCACAAATAGCTCTCTCAAATCTTATATATTTTTTGAATAAACATCATAATTTGGGTCAGCTATAATAAATTTTATTGAGTTAAATATAATTATTAATAAATTGTAAATCAACAATAGATTCTTGAGGCGATTTTGGATTGTAATATAAAGTAGTTTTTTTTTGCATTTTCAATATGGACTCTGTGCTTTGTTTCGAAAATGGGAAGAATATTTTTTTTAAAAATACTTTTTTTCCTATTTTATATTTTAGTTCTACTAAAGTAAAAACTTCATCTATTTGATTATTTAAAAACATATTAAATAAAAAAAACTGTTTTAGATAATCAACATCTTCGTTGCATGGTTTAATTTTTTCTTCAATATTATTCACTGCACTTTCAAAATTAATGATTAGAGGAACACCTGTTTTTAAAAGTTTTTGAATAAAAATTTCGTCATAATGACTATTCTGCTTTTGTTTGACTTCATCTCTAAAATATCCGTAAATAACAATAAAAATATAAGGAAGTAACAATATGACTATCACATATAGAATTTTAATATTTTCTTCTATGAAAATTAACAAACATATTCCCAAAAAGAATAGTAATAAAAAAAAGAATTTCATATAATTATTGTTATAAGAGATTTTTTAACTTACATATTTCTATTCATCATAATAAAAAGTAATGTTTCTTCACAAATAGATTTTATTTCTTTGTAGTTTTTGAGTTTTAGATCTTTTGCATGAATAGTTTCTAGTTTTGAGGCGTTTAAAATTTCAAGTGAAAATTGTGTTAATTGAGTGACTGAAATATTGAGCCATGGTAAAAACTTTAGAGGATTACCCGCAATACCTAATGAATGTAGATTCTCTAATTCTCCAATTAGAGGAAAATAGTTTCAATTCAAGCAAGTTCATATTTACATCAAGAATTAATCTCGTTTTTTGTAGAGTTTTTTAATTTTAAAATCAAAATCAAAAATGAAATAACAATAGAGTATGTAATAGGAAATACAAATATTTTAGGCTGATCAATTTCGAATGGCCAATGAAAAAAATAGAAAGAAACAAAAGATAGTGGAATTGCAATAATGATTAATTTTAGTTTATTTTTCGTCCAAAATTTTATTATTAATCCCAATACAATAAATGCAGGAAGTGAGTTTACTAAACCAAGAACTGATCCATAAATTAAATACGTTATTAATCTATCCCAAAAGTGAGAGATACCAATACTTGATATTTCTATTAACTTAAATATAACTATTGATACTAAACTTGTTAACAGCCATAATTTTAATATATATATAGCAATCGAATACGTTGAATGATTTTTTATATTATTCATAATATTATACTAATTTAGATTTCATCTTCTTGAATTTCTTTATATTGAGGAATATTTCCAATAAAATTAACAGGAGTTTTTTTATATTTATCTCTAAATTTATTAAAATCTGTTCTTACAATTTCTGGTTTCACTATAGTAGTTTTACCTCCATTTTTAATAATAAACTTTGAGACATTATTTATTAAATTATTCCAAGTTGAATCTGCTATAGTTAAATAATCTTTTATTGCAAAATCTTTTCTACCCATACTTAAATTCACTATTGTGGGAGTGGGCCAAATTCTATCAATTGCACGCGCATAAAATCTATAACATCCATCTTCATCTTTATGAATTCCAAATTGCCTATGTCCTGAAAATGGTTGAGTCTCACTTTTTTGGGTAACAATAGTAGTAAATATCCAACACATATCATAAGGATTAGTTTCACTCTCTAAGACTGCACCAGAATCACCTATCTTGTCTTCTATAAACCCACCACCAGCTTCAATAAAAAGAATAGTACTACCTAGCTCATTCCTCCATCTTCTTAATTGTTCTTTTTCAAACTTAGGATCTTGTTCTATAGAATATGGTTTAAACTCCCATCTTCCATTGACATTACTGTGAAAAGGTTCAGAATGAGAATCAAATGAAACATTACCCTTAGAAAGAGTTAAGAAGTTTTCTCTAATTTTTTTATATAAAAGTATAATATTGTCATTAGCAAACTTAGGTAATTCATCAATTTTAACAGAAAAGTAATCCATGTTTACTTTTTCACTCATAATATTATCATTACCTTCTAAATATTGTATACTTCCATTAACTTTATCCAAGTGGTTAATTGATGATTGAGAAACTTGATAATTCAACAATCTTACATAAATTTCTTTTATTAATGGCGGTTTAGGTTCAACATCTAAGTATAAATTTTCTGTTTCAGGTAACTCTATCGTTTCCCAATCATAAGAAAGAGACATAAACAATTTTAGTTCAGCAAATTCATTAAAATACTCTGATAAACCATCACTCAATTGAAATGCTATAATCGCTTTTTTTCCATTAACTTTTTCTTCATTATAAAACTTCTTACTATACTCTTCTTCCAAATCTACTTTTTTGTTTTCGTTCGCATCTTCCCAAATCAAATATTTTACCTCCTTATCTTTTTTTGGTTGTTTATCCAAATAAATTCTGGGGGCAAAAATATACATATAACCCAAACTATAATCATGACCATTAAATTCATATAATTTAAAAGAGATTTTTTCTTGTTGATTTTTAGAAAGATTGTTTTGTGGAAATTTCTCAGTCATTTCCACTTGAAAATAAACAACATCTCCAACTTTAGCTTTTGTAATTTGTTTAGTTCCTTCATAATCTGAACTCCACCAAGCTTTTTTGAAATAGTTTCCTGAAGAAGGCGGATCTTTTGGCTCTCCGATATTTGTTCCTTTATCTGCTGTAAAATAGCTTCCATTCTCTGCATAGGCTGAAAATTTTTCAGTATAAACGCTCCATTGCTCGCACTCTATACTGTTATTTCCCCCTACAATTCTTGTAATTTTTCCTCCTGCCATAATCAATGCATTTTTGAATTCTCTCCGCTATTATTATCAAAAGTACCTTTGGTGTGAATCTCATTTTTATTTGCGGAAATTATTTTTTTATTAGAAGATTGATCGGTTACTTCTTTTGCCTTAGATTTTCTTTCGCCTTGTGCAACTTCCATAATATTCGCAGCCATTAGGGAATAATCTGCAACAGCATTTTGTATCATCATTGCACCGGCAAAACTGCTGTGATTTAAACCTGCATTTTCAGAAATATTCATTCCTGCAGAAGAAGTGATGTTCATATTTGCCGTCATATTGATGTTTTCCCCAGCCGTAAAAGTAATATTTTTAGGCGCAGTCACGGAGATATTACCATTTCCGTCCATGAAATAGGTATTGCCGCTCGGATCTGAGATGGTGACGCTTTTTTCATCATCATTCATCAAAACTTTTATTCCGCTTTTTGTCTGAATGGATCGCATGTGATTGTTAATGCCACCTCCAAGTGCAACCTGCCCATGAAACATTCCGCCCATGGCAAACGGAAAATCGGGATGATGATATTCAAAACCAACCATAACCTGATCTCCAACTTCCGGAACGGCGACAAAACCTCTGTTTTGTGTAACCGCATCAGTTCCTCCCGCATCCGGACTCATTATTCGAATAAAATGAGTCGTATCATTCAATTGCCAGTCAAATCTCACCTGTACACGTCCTTGATTCAGAGGATCAGTATTGGAAATAACGGTTGCAATCTGTGGTTCTGCAGACGGGATTGTAAATTCAGGTTTAGGCAAAAAACCGGTTCCTTCGGCAATTGCTTCAAATGACCCTGTGTAAAAACCTTTGGTATCTACTTCATGAGAAACTTCAGTAATCATCAGCTTTGTAAAATAAGAAGTCTGATTGCTGTCCGGTTTCCTCATTTCAATGTCTGCAACACAACCCGGATATAAAAATGGAACTGATGTTACCCCCGAAACCGAAAACACTTCCACAGCTGCACTTCCTGCTGCACTTTTTTGAGCATCATCCAAATCTAAAGGCATATTGGCATTCACAGGTGAAGAAACCAATGAAGCGGTTTTGTAAATATCCTGATTGATTTGATATGCTTTTTCCGCCAATTGTCCTAAATGTCTGATCTCAGCGCTAGAACTTTGCATTTTTGCATGGTCGCTGCTGTTGTAGCCAAAAAACTGAGGTTTGATATGAACAGCTTTTAATTCTACACCAATGTCATTGACATTACTTCCATAAATCAGACGGATTGCTTTTTCATTGGGAGGCAGTTTACCGAAATATAAAATTTCTCCGTCATAATAAAACTGTTCGCCATACGCTTCTGCAAGTCTAGAAAGATAGTTGTAATGCGTTTCTTTATATTGAGCACTGTAATTGATATAGCTCTGGTTCTGGGCATCAATTTTATAATCAAATTTTCCTGAATCTATGGTTTCCTTGAAAATTCTCTCTGCAATGATTGAAGTATTTACGGACTGATCGCCACCGAAACTTTGGGTGTGAGGAGCAGAATCCATCAAAATAGTCGGGCTGAAACCTTTCAGAATAACATTACCAAGGCTCATTTTTTCCTGGCTGTAGGCTACTTTTGTAATAATTCCGACAAATGTTCTTTCCGGGCTTTCATCAATTGCATCTTTATATTTGAATACAACAGTTAATCGTTTACCGAGAAAATGATGAGCATCCTGCAGCTCATGATTTTGTCTTTCTGCTAAAGAATCGTATGCTAAAGTAAGTTCAAAGTTGTGATGTTTTCTGACGCTTTGATGAAGCCGGAAATGTTTGAAGTGACTGATGATTTTGCCATCAATGATGATCTCAAGATGTACTACACGCTGTACGCCTGCAATATGATTCTGCGAAATTTTTTCCGCATTTGTGGAAATGCTTTTCATCTTATTTGTGTTTTGAATGCTTTGTAAAATTAAATAACTTTTACGATATGTAAAATTAAATTCCACATTAAATAAAAAATTGTCGTAAAACTACGATTCTGAATAAAGATTCTATATTCTAAAATATCATTTAAAATCGATCGATTATTTGTAAAACAAAAAAGTCTGTCTCGTGATTGAGACAGACTTTACATTAGAAGTTATTATTTTTATTTTGCTTTAAAATACACTCTTCTATTGGCTTTGTTTTTCCATTCAGGACATTTTGATGCAGGATCACATTCCGGATATTTCAAATCTTTTTTACCATTTCCTTGCGCATCAAGCTTGGTAGATTCTACTCCATTTTTGATCAAATATTCCTTCACATTATTCGCTCTTTTTTCAGAGAGTTTTTGGTTGTAGGCTTCACTTCCTCTTGTGTCGGCAGCTCCTACAACGGTATATGAACCGTTGGAAGAATTAATATAGCCTACCGCATTATTTAATATCGGTGTATTATTAGGCAAAATTCTGTCCGAATTAAGTTCAAATTCAATTCCGTCCAATTTTGTTTCTGTTTCGGCAACAGTTCCAGAGTTTTGATTCTCTACCGGACAACCGTTGTTTTCTACAGGTCCCGGAACTGTAACACATTTATCGTAAAGATCGATTACCCCATCCATATCTACATCCAAAGCTACACCTGCTCCGTCAACTCTTGCTCCTGCAGGAGTATCAAGCTGTCTGTCCCAGTCATCACAAACGCCGTCGTTATCAACATCACCGGCTTTACATACTTCAATATCATTTACTTTAGATTCCAAAACTTCTGTTCTGTAATAAATCTCCTGCATCGGATCGTGCCACATTAAGTGTGACTCGTGCTTTCCTAAATTAACGGTAAGACCTAAAGTTGTATTAAAGAAATTATCCGAAGTCTGCTCAGATATATTGTTGATGGCACTTGTATGTGCTCCACCTCCGTCAAATTCATCATCGGTTGTTACGACATACATTACTCTACCTTCCAGGTCTAATCTGTTTGATAATTTATACTTCAGACCAGCTCCTGCCTGTCCAAAGAATGAATTAAATTTAAATGGTTTTACCTCTGTCATTAATCTTTGCCCAAACTCATCTTTCTGGTACGCTCTGTACGCCAGAGTTCCTACACCGGCATAACCGTGAAGAGCCCATCTGTAAGGAGATTTGTTGTCTACCCTTCTCATCAGATTAGAGAAATTAATGTCTCCTAAAATGGAGATCGCATCATATTGTGTTCTTGCTCCTACTTGCATATTAGCAGCAGCATTTGCAGGTGCGGCATCTTTTGTATTAAACCAACCCTGTCTTGTTTCACCACGGTCATACTGCAATTTTAAACCGAAAGCATGTGTTATTGCTTTATCAACACTGAAGTAAGCCGAATATCCGATAAGGTTTTTGCCACCTCCGTTCTTAATGGATGTAAGATCTGCCGACTGCATTAGCGGAACCCCGCCCCCGAAAGAGATCGACCAGTCATTAAATCTTTTTGAAGATTGTGTAAATGGCTGTACATTAGCTGATCCCGAAGAAAAAGTATTCGGATATTCTCCATTGTTCATTACCTGAAGTGAATCTTGTGCAAATACACACATGGGCATCGCCATGGCAAGCGATAAGACTGCTAGTTTTGATTTCATATAAAATATATTAATTGATTTCTAAAAGATATTAAGCAATAATATGTACTACTTATATAAGACATCAGAATCATTAAAACATTGATCACTGCTTTATTTTTCCGATGTGGCATAATTTATTCAATTACTGTACCAAAAAAGGATTTTCTATTTTTCCGACCTCTATTTTAATTCTAAAACACTGAAAATTAAATTATTAAAATTTGAAATAATATTTTCACTAATTTTTTATTTTTAATTAATAAAATAACATGATTTCATTAAAAACAATTTCAACAAAGTGTTTTTTCACCATAAAACGAAATAATATTAATCATATCACTTTTAAGCTTCAACATCCGATGATTTCCCTCCGGATAAAACCTGATGACCAAGATAAAAAAGCAGATGCAGAGAATCTTTCGGAATGTATAACTGAAGATTGTTCGAACTTATCATTTCAAATCTCCACTTATGCTTTACGCAGTGCAGCATCATTTCTTGTAGGTCTTTATCCAACAGAGCAAGCATTACAGTTACCTCGTCATTTTTCATCCAATTATTGTTTAAACTGAGATTCATTTTCATTTTCTGATTGATACACTTTCCCTTTATCAATCGCTATGCCACGCAATCAAATTTCATTATTCATTGAGGTAAAAAGTGAATAATTTTAACAAAAAAACTCAGATTACAACAATCTGAGTTTAGAAGAGAATGAGTATTATCAGGGTTTTAAACCATATCTTTAAAAACCTTTACGGTTCCGTCAAAGTAATTCAAGGTAATCTCTACAGCTCTTCCAAAAAAAACAATATGTTCGGCTTCATCTTCATCCTGATCTTGATCAAAAATTCTAATCTCGAAAGGATCTTCTCTTACCATTTGAAGTTCGCCACTGAATTTTTGCTTCTTTTTGTAGAGCACTTCTACCTTTTCGATAGCTTTGGAATTTGTAAGAAATTCGTTTTTCAGATCAGCTGTAATTTCCATATATATTTTGTTCAGTTTTAATATTAAAAAACAATCCTAAAAAAATTGCTTTCTTAGGATTGAAAATTGTAACACTATGATGGATTAAATATTCCAAAATAAAAGACTAATCCCGGTAAACGATTTAATTTTTCATTTCGTTTAAGTTACTGAATTTATTGTATGATGATTTGAGGTGATGTAGCTGATCACTCACCACTCTGGAACTTTCAGGACAAAGATCTCCGCTGTCCAGCGCATCCTGATAAGCATTAATTGCCGCTTCCTCTCCATATACTACATTTTCTAATGTAGATTCTGCTTTATCTCCCGAAAAAGAATTTTTCACATCAATCCATGTTCTGTGAATTGCTCCTGCTGTACTTCCTGTATTATCAGGCTCTCCTCCTCTTTCAAGAATAAGATTATTCAATTCTGATTTCATTGTCTGCGATTGACTTACCATCTGATCGTAATCAGCCTTTAAAGGAGTGTAGGTATCCCAAACTTTGTCTTCAACTTTAGAAAATCCCTGAATTCTGTCGTTTGTGATGTTTAACAAATCGTTTAATACTGATACTGTTCTTTCGTTGTTCATAATAATATTTTTAGTGTGCTATATTTCTTACAACTGCCATACCAGCAAAGGCATTGCGTTTGCGAAATTGCCCATATGTGGTACTTTTTAGCTGTGAGTTACCATAAACACGTCGAAAAAATCTTAGTAAATCAGTTTTTTATATTGCATAGAAAACGAAAAAGGGCTTGACTTATTTTTTCAGAAGAAAGTGATTTTATGACCGAAAACATAACCCCACTAATTATTTTTTGGCTATAAGCGATAAGATTAGGAACATATTTTGAATCTAAAAAGCTAAACCATTTATATTTTATGGATAATCAATCACCAAATGTCATTGCTATTGTTGGCGGAGGTCCCGCTGCGCTGATGACTTTAAAGCATATTTTAAAAAAATCGGTTTGTCCCAAAACCATCTATATTTTCGAAAAAAACGAGCGTTTTGGAGCCGGAATGCCTTATGGAAATTTGGGTTCATTAAAAGAACACGTTGCCAATGTCTCGGCAAACGAATTGCCTGAGCTTGCTGATACTTTTCAACAATATCTTCAACAAAATCCGCCAAAAAATTTTCCTGATTTCAGCGATGCTGAAAAATTTAATCCTTATCAGGTTATTCCCAGATTGCTGTTGGGAGATTTTCTGGAAGATCAGTTTAAACAATATATTAAACTGGCTAAAAAAGAAGGTATCAAGGTTTTTGCAAAAAATAAAACAGCCGTTACTGATATTATAAAGTCTGCCGATAAGGAAGATCAGTTTAAAATAAAAACAGATCGGGATGAAGAAATACTTGTCAACAAAGTTATTATCTGCACCGGACATACCTGGCCTAAAATTCACGAAGAAAAAACAAATGGCTGGTTCGATTCACCTTACCCGCCTTCAAAATTCAAAAACGGCAGTGATTTTCCTGTTGCTGTTCGCGGAACATCCCTTACCGCAATTGATGCAGTGAAAACCATTGCAAGGCTCAACGGTAAATTTGTGGAAACAGAAAGCGGAAAAATAGAATATCAACTCAACAAAAATTCAGAAAACTTTAAAATTCATATGTTTTCGACGGGAGGTTTTTTACCTGCACTAAGATTTCATTCGGAAGATGACTCCTATTCATCGGAGTGGACGATGTCGCTTCAGGAAATTTATGATTACAAAAAGAAAAATGGTGGTTTTGTAGATCTGGATTATGTTTTTAAGATTAATTTTAAACTTCCCATCAAACAGAAAGATCCTGAATTTTATGATGTTATAAAAGATTTAAGTTTAGAAGAGTTTGCTGAAAAAATGCTTAGCTTAAGAGAAAAATCTGACAGTTTCGATCTTTTTAAAGCCGAATACAGGGAAGCCGAAAAATCGATAGAAAAAAGACAATCAATCACCTGGAAAGAGAAACTTGCGGCATTCAGCTATTCAATGAATTATCCTGCCAAACATTTTTCTGCTGAAGATATGCTTCGACTGAAATCTGTTTTAATGCCTTTGATCTCCGTAATAATTGCTTCACTTCCTCAATCTTCCTATCGGGAAATGATGGCGCTTCATGATGCAGGTTTGATTGATCTGATTCAAGTAGATAAAGAAAGTACGGTAGAACCTCATCCGGAATCAGGCGGAATTTATTGCTGTAAAACCGAAGACGGAAAAGAAATAAAGGATCATTACAAAATGTATATTGATGCCATTGGTCAGCAACAGATGAATCTGCAGGATCTTCCTTTCGAAGGGTTGAAAGATGAGAATATCACAAGTTCGGCATATCTTGGCTTTAAAGAATACGAAAATGGAAAAGAAATGTTCGAAAAGAATACTGAAAATGTAGTTGAGGGTCACAACAACAATTACTATCTGAAAGTTCCCGGACTCGGGATCAACGATTATTTTCAGGCTCTGAATGTTTATGGTGAAGCTACAGATAATCTTTTCATAATGGCCGTTCCTTTCATTGGCGGGCTGAATCCGGATTATTCCGGATTAGATTTTTGCGACACTGCTGCAGAAAAGATCGCTGAAGCATTGAGCAATTCCAACACACCCATTATTGATCTTAATGTGGAAGAAAATAATAATGATCTTAGAATAAATATTATTTAATTAAGAATTATATAACTAAAAACCGTAATCAAATTTAATGATTACGGTTTTTTTAAGTCTGAACTTATTGCTGAAGTAAAAATGTATGTGGAACATCATTGAACAGAATTAATGAAAATTGTAACACAAACTGTAAACATCTCTGAAATAAATATCTGTTTCTGCTTCTGCCTTTTGCTGAACCGGCACTGCAACATTTGAACCTGAAAACTGATAAACCGGTGTTTTGGTTGCTGTTTTTACTTTTTTGCTGCATTTACAATACATATAATCGTATTCTCGGTGATGATTCAAAGATACTGTTCTTACCTCCGTAGCTTCAAGCATTGCAGCTTTTTTGAAAGTTTCCTGATTTAATGTAAACCAAGGCTCACCGTGATAAAAAAAGTGATCTACTATTTCCGGATGATCGATCTGATTGGGATCAGCAGGAGCTGCTGAATGATAACCGCCACATTCTTGGCAAAAAGCTACCATAATGTTGATTTTTTCCATAGACTTTATTTTGCTTGTTTCTGTATTACAGAATTTGTGCCACGGAAGTGTTTCCGAAAGAAAAACCAGCTTTATTTTAATCTAAAATTCATAACCTGATATTTTAACAAAAATTCATAAAAAAACAGCCCCTTTTCTTATTCATGGCATAGCGTTTGAATATACATGTGTACCATCACTACAAAATATAATATGAATAAAATCCACAGCAAGTTTTGCTGTGGATTTTAAATTTTTACTTTAGAACAAATAAGTTGTTGATAAGAATTTTGTTTCTAAAAAAGAATCAGGCTTCGTCTTTTGTATTTTTTACAAGACCTATTCCCGAAAAGAAGAAAATAAGCCCGATCACTCCAACTACAATAAGTGTGGTGTAGCCTTCACTTTTATTGATTAGCTGACTTCCGGTATAAATAAGACCGATAATACCCAAAATTGTAAGCACTGCTCCAAAGATTCGTTTAATATTCATGATGGTGATTTTTTATGTAGGCTAATCAATATCTGTGCCTTTGCTACGACTCGAATATTCAATATTTGTAATATATTTGATAACCAAACGATCACAAAATGAAACCGACCCAATATCTTGTATTTCTACTGCTTCCCACTGTTTATTTTTCACAAACAGATCACAGCAAATTTATCTATGATGATCTGGATGTTACCGTAGAAAAACCGGACAAAAACAAATCTTACGATGCCAACTACAACGAAGACAATAAGATTTATAAGCCCGGCAAAAAGCTTACTTATTCTTACTCTATTGTCAAAAACAATCAAAAGTATCTGATAAAAAAAGGAAATCTGGAAATGCAGCCCGAAGGATTCAGTGTTGCAGGATGGGAATTTGTGGAATTTGAAAAACAGAATGATGAAACCGTAAACTACATTACTATCGAGCCACATCCGGGAAATGCTTTTGCAGGTGTTGATCCCGGCTACAATCAAACTGCCATAGAATATAAATATGTAATGAAAAACAATGATTTCTTTTCCATGGAAACCACAGGTGCTATTGAAAATGACATGAATGTATGGATTCATCCGCCAAGAAATATCTATTTTGAAATATTAGAACTAAATCCTTTTCCTTATATAAAAGCTCCTTACAAAATCGGAACAAAATGGAAATGGGGGCTTGAAATTGGCGATCACTGGTCGGATGAGAGATGGCTGAAATGGGAAGGTGGTATTGAAAATAAATACGAATATGAAATTAGAGAAAAGAAAAATATCAACACCAAACTTGGAAATTTAGAATGCTATATAGTATATGGAAAAGCAAAAAGCAGAATTGGTGAAACGGAGCTTACCTCATACTTTAATGAACAGTTTGGCTTTGTAAAACTTGAATATACCAATATTGACGGCAGCAAAACATTTTTTGAGCTTGAAAAAGCTGAATAAATAAGAAAATATTACAGAACCTCTTTCTCAAGACCTGCTTTTGCACAGTTGAAGACTTCTTCTGCCTCGTTATGAAATACATTCATGGAAATCTCGAAACCGTTTGCCATAAAGAAAGTGACATTTCCATCCATATTATGACTCAAAAACCCGATATGATTAACATTGATGATGACCGGTTTTCCCAATACTTTAGCTCCTTCCAGAGCATTGGGTCGTTTAAGATTAAGGATAATAGATTGTCTTATGTAAATGAGACCTTCTTTTGTAGAACGCAGTTTGAAGTTCATTAATTTTTTTGTAAAGCTACAATAAATTATCCAAGTTGCACAAGTTGGTCATACAGGTATAAAATTTGAAGTTAAAAATTTAATATAAACAAAATCTGAAGCTTACAGACAACATAAAAGCTTTGGTTTAAAGAATATAATTTGAATACTAAAAAAGTTTTAATCGGATTTTTAGCGGGAACAACAGCAGTCGCTGCAACGATCTGCATTTGCGGATATGGCTATATTTTTAAAGCATTACGCATTAATCTCAAAAAAGGATCTCTTACACCCTCTACTGATGATGAAGAAAAATTTCCTTCTAATCCGGTTTCAAACTTTAAACAAAAATCTTGGCAAAAACATAGTGATTATAATAAAAAGCAACTTTCTTCAACACTGCTTGAGGAGCTTGAAAAAACCAGTACTTCTTCACTTGTCGTTATAAAAAACAATAAAATTATCCACGAAAAATATTGGAAAGATCACGATCCATCATCACTAATGAACTCTTTCTCGATGGCAAAAGGTATCCTTTCCGTTCTTACAGGCTTTGCCATTGATGACGGTTATCTGGATTCTGAAGATCAATTGTTCTCATCCGTATTTCCACAATATTCCGAGAGCAAATATGGTAAATATCTTACTTTCAAACATCTTATGACGATGCAGGCAGGATTTGACTGGGAAGAAGAATACAACCATCCTTTTGCCGAAAATTCAAAACAATATTTTGTGGATGATCTTGCAGAACAAACTTTTAAAACAGAAATAAAAGAAATGCCCGGTGAGAAATACCAATATCAAAGTGTAGCTCCACAACTTTTAGGTTTAGCTTTGAAAAAAGTCACCGGAAAAAGTCTTGCCGATTATCTTTCAGAAAAAATTTGGCAGCCTTTAGGAATGGAATCAGTTGCCAAATGGAGCACTGATGAAAAAGGTATGGAAAAAGCTTTCTGCTGCATTCATGCCATCCCAAGAGATTTTGCTAAAATCGGACAGCTGATTCTACAAAACGGAAACTGGGAAGGAAAACAACTTATTGATCAAAAATATTGTGAAAAACTCCTCCATCCCACTCCCGAAAATGACGCTTTCTGTTATAACGTCTGGGCAGATAACGAAAGTAAAATAAAATTGCGCTTCTTCTACGGGTTTTTAGGACAGTTTATCATCATGATTCCATCAGAAAATATTATCATCGTAAAAACCGGAATATACAACAGGCTGGATGTAGATCAAAAGAAAAGACCTTTACAGGTAAAGATTTTGGCGGAAGAAATTTGCAGTATTTTTAGCGATTAATTATTTATTTAAAAACAAGAAAAGCCGCCAGAAAATTCAGCAGCTTTCAAAATTTTATTTATAAAAAATCTTAATGGCTAGGAACCTGAGCTTTTTCGTAAATAATTTTTTCATCTTTAAGCCTTGTCCAAAACTCAACAGGAATATTGTTTTTCCAGCCTTTTACGTTATCAATAACCTGAGAAGATGTACTTGCTCCGGGAATAATGGATACAAATTCATCTGCTGCCAATACAAATTGTAATGCTGCATGTATGACATCTACGTTAAATTCTTTTGCAATTTCGATCAATTTCGATCTTTTTTCAGCCATTTCTTTCGGGATAACATCTTTATAATTATAGCGATCTCTTCCAGCAATAAATCCTGAATTGTATCCTGCTCCCGAAACCAGTTTTACATTTGCTTTTTTTACTGCAGGAAGCAAACGATCAACTGCATCTTCATGCTCCAGAATAGAATATTGGGTTGCAGACAGACAAATATCCGGATCTGCATATTCTATACAGTCGAGAATAGGTTCTATCTTGTTGACGCCCATTCCCCATGCTTTGATAATTCCCTCGTCTCTTAACTTGGAAAGTGTTTTAAAAGCTCCTTTTTTAGCCTGTTCAAGAAAATAAGGATATCGGTCTCCGACCTGATCCTCAGAAAGATCATGAACATATACGATGTCTATGTATCCTAATGAAGTTCTTTTAAGGCTTTCTTCAATCGACCGTTTTACAGCATCTTCAGAATAACCATGACGGAAATCGTAATTCAAAGGGGCTTTCCACATTGTGGGAGGAACTTCATTTTCAGGAACTTCGGTGAAAAGCCTTCCGACTTTTGTAGAAAAAACGAAATCTGTCCTGTTTTTGTGTTGAAGAAAATCACCGAAACGCCTTTCACTTTTTGTAAGACCATACCATGGTGACGTGTCATAATATCGTATTCCTTCACTCCAGGCAGTTTCAAGAATGTTTTGTGCCTGTTCGTCTGAGATTTTTTCAAAAGCTGTACCGATTGCAACACCGCCTAATCCGACAGCATGCTGATCCGTTAAAATTGGATGATTCATATAATACTATTTTTTGGTTATCGTAAAAAAGCAAACATCGTGCATTTTATGATTATTAAAATTTTGTTTTCTAAATAAAAGTTGGCTTCGTTTTTGCCAATCGATGGGTATGAAAACAATATTTATCGTAGAAGATGAGACAGGCATCAGAGATGCATTACAGCTACTCCTGTCATTCGAGAATTATGATGTACGGTCATTTGCAACCGTTAAAGCATTCAACAACCGTGACCAGTCTTCAGTCCCTGATCTTTTTATCATGGATGTAAGATTGCCGGACGGTTTAGGCACAGATTTATGCAATCAGGTAAAGGAAGACGAAAAAACGGCCAATATTCCGGTAATGATTATCAGCGCACATGCAAAAGCCGATGAAGTAATCAACTCCTGCAAAGCGGATGAATTTATTTCTAAGCCTTTTGACATCGATGATGTCATTACAAAAATTGAAAGACTTACCAATTAATATATATCAAATTTCAATCATATATAAAAACTCCAAAGTGTTTCTCTTTGGAGTTTGTTTTTGCTAAAAATTGTTTTAAAATTTATTTAAATCCAAGGATCAAGAACAACTTTCACACAGCCATCTTCTTTTTTATCAAAAAGCTCATAACCTTTGGATACATCATTCAGTGATAATCGATGGGTAATAATATCGTCTAATTTTACCTCTCCGTTTTCTACATGTTTCATCAGCTTATCGATGATTGCATGAACCGGAGCTTGTCCTGCCCTCAGAAGAATCCCTTTATCAAAAATCTGTCCTAATCTGAAATTGTCGTAATTCACTGCATAAACTCCTAAAACAGAAACTGTTCCGCCTCTTCTTACGGCACTCATGCAGGCTTCAAGAACTTTCATAGAACCTTTTTCAAAATTAATGACTGCTTTTGCTCTGTCGAGGAAAGAACGTTCAGGCTCAAAACCTACCGCATCAATACAAAGATCGGCACCTCTACCATTGGTTAAATCACGAATTTTTTGAACCGTAGAATCTGCATCTTCCCAAAGAATGGTTTCGCAACCTGTAAGTTTTTTAATCTGATCCAATCTGTATTGCAAAGTATCGATTACAATCACTTTTCCGGCCTTATGAAGAATGGCACTTTTAACCGCCATCGAACCGACAGGTCCGGCTCCGAAAATCGCAACCGATTCACCTCCCTTCATTTCACCCCACATAACACCGGTATATCCCGTAGGAAAAATATCGGTAAGAAATAGAGCCTGTTCATCGGTAAGCGCATCAGAAACTTTTCTTGGACCGAAATTCGCATAAGGCACTCTTACATATTGCGCCTGACCGCCGTTGTAACCTCCGTAAAGATCGGTATAGCCGAACATTCCGCCACCTTTCTCCGTCATGATTCCGCCTTCCGGACCATAATTTTCCGGGTTTGAATTCTCGCATCCGCTTGGCAGATCATTCTGGCAGAAATAACAGCATCCACAGGCAATAGGAAAAGGAACTACCACCCGGTCGCCCTGATGCAGATGGGTAATATTTCTTCCCTTTTCAACTACTTCTCCCATAAATTCGTGTCCCATTACCATTGGTCTCGGCTGTGGAATTCCTCCGGAATACATATGCAGATCACTGCCGCAAATGGCTGTAGAGGTTACTTTTAGTATAATATCATTTTCATCCTGAATAATAGGATCATCTACTGTATCGCAGGTAATCTTACCCGGTGAGTGAAAAACTGCTGCTTTCATAAAAAATATTTTTGTGGTTTGTTTTAAATTATTTTAAGCCGTTTCTCTGTTTTTCGAATTCCCAGGCTCTGTGAGAGGCAACTGCACGGATGAAGTTTTCATCTCCGTTATTATTTTCTTCAAGAATTACAGCATAATCTGTA
The DNA here is from genome assembly GCF_001693475.1 of Chryseobacterium sp. CBo1. Lineage (NCBI taxonomy): Bacteria > Pseudomonadati > Bacteroidota > Flavobacteriia > Flavobacteriales > Weeksellaceae > Chryseobacterium > Chryseobacterium sp. CBo1. The sequence continues at coordinate 118,391 of NZ_MAUH01000012.1, forward strand.
TGATCTTTCTTATAAATGTCGGTTTGCTCATAGATCAATTCAGTATTTTTATCAAAGAAAAGTGCCTTGCAATGTCTGTAAGCTTCGTTTACAAAATCAATCACACTGTTTTTATAGTCGGGCTGAAGCCAGTTTTGCGAAGAAGTTTCTCCCGGTGCTACATACACTGCATCAAAACAAACACTCATCGTACTTGAAATAGAATGTTGCGGGCCGATAAGAGAGCCGTCATCTGCTTTTACAGGTGCCATTTCCGGGGCAACAAACTGAATGACTCCGCCTTCTTTCTCTATTTTATCAAGAAATTCCGACACTCTTTTTCCGTCGCATCCATCTGCTACAAGAACTGCAATGATTCTTGATTCTATGGAATCTTTAACCGTATTTTTCATGCTTAAAGCATCTGAAATTTTAATTTTCGGCTCTCTTTCTTCACTTTGTAATGTAGAAGGATCTGCGTCTGCCGGAATACTTCCATTCGGCTGTGAAAGTGGCTTCACTTCAACCCCTAATTTCTGAGCCACAATCTGCGCCAATTCTTTATCGATAAAATTCAGCTGACCCACCATTCTTTCTCTGATGGCATGAATTGTCACTTTAGACAATTCAAATATCAAAGCTTTCTGAAGATGAGTTTTTTCCGGCTCAGACTGGCTGTTGTAAAATAATTTTGCCTGAGAATAATGATCAACGAATGATTGACTTCTCGCTCTGATTTTTGTTCCGCTTATTTTTTCACCGTAAGAGGCAAACCCACCATCCTTCATCATCGCCTGAAACGGACAACCGCCACCAATTGAATTGGGCTCATAGCTTACTTTTCCTTTCGCAATCTGCTGTCTCATGTGTCCGTCACGCTGATTATTATGCACCGTCGGAACTGATCTGTTAATCGGGATTTCATGGAAATTTGGTGACCCCAATCTTGATAACTGGGTATCGGTATATGAAAATAATCTGCCTTGTAACAAAGGATCGTTTGTAAAATCAATTCCCGGAACAAGATGCCCCGGATGAAACGCAATCTGCTCTGTTTCAGCGAAAAAATTATCGGGATTTCTGTTTAAAGTTAAAGTTCCGAAAATTTCGACAGGAACCAATTCTTCAGGAATAATTTTTGTCGGATCTAAAAGATCAAAATCAAAATCGTGCTCATTTTCTTCAGGAACAATCTGTACGCCCAAATCCCATTCAGGAAAGGCTCCGTTTTCAATTGCTTCCCAAAGATCTCTTCTGTGGAAATCTGGATCTGCTCCTGAAATTTTCTGAGCTTCAGGCCATGCTACTGAGTGAACTCCTAATTTTGGCTTTAAATGAAATTTCACAAAAAAAGCATCGCCCTCACTGTTTATAAATCTAAACGAATGCACTCCAAAACCTTCCATCATTCGGTAACTTCTCGGTATGGCTCTGTCGCTCATCAGCCACATGATCATGTGCATACTTTCAGGCATCAGAGAAATAAAATCCCAGAATGTATCGTGTGCAGAAGCAGCTTGCGGAATTTCGTTGTCCGGTTCAGGTTTTACAGCGTGAACCAAATCAGGAAATTTCATGGCATCCTGAATGAAGAATACCGGAATATTATTTCCGACAAGATCATAATTGCCTTCTTCGGTATAAAATTTAATGGCAAAACCTCTTACATCTCTTGCCAGATCGGTACTTCCTCTGCTTCCTGCAACCGTAGAAAATCTTACAAAAACGGGAGTTTCCTTGCCGGCTTCAGATAAAAATTTTGCCCGGGTGAACTTTTCCATGCTTTTATGAAGTTTAAAAACACCATGTGCTCCCGAACCTCTTGCGTGTACAATTCTTTCCGGAATTCTTTCGTGATCAAAATGGGTGATTTTTTCTCTTAAAATAAAATCTTCCAAAAGTGTTGCTCCGCGCTCTCCTGCTTTCAGAGAATCCTGATTATTATTAATTTTAAGTCCCTGATTGGTAGTAAGTTTCTGATCGGAATTATAGGTTTTGTAATAATTCAGCTGATCCTGCTTTTCGTTTTGTGGTTTGTTATCCATATTAATTATTTGTGGTTATATTGTTGAAAAAGTCAAGAATAAAAATGATTGGCTGATTAATCTCAGTCAATCTTTAAGTTTTAAATCTATAATTCTATGTAGAACTTGATCAATGAGAACTCTGTCAGAATAAATGGAATATGGAAAAAAGCACCCCAGTTGATTAATAATATGGGCATTAAACTAAGAAAAACTTGGGGTGCAGATAATTAGAGTTAGAATTATAAATAAATTTTAAATTATTTTCTGGTAGAGGTAGCTGTACTGTCCCGCATTGTATTGGCAGAATCTGTTCTACCCGCAGAAGGAGCATTCATAGCCGCAGTATCTGTAGGTGGTAAAGCCATAGATGTATCGGTTGACATATCAACTGTTGACATGCTGTCGTTGCTGGTATTTTCTTCCGTTTTTTGTTTTGAACAGCTGGTCGCTGTTACTCCCAGAATAAGGGCAGTAAGCAAATAGGTTTTCATATAATAAAATTTTGTGATGTTTGATTGAATCAAATTTAATCTAATATTTTCCGGAAACTTATGATCCCAGTCATATAAAGTATTTTTGCTTGTTAAAAAAAAGGTACCACAAGTTTTTTCAATATCTGGAAATCGAATCTTTTGGTCTTATTATTGAATGACTGCCATTACACCATTCACATAAATATCCTGTTATGAAAAAACATATTGTCATCATAGGAGGAGGTTTTGCAGGTATTAATCTTGTAAAAAGTATTGCACGCAATAAAAATTTCAGGATTACACTTGTAGACAGAAATAATTATCATTTTTTTCCTCCTCTTATTTATCAGGTCGCTACTGCGTTTATTGAGCCTTCTCACATCAGCTATCCTTTCAGAAAGCTTTTCGCCAGATATGATAATGTGAATTATCACATGGGAAGTCTAATCAATGTAAATACAGAAACACAACATATTGAAACCGATACAGGAGAAATTTTTTATGATTATTTAGTAGTTGCGTTAGGTACAGAAACCAATTTTTTCGGACTCGAAAATGTCGAAAAATGTGCACTTCCGATGAAAACCATTCATGAAGCATTGTATTTGAAAAATCATCTGCTGATGAGCCTTGAAAAAGCTGCCAGAAATAAAAATCTGAACCGTGCTGAGCGTCTTCAGAATATCGTAATTGCGGGTGGTGGGCCAACCGGTGTAGAACTTGCCGGAATGATTGCAGAAATGGGAGCTTATATTGCCGAAAAAGAATACCCGGAAATAGAGCTAAATCTTTCTCATTTGTATTTGGTAGACGCTCTTCCTACTCTGCTTTCTCCAATGAGTGATGCAGCCAAAAAAACAGCTTATGAAAATTTAAAAAAATTAGGCGTTAATATTTTGCTTAATGTTTCTGTGAAAGATTATTCCGATGGAAATGTAATTTTATCAGACGGTAAAAAAATAAAAACCGAAAGCCTGATCTGGACTTCCGGAGTGATCGGGCGTAAAGTTCCGGGAATCCCTGAAACATGCATCGGAAAAGGAAGAAGATTGTTGGTAGATGAATATAACCGTGTGTTAGGCTTCGAAAATATTTTTGCGTTGGGTGACATTTGTCTTCACTTAAGTGACAAAAATTTCCCGAAAGGACATCCGCAGGTTGCTCAGGTTGCCATTCAACAGGCAAAATTAGCCGCTAAAAATATCATTAGACAGGAAAAGAAAGAAACCCTGCAGCCATTTATTTACAATGATAAAGGAAGCATGGCAATTATTTCAAAATACAAAGCAGTGGTTGATCTGCCGAAATTTTCGTACACAGGATTTTTTGCGTGGTTAACCTGGCTTTTCATTCATATTATTCCTCTGACAGGATTCAGAAACAAAATAAGGCTCGCTTTCGAATGGTTCAGGTTATTTATTACCAATAATCCTTCGATCAGAATGATTTTGCAGCCAAAGAAAAACACTTCTGAAGGCTAAATATATCGATTCATTATTTCATTTCACTTAAAATAAAAAATATGGACACTAAAAACATTTCAAGAATAGCTTTGGGCGGAATGCTTATTGCGGCAGGAATTTCACATTTAACGTTTGCCAGAAAAGAATTTCAGGCTCAGGTTCCCGATTGGGTTCCGTTGAAAAAAGATGATACAGTCGTTTACTCGGGTATTGCAGAAATTCTTTTGGGAACTACCGTTGCATTGGCTCCGAAAAAACAGAGATCCCTTATCGGTGCAGTTACTGCAGGATTCTTTGCTGCTGTATTTCCCGGAAATCTTTCGCAATACCAAAACCGGAAAGACGGATTCGGTCTCGATACCGACAATAGACGTTTTGCAAGATTATTTATGCAGCCGCTTTTAATGGCATGGGCGATTGCATCCACTAAAAAAGAAGAAAAAATTTAATTTAAAATAAAATCGTTATGGTAAAAAAAATGCTCGCAGGTTTAGGCGGAGCTATTGCGCTCAACCTTCTGCACGAAATCATCAGAAAAAACTTCAACAATGTACCGCACATTAATGAACTTGGCGAAGAAGCTCTACAAAAAGTAACAGATTCTACTCCATTAGAAATTTCTGATCCGGATAAACTGTATGCTGCAACTCTTGCCGGAGATATTGTAAGCAACGCTGTTTATTACGGAACTACAGCAACGAGTCATCATTTCACAAGCGGACTTGCCGCAGGTATCGGAGCTATCGTTTTACCACAAAAGATGGGTCTAAATGATCAACCGGTTGCAGAAAACAATCAAAAAAAGATCATGACCGTAGGCTATTACCTCTTCGGAGCTCTAGTCACGAAATTGATTTACGATAAAATAAAATAAATAAAACCCCTTGAAAAAAGGGGTTTGTCTAATTAAAGCACAGAAGTAACTATATGGATTTCGATTCTATGCTATCTCAAAGCTAATTATAATTACGGGATCAGGAATATGAGCCAGATCATAACCAGATTAAAAACAGATTTTTCCATTAGAAATCATCAGCCTTTTTTCCTTTTCGAGTTTTTTTACAGTTCTGATGACCGTTTCTACCCGAAGACCAGTAAGACTTGCCAGCTGTTGTCTCGAAAACGGAACGACATATTTGAAAGGCTCAGTAACATTGTTGTGTGATTTCAGAAATTCAAGCACTTTAAAAATCCTGTATGATGGGTTGTTGACAGACAATGTACTCAACATTTTGTATCGGTAAAACATTCTTTCTGCTGTATAAGACATCAGATTTTTCATAATATCTGCCCTCGAATTGAGCATATTCATAAAGTTGGTTTTGGCAACCTTTATAATTTCCGTATCTGTAATTGCCACAGCATTAATACAGTACGGAATATCTCCCCATAAAAAAGTTTCGGCAAAGCAATGTCCATCTGAAGGCAGACTGAAAATAAATTCATTGCCATCATCACGATATGTATTTAGTTTTACAATTCCCGACCGAATCTGGTAATAAAATTTAGGAACTGTATTTTCGAGTAAAATTGTTTCTCCGGCTGCGTATTTTTGTGTGTCTGCACCATGCTCAATAAGTATCTCTTCGTCAATAATCATAGAAATTTAATCATTATAAAAGTATCCAGCAAAATTTCAGGAAAGTGAATACCATATTTCCACTTGAGTAATATTACCGTCGCAAAATTAGAGAACGAAAGCTTTGAAGTTTATGACCTCTGACATAAACGATCAATCTTACATCAAATTTTTACTTAAAAGTACCTATTCATGGTATATAAACCCTGTTTACAGTCATCTTAGATTAATTATAAAAACAATGCAGTAATTTTATAATTAGGATGTTTTGAATGTTTTTAGAATTCTTTTATTTATACTTAAAAATTTTCATCATAATCCACTAAAAACACATCCCACAAGGCATGCTTCTTGTAATATTCGTTAAAAATATTATTATGGAAAATTCAAAAACAATCTCAGTTCTCAATGATCTTCTGCACATTACCAATGACCGGATAAAAGGCTTTGAAAGAGTCGAAGGGAAGGTATGGGAAAGCTACTCTGACCTTAAAGGTGAATATGACAAAATGATTTCACAATCGAAAATCATGAAGAACGAAATTATCGATCTGATTACTCATAAAGGCGGAAATGCGAATGAAGACACAACTTCAATCGCAGGAAATCTTCACCGTACCTGGATCGACATTAAAAATTCTTTACCAGTAACCAATAACGATCAGGAAACACTGGAAAATGTAGTATTTGGTGAGAAACACGCCATTCAGGCTTATGAAGACGCATTGAAAAGTGGAAATCTATGCAGCGAAAGTTCGGAAGTGATTGCAGATCAATTAAAAAAACTAAGGGTTTCTTACAACCAGTTCAGCAATATTGAACGATATAAAAATAAGGAAAATTAGATCTAATAATTAAAAAAATAAAGCAATGAACTATAAAGAAGCTTTGGAACACAAAAATGAATCTCTTAAAAACGCAGATGAATCGGTTCTGAAACAATATCATCTTGTAATTGCACCAGCAAATACGGATGACAGCAAAAAATACATCGATGATTTTCTGAAAAATCCTGAAAAATTTGATGATGAAAGCTGTAAAAAATATTCTTCCGACGGTCTTTTTGAAGTAATGAGTTTCAAGAAAGAAGAGGAAGAATAATAATCTGGTGATATTAACATGAGATTCGCAAGCTTATGGTAAACGGTGAAAACAGCATGATTGTTTTCACCGTTTTATCATTTAACCATTTACAATGATTCCTCCGTTCGGGTGCAAAACCTGGCCAGTAATCTGAGCAGAAGCTTCGGTAGCAAGGAAAAGATAACTTGGCGCAATCTCTTCTGTGGATGCATTTCTCTGTAAAGGAGGTTTGCTTTCGTCCTCTTTTTCTTCGCCAAAAGTTTCTTTCGTCAAAGGTGTTGCTACAGGACCCGGAGCGACAGCATTTACCCGAATTCCTTTGGGTTTTGACTGTAAAGCCAATGATCTTGTGAAAGAGACGATCGCACCTTTTGTTGCAGAATAATCTAACAGTTCTTCGTGCCCCTGATAAGCAACTGCCGAAGTAGTATTGATGACGCTGCTTCCTTCTTTTAAATGAGGAAATACTGCTTTTGTAAGCAATATCATCCCGATAATATTCGAATTAAAAGTGGTGCGTATATCTTTTTCTTTCAATTTTAAAATATCATCCTGTGGAATCTGAGTTCCGGCATTATTGATCAGGATATCGATTCCGCCAAACTTTTCAACGGTTTCTTTTACTGCTCTTTCACAGAAATCGCTTTCATTTACATCACCCTTCAGAATGATACATTCATTTCCGAGAGTAAGGATTTCTTTTTTTGCCTTTTCTGCATCTTCATCATCGCTGTGATAAATAATGGCTATGTTTGCGCCTTCTTTTGCAAAAAGAAGCGCAGTTGCCTTACCTATTCCACTATCGGCACCCGTTATAAGAGCGGTTTTGTTTTTCAGCTGTACATTGTTCATCGTATTATTTTTTTAATTATTTTTCTTCAGGTTAGTGTTTCTGCAATTGGGTTCTAAAGCATCCTAAAATAAATTCAGAATAATAAACCTGCTTATTTTGAGTTTCAGTCCTGAGATGCAGATCGAGATCTTCAGTATAAATCACCGAATTTTTATAGCTAAAACTAAACCATGCAGATATTTTGTAACCATATTCTTCTACAAAAATTGTGTATTCCGTAATAATAATTCCCCAATCGGTTTCAAAAAGTTCTGTACTATTTGCAGCAATTATTTTGTAATATCCTAATTTAGTGATTAAAAATCCTGTGTGATATGTTTGCAATCATATCTTGAATAAAAAATCATTTAGATACCACATCTTTACCATTTTAAATTTGATGGTCTGATAATTGTAATTTTTAAATCCACTAATCAATTAAACAAAATTTTTTATGGAAACTAAAAATGCATCAGCAAAAAAGACAACGGCAAGAAAAACCACAAAAACAGATGCAAAATCAACATCGAAAAACGCTTCTAAGACTCCTGCCAAAAAGGATGCCGCAAAAGATTTAAACGATCTTTTTGAAGATGCACTGAAAGATATATATTGGGCAGAAAAAGCTCTTGCAAAAGCATTACCGAAAATGCAGAAAAATGCTACTGATCCAAAATTGAAAAAAGCAATCGGAGATCATTTAGAAGAGACCAAAGAACATGCAAAGAGACTTGAAGGCTGCTTCAAAGCGTTAAAGAAAAAAGCACAGGCAAAAAAATGTGATGCAATGCAGGGACTTCTGGATGAAGGAAAAAGCATTATGGAAGAAACAAAACCTGGAGCTGTGCGCGATGCAGGAATTATTGCTGCCGCACAAAAAGTAGAGCATTATGAGATTGCAACGTATGGTACGTTAGCAGCTTATGCTAAAGTTTTAAAAGAAAAAGATTGTCTGAAATATCTTCTTTCGACATTGGATGAAGAAAAAAACTGCAACAATCTGCTCACCAAAATTGCAGATACCAATCTCAATTCAAAAGCAATTAATGAGTAATCATTAAGACAAAAAATAAAAAGAGATCCTGTAGGATCTTTTTTTTATAAGTCAACCATAGTTTCAAATTAAAGAAATAAATTATCTAAAATCTACCAGTCCTTTTACGAGACATTTCCATTGGATCTTTGAAAATCCCAACATTCCTCCAATTGCGATAAATACATTTCGGAGGCTGTTGAAAAAACCTGATTTCAGATTCGGGTATTCGTTTCTTCCGTAAATTCCGGCTTTTAAAATATTATTCTGTTTTGAAACAATAAATGTTGATGTCGCCGCATGAGAATAGAAATGAGCAATTTTCCGGCTGTTCTTTTTTGCAGGATCAGTTGATGGTCTGCACTGGATCATTACGCGATCAGAAAAATCGGCATCGATCATAATGATCTGAACCCAGTCGAAAGATCTTCCTTCGCTTCCTCCGGAACCAGGAATATCAATTCTGATATAATCTCCTATTTTGGGCAGCCGTTCAACCATCATTCCTGAAGCATCATGAAGCTTAAAGTCGGTTTTGCTTTCCGGGCAATATCTTCTCCAGTTGTTGATCGAAAAAAGTCGTTGTTTCAGCACATTATATTTCGCTTCTATTTCATCATTTTTTTCTATTTCAACTGTACTTTCTGTATCGTGAAAGCTTCCTTTAAAATGCTGGGGAACACCGGGAATATTTTTAGGTTTCATTTCTATTAATTTTAAATAATTATGGATTTATTAAGAAGTTTTGATAATATCAGCTAAAAAGCTGCCAGAAATTTGCTGTGCCAGTTAAACAATAATCATGACTCTAAAAGATATTATGATGTTCGCCTTTTTTTCAAGTGTATCAATTTTATTTAAACATAAAAAAACCACACAACAAAATCTGTCGCATGGCTGAATAAGAATTAATTTTCCTGCTCTGCTTCGAAATTGATGTATGTCTCTGCAATTTCAGTAAGATTGTAATCTGTATCTTCTTCTTCCTGGAGTGTTCTCTCTAATAGGTCTGCAGCTTTATCGTGTCCCATGGTAATGGCTAACTGTACAAGACCGCCATACGTTGCGATCTCGTAATGCTCTACTTTTTGGGCAGCAATAATTAAAGCAGCATCACGAGTCATTGTACCTTCCTCTGTAGATTTAATGACTTCCTGACCTTCTTTGATGATTCCTTCAATGGCATCACATTTTTTCTTTTCCGGCGTTTCACCGATCGACTTGAAAACTTTCTCGAGTCTGCTGATGTGTTTTTTGGTTTGTAGCTGATGATCTTCGAAAGCATCTTTCAGTTCTTCTGTGGTTGCAGCTTCCTGCATATTTTCTAGAGCTTTTACGATGGTATCTTCAGCGTAATAAATATCTTTTAAAGCATCCACAAAAAATTTGTGCAACGGCGCGTTTTTCATTTCGCTTTTTTCTACGGTTGCATTACCCATTTTAAGTGTTGCATCTTTTTCAGTTTTGTTTTGTACATCTGTTGATGATGAATCCTGTGTTGAATTAGTACCTGTACCGCTTGTTGCTGTATTGGTTGATTTGGTTGGCATAATGTAATATTTTTAATTGGTTAAAAAACTGCCCCCTTTTGTGTAAAAGGAGACAGTCTGTATAAAAAAACTATGAATTTCTTCTTCCTCCGAAACCAGATCTACCTGATCCCGAGTTTGAACCTCTTCCGCCGCCATGAGAAGCCTGACCTCCCATTCTTGCGATTCTTGTTCTTTCTTCTTTACTCATCGAAGCAAAGCCCTGTTTTCCCGATCCGGAATTTGATCCTCTACCAGAATTACCTGATCTTCCGCTTCTTGAGCCGCTTCCTGAATTCCCACTGTTAGATGATGACCTTCCACGTCCTGAATTCGAGTTTCCGCCTCTTGAACTGCTTCCTGAATTACTGTTGGTTGATCTTCCACGACCTGATCCTGAACCAGAGTTAGAACCTCCTGAGTTGCTTCCCGAATTTCCACTGTTTGATGATCTCCCACGTCCTGAATTTGAGCTTCCTCCTCTTGAACTGTTCCCTGAATTACCTGATCTCCCGCCAGAATTTCCCCCTCTTGAGCCGCTTCCTAAATTCCCACCGTTTGATGATCTTCCACGTCCCGATCCTGATCCTGAACCAGAGCCACGAGAACTTCTTCTATCGGAGGTAAATCTTCCCTGACTGTCTCTGTTTTGGTTTCCGCTTCCTGAACGTCCGGATCTTCCACGACCTCTGTTATCTTCATCGTCATCTTCATCATCATAATCATCGTCGTCATAATCTTCATCATCATAGTCTTCGTCATCATAGTCTTCGTCATAGTCATCATCTTCATATTCTTCATCATAATAATCCTCATAATCAGAGAAATCATCATCATATTCTTCATCTTCCGTTGCATCGGTATAACCATGGTCATATCCTAATTGGTAAATTTCTTCAAGAAGTGACGAATTCTGTGAAGAGCTGTTTCGTGAATTTCTGTTGTTTGAATTTCTGTTGTTCATAACTGAATTTTTTAAAATTAATATTGAGTGATTGTGAAAATCCTTGACTAGTATTCGGATTTCCGTGGTTTATTTTGGCAAAGACATAAGGGATAACCTTGAGGCAATTTCTGCTCATGGTTGAATTGTTTTAAATCAGATAAAAACTAATTCTATTTAAATTTGAAAAAGCTTAATCAGATTTTAATTCACATAAAAAATATTAAAACTACCCTCTCGGTAATTTTATGGATGTTCTGAATTTTTTTGAAAACCCGCTTTGTTCAGCAACGAACAAGCAGACAGCAGAGATGCTGAAATATTCAATGATTTCATAATATATCTTGTTTGGTGTCTATCAAAGCTACGATGAAAAAAACCATAGTAGTTATGATTCAAGTCATACAAACAGGTTTTTTAACTTTTTTTAGCAATTCTGTATTTATTAATAGCAATAATAAATGCCAACTGAAAACAGTTGGCATTTATAAAGGATTATATCTCTAAATAGTTTCCGTTTTTTTATTTAAATTTTCTTTAAGAATAAAACTAAAAGTACTTCCCTTTCCTATTTCACTTTCTACATCGATTCTTCCATTCTGAGACTCGATAAATTCTTTGCTGATGCTTAAACCCAAACCTGTGCCTTCGGCTTTAGTTCCCGGAACACGAAAATATCGGGTGAAAATATGATTCAGATATTGCTTTTCAATTCCCGGCCCCTGATCTGAGACTGAAAATTTAATATGATCAGATTCAAATTGTTCAACATTAATGTTTACCTGCGAATTTTCTGAAGAATAACGGATTGCATTCGACACAATATTATTGAGTACCCAAAGTGTTTTTTCTTCATCGGCAATCATCGTTGTAAGCTGGGAATCAAGATGAGTATTGATGGATATTTTCTTTTTATCTGCTACAGATTTATTTGCATTAACAGCCTCCTGGATAAGAGAATTGATTTCGAACGAACGGATATTGAGCTGGGTAACACCTGTTTCCAGTTGGGCTAAATTCAATAATTCACCTGTAATTTTCAGCAATCTTACGGTATCGTCATTAATGCCTTTTACAAGTTTCTGCTGTTCTTCATTAAGATTTCCGATTTTATCATTTTCCAGAAGCTGCAATCCCATTTGTATAGACGAAATAGGCGTTTTGAATTCATGCGAAACCGTACCTATAAAATGAGTTTTTGCAAGATCAAGCTCTTTGAAAGGCGTAATATTTCTCAACATAATCACCTGACCGATAAATCGACTTTCTTCTTCGCCTGTAGGAATTACATTAATATCAACAATATCTTTCTCGAAATAATTTTCTTTTCCTTCTACAAATATTTTCAAAGAATTCGGCTGATCTTTTTTTGATTCGGGATTTATAATTTCTTTAATCAGTGTGCGGATGAGGTCATTGGTCACAGCAACATCCTGAATCTGCTGACCTACAAAATTGTTTTTTCTAAGACCTGAGATTTTTAAAGCTTCATCATTTACAAAAAGAACTTTACGGTTTTCATCGATACCGATCACAGCATCATGCATGTTATCGATAAGCGTTTCGATGCGTTTTTTACCTTTCAGTATTTTATCGATTCTGCTTTCAGAATATTCCTGAAGTTTTTCTGCCATCGTATTGAAAGAACGGGCTAATTCTCCGAACTCGCTGTTACCTTCAAACCGTACTCTCTGTCTGTAATTTTGTTGGGCAATCTGATGAATACTTGCTGTAAGTTCCCGGATCGGATTGGCAATATTTGCCGGTAAATTGACCATGAGAATAAAAGCGATCAGAAAACACAATATCCCTGCAACAGAAACTACGGCAATGGCATTTTGTGCAGTTGTATTGGCAATGCTGCTCTTGAGCTGGATGGCGCTCATATTAAGCTGCATGAGCTCTGTAATTTCTTTACGGATGGAAGATTGCAGAGCTGTATTGGTTTTATCTAGTTTTAAATTTAAAAAATGATTCCGGATGCTTTGCGTAGTCTCTTTTTCACCATTTTCTGTGATGTTTTTAGATTGCAGGGTAAGATTTTTCTGGAATTCTGTCACTGCAAGCGAATCTGTATCGATCTCTTCAAGCGCCAAAAGCATATTTCGGGAATATTGCAGGGTATTGTAATTGGCAACCAGAATATTCTGTGTATCTTTTTTAAGCTGATAAATAAACCATCCTCCCAAAGTTGAAAGAATGATGATCATCAGAAACAGCAGCCCGACTCCTGCGTTAAGTTTGGTTTTTATTTTCATCACGACAAAATTACTAAATCTACGTTTTGCTTAGAAAGTCTTTTCAGTAAAGAATTAAAAGTATCTGTCGCCCAAATGATCCTCCAAATATCCAAATGCGGTTTACCGATGCATACCGTTGTAATATTTCTTTCGTCACATTGTTCCATGATTGATAAAGCGACGTTCTTATTTTCAATTCTGATAATTTCTGCACCCAATTCTGTAGCCAGTTTGAAATTATTAATCAGATGTCTCTGTTTGCTTAATGTAATTCTGTCGGAAGATTCTTTCGGAACCTGAACGTATAAAAGAAACCACTGACTGTTATAATAATTAGCCAGTCTTGCGGTTTTCCTAATAACATTTTTTGCCGTTTTTTCATTTGAACTGATACAAGCTAAAAATTTTTCTTTTCTTAAACTTTTACCAATCGTAATTTCGGCTTCCACTTTTCGGGTAACCTGTGAGGCGACTTCCTTTAAAGCCAGCTCCCGAAGCTGTAAAATATTTTCGCTTTTAAAAAAATTGCCCAATGCAGACTGAATTTTACTGCTATCGTAAATTTTACCTTCTTTTAATCGGTTAATCAGTTCTTCTGCCGTAAGGTCGATGTTGACCACTTCATCTGCTGCTGCAAGCACGGTATCAGGAATTCTTTCTGCAACTTCAATCCCGGTTACCGATTTCACCTCATCATTCAGGCTTTCAATATGCTGAATATTTACCGCACTGATCACATTGATACCTGCTTCCAGAATATCCATTACATCCTGCCATCTTTTTTTGTTTTTGCTGCCTTCGATATTGGTGTGGGCAAGTTCATCGATGATGACGATTTCCGGACGGAGAACAAGAATCGCCGAAACATTCAGCTCTTCCAGTTCTTTTCCTTTATAAAATAATTTTCTCCTGGGAATAACTGGTAGACCATCCAATAAACTGTGGGTTTCTTTTCTGTTGTGGGTTTCAATATATCCAATTTTTACATCAATACCATTTTGCAGCAAAACATGAGCTTCCTGAAGCATTCTGTAAGTTTTACCGACGCCCGCGCTCATTCCGATGTAAATCTTAAGCTTTCCTCTTTTCGACTGATTAATGAGATGTAAAAAATCTTCTGCTGATTTTCTGGGCTCTTCCATTGTAGAGTTTTTTAAATTAAAAAATTCCCCTGCAAGATCATAGCAGGGAAATTAAGCTTTTTCTGAATTAAAACGAAAATGCCAAAGCTGTAATTGCCGTTAAACTGTTTTTATTGAGCTCTTCACTTCGATCCATAAATATAGCGTCTTTGCTGTTCAGATTACGAATTTCAGCTCTCCAGACCAGATTCGGCAAAATATAATAGTCTGCATTCAGAGAATATCCAAAAGTTTTGAATCCGTTTTGGGTATTTGTAGAAATAATGACGCCTTTCTCATCCTGATAATATTCTCCCCTTCCTGTTAAACTGAATTTTTCATTTACATTATACTTCAGCAATAATACGGGAGTATACCAAATATTATAATTGCTGCTGCCTTTCGTTTTTTGTTCGGCACCCATATCAAAACCTGCGGTAATTCCTATTTTTTTATTGATCTGATAAATTCCGTATAAATTGTGGAAATATCTCATCTGTCGAATCGAATCCGGTTTATCATTTCCGATAAAAGAGCCGCTGTTCAGTGTCAGCTTTTCATTAGGTTTAAAGGTAATTTGATGACCAAATGCGGGGGTAGAATTACCGTCAACTCTCTGAATTCGCTGCCATCCATTTAACACCAATGCACTTAGAAACCATTTTCCAGTCGGAGAAGTATAAGAGATTTTGGCTCCGGTTTCAAAATAGGGAGAATTGTCTGCAAAGAGGCTTCGGCTAAGCGTCCAGTTATCTTTTCCCACCGCACTTTCAAAACCAAGATGGGAAGGCAAAATACCTGCATCAATCCACAAATTGTGTTTTTGAGAGATTTTTAAACCTACATTTGCTTCGTAAATGTTTTTCATTACTCCTGATTCTGCCGCATAATTTGCATTCATGTAAGTTCCCGCTGCCAATGCAAGATTTGCTCTTAGCCTGTCTGTATTATAACCTGCCTTTATGAAAGCAAGGTTGACATTCACTTCATTATTACGATTATGGCTGTAGACAAAACCCGGTCTGCTGTTGTTTTTAGGATTATTAAAATCTGCCATGTAATACACTTCGGAATATCCGCTTACTGTAAGAGGTTTAACAATTGAATCGCTTTGAGCCTGCACATTTTTTAAACCAAAAACTGCAAACAAAACAAAGATTATTTTTTTCATTATTATTTTTAAATATAAGATTAAAATCAGGATTACTGATTATTTTTAAATGATGATTCGCTATTATTTTCCTAATTGATCCAAAGCAATATTCAGCTTAAGTACATTGATTTTTTCCGGACCGAAAAGTCCTAGAAAAGGCTTCTGAATATTAGCTTCGATAAGCTGATTGATTTTCTCCTGAGAAATATTTCGGTCTTGAGCAATTCTTTTCACCTGAACTTTTGCTGCCTGTACAGAAAAATCAGGATCAAGACCACTTCCGCTCGCCGTTATCAGATCAACAGGAATTTCAGATTTCGCTACTCCAGGATTTTTCATTAAAAAAGTGTCGACCCTGGCTTGTACCTGTTTCAGATATTCTTCATTTGACGGGCCTTTATTGCTTCCTCCCGAACCTGCCGAATTGTAATCTACCGCTGAAGGTCGTGACCAGAAATAACGGTTTTCACTGAAAGACTGCCCGATATTGGAATAATAGGTTTTATTGTTGTGTGTAATCAGCTCTCCTTTTCCACCATTTGGTGAAAATTGTGCAATTGCCCAAATAATCGCCGGATAAACTATTGTAAGAAGAATGATGGATAAAACGGTCAGTTTTACTGCCGGTAAAATATGTTTTTTCATGATGAAATTTTTTCAGGCTAAAGACAAGAAGAAAATAGATAAGTTAATATATGAGACATTGTAATTGGATGAAGTATTCTTCCTGCCCTGCCTGTTGATTTTAAAATAGTAATGAAACAAAAAGATCTATAATTTTTATTCCGATAAAAGGAATTACTACTCCCCCTAAACCGAAAATAAATAAGTTGCGTCTCAATAGAGCTGATGCACCGATCGGTTTATAAGCAACACCTTTTAAAGCCAGCGGAATAAGGATCGGAATAATGATCGCATTAAAAATAACTGCCGATAAAATGGCACTTTCCGGACTGTGAAGATTCATAATATTTAAACCTTGCAAAGCAGGAATTGCAGTGATAAACAAAGCCGGAATAATGGCAAAATATTTGGCAACATCATTGGCAATGCTGAATGTTGTGAGTGTTCCCCTTGTCATTAAAAGCTGTTTACCAATCTCCACCACTTCAATTAATTTGGTTGGGTCATTATCGAGATCCACCATATTTCCCGCTTCTTTTGCAGCTTGTGTTCCACTGTTCATTGCTACGCCCACATCAGCCTGAGCCAAAGCCGGAGCATCATTGGTTCCATCTCCCATCATCGCAACCAATCTTCCCTCCTGCTGTTCTTTTTTGATGTAGTTCATTTTATCTTCCGGTTTTGCTTCGGCAATAAAATCGTCTACTCCTGCTTTTTCAGCAATAAATTTAGCCGTAAGCGGATTATCACCTGTTACCATCACCGTTTTAATTCCCATTTTTCGAAGTCTCTCAAAACGTTCACTGATTCCCGGTTTTATAATATCCTGAAGTTCTATCACTCCTAAAACTTTTTCGTTTTCCGAAACCACCAACGGTGTTCCTCCATTTTGAGAAATGGCACGAACTGTTTCTTCCACACCCTCAGGAAAATGATTTCCGGCACCGGTAACAATTTTTTTAATCGCATCGGTTGCTCCTTTACGGATTCTTACATTTTCATAATCGATACCTGAACTTCTTGTTTCTGCGGTAAATTTGATGTAAACCGGATCATTCACCTGATAACTCAACGGATTCACACCAGCCAACTCAATAATTGATTTTCCTTCCGGAGTTTCATCCGACATTGAACTTAACACCGCAGCTTTTATCAGTTTTAATTCATCAACACCAACAGCAGCATGAAAATGAGTGGCTTTACGGTTTCCAATGGTAATTGTTCCTGTTTTATCCAAAAGAAGCACATCAATATCTCCCGCAGTTTCTACCGCCCTTCCACTTTTGGTAATGACGTTTGCTCTTAAAGCTCTATCCATTCCGGCAATCCCGATCGCAGATAAAAGTCCGCCAATGGTTGTTGGAATAAGACAGACAAACAAAGAAATAAATGACGCAATGGTAATGGTTATGTTTGAATATGCTGCAAATGGTTTTAACGTAACGCAGACAATGATAAATACCAGTGTAAAACCTGCAAGCAGAATCGTTAATGCAATTTCGTTCGGTGTTTTCTGGCGGGATGCACCTTCCACCAAAGCAATCATTTTATCTAAAAAGCTTTCTCCAGGTTGCGTTGTTACCTGTACAACAATTTTATCAGATAAAACTTTTGTTCCACCGGTTACAGAACTTTTATCACCTCCTGATTCTCGGATGACAGGAGCCGACTCTCCGGTAATGGCACTTTCGTCAATGGTTGCCAAACCTTCAATAATTTCTCCGTCTGAAGGAATAATATCTCCCGCTTCACAAACAAAAATATCTCCCTTATTTAATTTGGCTGATGAAATTATCTCTCCGTTTCGAAGTTTTGCAGGTGTTTCTTCTCTTGTTTTACGTAAACTATCTGCCTGAGCTTTTCCTCTTGCTTCGGCAATGGCTTCCGCAAAATTTCCGAACAATACCGTTAATAAAAGGATGATAAAAACAGTAAAGTTATACATAAAGCTTCCTTGCGATTTTTCACCTGTTAAAGTCCAGATGCTGACAAACAGCATGACTAATGTACCGAGCCATACCAGAAACATGACCGGATTTTTGATCATTAGTTTTGGATTCAGTTTTACAAATGATTGTTTTAAAGCTTCCTGAACCAATTCTTTCTGAAATAATGATTTATTATTCATTTTAATTTCTCTTATCTAATTTTATTTCATTGAAAAATATTCTGCGATAGGACCCAATGCCAATGCAGGGAAAAACGAAAGTGCAGCAATGATGGCAATCACAGCGAAAATCATGATTCCAAAAGTGGAAGTATCGGTTTTTAGGGTACCCTCGCCTTCCGGAATGTATTTTTTCTTTGCCAGTAAACCAGCAATCACTACAGGTCCGATAATAGGAATGAATCGACCTAATATTAATACAATTCCTGTTGAAATGTTCCAAAACATATTATTATCACCCAATCCTTCAAAACCACTTCCGTTGTTAGCTGCCGAAGAAGTGTATTCGTATAAAATCTCACTAAAGCCATGAAAGCCCGGATTATTAAGCGTAGAAGCTCCTACTTCCGGAAATGCCGTTGCCACAGCAGCGCCCACTAAGATGAGAAACGGATGAAATAATGCCACAATCATCGCTATTTTCATTTCTCTTGCTTCAATTTTTCTGCCCATAAATTCGGGAGTTCTTCCTACCATTAATCCACTAATGAATACGGCAAGAATGATATAGATGAAAATATTCAAAATCCCTGCGCCGTCACCACCATAAAAAGCATTCACCATCATTGCCAACATCTGCGTCATTCCTGAAAGAGGTACAGCACTGTCATGCATTGAATTGATAGAACCTGTAGAAATAACGGTTGTCACAATACTCCAGAATCCTGAAGCTGCCGCTCCGAACCGGATTTCTTTCCCTTCCATTGCACCTAAAGAATTATCAATTCCCATCTGGCTGATTGCTGGATTACCATTCATTTCCATGGTAATGGTTGGAACGGCAAGTAATAAAAATCCAACAGTCATTACTCCAAAAATCATGTACCCGAATTTTTTTCTGCGAATGAAATGTCCGAATGCAAAAACCATTGCCATTGGAATAACAAGTTGCGCAAACATTTCTACCATATTGGTAAAATAATTAGGATTTTCTAAAGGGTGTGCGCTATTTGCTCCAAAAAATCCGCCTCCATTGGTTCCGACATGTTTGATTGGTACGAATGCAGCAACAGGCCCTGTGGAAACATCCGCCGTTTTGCCTTCCAGTGTAATCATTTTATCTTTCCCGTTAAAAGTCATCGGCATTCCTTCAAAAACCATCACGGCACCGATAATTAATGAAATAGGCAACAAAATTCTTGTGATCGATTTTAATAAATAATCATAAAAATTTCCGAGTTTTTCGGTTGTTTTTTCTCTAAAAGCTTTAAAAACAACGATTGATGCTGCCATACCGGTTGCTGCCGATACAAACTGAAGAAACATCAGCCAGATCTGTCCGAAATAGCTCATCCCCGTTTCTCCCGAGTAATGCTGCAGGTTACAGTTAACTAAAAATGAAATAGTTGTATTGAATGCCAAATCCGGTGACATATCTGGATTTCCGTCGGGATTGAGAGGAAGCCAGCTCATATTCATCAAAACCAGCATACTCATAAAAAACCAAAGCAGATTGATCGTTAAAAGTGCAACAAGATGCTGTTTCCAATTCATTTCATGATCCGGATCGATGCCTGAAAATTTATAGAAAAAACGTTCTATCGGATTAAAAACCGGATCTAAAAAAGTCTTCTCGTTGGAGTAAACTTTTGCTATATATTTACCTAAAGGTATTGCGAGCAGCAATGTTATAAGAAACATTGCTACAATGCCTAAAATTTCAGTGTTCATAAGTTTTTTAATGAATTAATTCGAATTCTTTTACAGTAATAATCAGATAAAGAAATGCGACGATACAGGAGATCCAGAAAAACAGTATTCCCCAGTCTTTGAATTTATTGATAATGTTTTGTTTCATTGCTTTACAGCATATTTAAAATTTTTCAGGTTTTACGAGTACATAGCACATGTAGGCGAATACAGCTATGGCGATGATGAATAATAGGGTCATATCTAATTTTTTAATTTTTGATCTTGTATTATTTGCAGACTGTGAATTTCACGGAAAGCAGGAGGAATTTCCTGATAAAGAAACTTCCATTGCTGGGGTTGCAGATTTTTTCTCCAGCTTTCAAAAGACCTTACAAAAAGGTTTTCTATGATGTATCTGATGTATGAATTTCCGTTATTATAAATCCAGTACATTCTTCTTATTGAGACACTCATTTTTTGAATTTTTGAATGTTGGGAGAGACTTTTCATATTGTCTATCGTGATCTGCACGATTCCCGGAAAATTGTGCTGCACAGAAAGTTCTGTGATCTCACTGCGAATGGAAGGAAAAAATACCTTCATATATTCTATGGCAGTAATTCGGTTGATCTTTTTCAAAGCAGAATGTTTTAAATTTCATCGAAATATTCAATTAGACGGTAAAACAAAACGAAAAAAGCCGATCCCAGAATCAATAAAATAATTGTTGTCATATCGTAATTTTTTAATACTGAATAATTGCCGCAGCAACAAAAACGCCTAAGATCACAGCGATGTTAATTGTTACAATCTCAAGATTATGCTTTTCACGAATAGATTTCCATTCTTTCCAGCTTCCGATTTTTCTGATTTTTGATTTCATATTTTTTTATTTTAAATCCCTGATTTGTAAACCTGATGCAGGTAATTATTCTGAAGGCTCAATGACATTTTGTCGAAAATCATTTTTTTGTAAGCGGGTTCACTCGAAAATGTAAAGCTGTCTAAAGAATATATGAAGATATTTTCGATGGCATTTTTTAAAGCCTGATCACCTTTGTTATACAACTGATTCATCTTTCGAATAGATTTCAGCAGAATTTTTTGGTCATTATCTCTGATCAGTTTTTTGATTTGTCGGGTAAAAACATTAATGACCATGTAAGGTGACTTGGTTTTGTAAGACTCCTGAAATTCTTCTTTTGTTTCCGGGATCACTTTGATGATCTCTGCAACGGCTTCTGTATGATTCATTTTTTATTATTTGAATACATAATGCCAAGATTTATTCCGAGATAAAATATTTAACCATAAATATTTAACAATCAAAACATTACAATCAAAACATCTCATGCCAAAAAACAAAAAACCCTATCAAAATGATAGGGTCATTATCAGAATGGAAAAATATTTTACGAAATTTTGTATTCTTCTATTTTGCGGTACAACGTTGCAATACCAATTTCTAGAAGACGTGCTGCCTCCGATTTATTGCCTTTTGTATGATTAAGGACTTTCTGAATCTGAATCTTTTCTGCACTTGCCATTGAAAAAGCTGACATCAGTTTATTACTTTCGTTATCTGAATTGTTTTCTGCAATATCGGGCGGAAGACTTTCTATATCAAGAATTGAAGAATCCGTTAAGATCACACTGCGTTCTATGACGTTTCTAAGCTCCCGGATATTACCTTTCCATCTGTGGTTTTTCAATGCTTTAAGATAAGCAGAAGAAACAGCAGAAATATTTTTACCTATTTTCCGGGAAAACGTTTTGAGGAAAAAATCTGCAATCAGCTCAATGTCTGAAGTTCTTTCTCTTAAGGAAGGTAGATTTATTTTAAAAATATTAATCCTGTAATAGAGGTCTTCTCTGAAATTTCCATTTTCAATTTCTTTTTCAAGATCTCTGTTGGTTGCTGCGATAATGCGGACATCTGTTTTTATAGGCTTACTGTCTCCTACTTTGAGAAATTCACCGGATTCCAGCACTCTTAATAATTTTGCCTGAAGATCCAGTGGCATTTCGCCAATTTCGTCAAGAAAAACAGTTCCCAGATTGGCTTCTTCAAAAATACCTTTGCTGTCTTTTACCGCTCCTGTGAAAGCTCCTGCTTTATGACCAAAAAGTTCATTTTCCAGCAAATCTTTCCCAAATGCAGAACAGTTTACGGCGATAAAATTCTTTTTGCTTCTTTTACTTGCGTGATGAATTGCCTGTGCAAAAACTTCTTTTCCGGTTCCCGTTTCTCCTGTAAGAAGCACTGTTGCATCCGTTATTGCAACTTTTTTTGCAGAGTCTACCGATGAAAGCAATACCTCGGATTTACCGATTATATTATTGAAAGACTGCTTATTATCCAACTGTTTTTCCAGCTGGATGACCCGTTTATTTAAGGCTACTTTTTCTGTGGCTTTGTATACAAGCGGAAGAATTTTGGTATTGTCGTCACCTTTGGTAATGTAGTCGAAAGCTCCATTTTTTATCGCCATCACTCCGTCGGGAATATTCCCGAAGGCGGTTAAAAGAATAACCTCTGTCACCGGAAATTTTTCTTTAATGATTTTCGAAAACTCCACACCGTTACCATCCGGAAGCTTCACATCACAAATGACAATATCAATATCAGAAACTTCAAGTCTTTTGAGACCAGATTTCAGATTGCTTGCTTCAAAAACTTCAAATCCTTCCAGGCTTATAATTCTTGAAAGAAGTGATCTTATTTTTTCTTCGTCATCGATAATTAAAATAGTATTCAATGCTGTAATTTATGTAGATCAAAATTAGGATTTATATTGAATTTTTAAAGTGATTTTACATTTAAAAAACACCGTTTAGCCCAAGCATATTTGGCGACATGCTCAGTCTCCATGCGATTTTGTTTTTTCCTTCTTTTTTAATTTGGTTTTTGTTCATGTATTTATAGGTTCCCTCCACCACAAAATAGCTGATTGCTGCACTCAGGAAAACATCTGAAAAAAAATGAGCCCCATCCCAGACTCTGGATAAAGGTGTAATTGCACCGATCGTATAAATACCTGCTTTTACCCAAGGATTTGAAAACTGTTTTGCCAGAGAAAACATCGTTGTCGCCACCAATACCGTATGACCTGAAGGAAAAGAACGATACGCCGGTTCGCCACTGAAAGGTTTAAAATGAAATTTACCTTCTCCTGTTCCGGGTCTTGCTCTTCCTACTAATGTTTTTGATAAGGTTTGTATCAATCCGGCCGTGGTTGCTGAAGAAATCATCAATACTCCGGTATCTCTTATTTTGTCATTTTTAGTGAAAAGTCCGGTTAAGTAAACCAAACTCGTAATTCCATAATTATTTTGTGGTCCGCCGAAATAATCGCCAAATTTTCTGACAACACTCGGAACTTTTTCCCGCTGATCCATAAAATATTTACTGGTATCATGATCTACAGAATACAAGAGCACTGTTCCCAAAGCAACACCACCTACATCGACCCAATTATCTTTTTTCCATGAAAAAGGACTTGCGTAGCTGTGAGCAATATTGTTGAAAATTTGTTTTCCGTCCACCACAAGCTGTCTACCAATACTGTTTTTAGTATTTACAACAATCGAATCCTCTACATCGGGATTGTTTATCACTAATTCTAAACTGTCTGTCTGCTGCGAAAAAAATAGGTTGGAAATAAAGAATAATCCGAAAATCAAGGTCTGCTTCACTGTTCACTTCTTAAGAACAGCAAATTTATTGATTATAAAGCGGCAAGAGAGACCTTTAATTAAGTTATAGAAAAAAAATATCAAACCGCAGATAAACTACTCAATTATTAATGAACAAAATTATTTAAAATATTGATTTTCAATTTTATTAATAATTAAAAAGTACAAATCTATACTTATCCAAATTTCAAATCATTATGTTAATTAATTTTAAAATATTAAAAAATCCTCAATAAAATTTAAAATTTTTGTAATAATTGAATTACAGAGATGTGGTATATAAACTATATGTTGTACTTTTGACACCGTATTCACCAAATTTTATACAAACTATTACGTAAAGTCATGAAAAGATATTTCTACATTTTTTTTGCATTTCTTTCTTATATTTCTTTTTTTGCCCAAAATCAAAAGGATGCTGTTTCTTCTGAAATAACAAAAGCAACTATTGATAAAAAATTATCTTATATTAAAGAAAATGAAATTAATACTAAAGATGAAGAAAAAATGCTGCTTCAGTTAAGAGCCGATGCAGAAAAAATGTCATATGAAAAAGGAATTCTCTTAAGTGGTGATTATCTCATGACCAACTATAATCTACAACGTAATCATACAAAAGTAGTTGAACTGGGAAATCAGTTAAAAAAAATTATAAAAGATAAAAAAGAAGATCCCACCGGAGTTATATCTAGCATTTATAGAAGAAATGCCTTAGCACTCATGTATCTTGGTCTTGATGACGAAAGCAAAAAGGATGTTCAAAAAGCAATATTCTTTGCAAAAACTATTGAGAATCCTGATAGAAAATACCTGAGACTTACTCAGACCTATATGGATATGCATTCTCATTACAATAATCTGACAAACTTATCCGATAATAAATCTTATAAAGATTCTACTTTATATTATCTTGAAAAATCTTTAGAGGCAGCAAATAAAATTAAGGATAACAATGGTGAGATTCCGGATAAAAAGAAATACTCTGAGATCATATACATATACTTACGTCTTGGAATTTTTTATTTAGAATATTCAGATGAAAAAGGAAATTTAGCATTAGCCGAGAAAAATCTTTTAACAGCCGAAAAAATACAGAAAGAAAAACCAAGTTTACCAGAAAGAGATATGGCTATTCTTCTTAATCAATTGAGCTGGCTTTATCTTGAGAAAAAAGAGTTTAAAAAAACTATTGATTATGCAAATCAGGCATTAAATTTAGAGAAGCAAAGCTATGATCCAACCGTAAGAGTAGAATCTTTCGAATTTCTTGCTACAGCTTACACAGAGATGGGAGACAAAGAAAAGTCTGCTTTATTTATGAAAAAGTATACTAATCTTAAAGACAGCTTAAATGTCATAAATAAGTCTAATGCCAATACTGCAATGAAAAATGTAATTGCAGAAACGGATAAAGACTATAAAGAGAATTCAAAAAAAATGTTATTCATTATCGGCGTACTTATATTAATTGCCGGAACGGTAACCACATTTCTCTGGAAAAGAAAAAACAGAATCTTACGTCAGAAATACGAGAAAATTATTGAGAATCTTAATAATGAAACTTCTGCATATATTGATAATTCAACCACCGATTTTAGTGAAGATATAGACTTGCAGGAGGAAAAGAATAATTTAGATCCTGAAAATTCAGCAAATTCTCAAAAAAACACCATTTCTTCTGAAACCGAAACAAGGATTCTTAAAAAGCTTGCTGCTTTTGAAAAATCAACTAAATTTTTAAAGAAAGATCTTACCATTGGTCTTTTGGCGGGGCAGTTGAATACCAATTCTAAATACCTGTCCGAAATTATAAAGCATCACAAATCACAAAACTTTAGCAATTATATTAATCAACTTAAAATCAATTTCATTATTCATAAGCTTTATAACGAGCCTAATTATCGCGAGTATAAAATCAGTTATTTAGCAGATGTCTGTGGCTACGCCTCGCCTCAGGTTTTCGTGATTGCTTTTAAAAAAATACATGGCATGACACCTTCGTATTTCATTGAAAGTCTTAAAGATGATGATATGAGTACTACTAATCCTGATTCTTGAGCTGATCTATAAAGTGAGACGGAGTAACACCGGTTTCCTTTTTAAATGCAATCACAAAGACTTGTGTTGATGCATATCCACATTCTTCAGAAAGATAGCTGATTTTGTATTCACGATATACAGGATCACTAATCAATTTGTTGGTAATATATTGAATTCTCAGCCCGTTGATATAGCTATTGAAGTTTTTATTTCGGTGAATCTTTATAACTTCCGATATGTATTTTGTGTTTGTATTAAGATGATTAGAAAGCCAGGTAAGATTAATATCTTTACGCAAAAACTTTCCTGAATCTTCAAATTTAGCAAGCTTTTTTAAAATAAAACTTACCATTTCTTCTGAAATTCCGATTGCTTGTTTTGAAATATTAGAATTTAAACACTCATTTTTTTGTTCATTATCAGGCACTAAAGCTACATTTTCATTTTCTAGAGCGGCAGTATTTGATGTATGTATTTTTTTTATTAAAAAAAAATTCTTTTTGTTACGATATACAATAAAGCCTGCAAAAGTAATAATCAATGCCAGTAAACCAAATAAAACACCTTTAATAAGGGTATACTGGCTATTTTCGCTTGTTTCTGCAATTACCTGACGCATAGGAATCTCCACCGCCTCTTTTTCAATAGAAACAATACTGTCATTAAGTTTAGAATAAAGATCAAGATATCTTTTAGACTTTTCATTATCACCTAAGCTCAGATATGATTTTGCCAAAACCATATAAGTCAATCTTCTACTATATGGCCTGTTGCAGGATTTTTCAATCGTCAACATATATTCACCGTAGTCAATTGCCTTTGTATAATCTTTCTTTAAATGATAAAACTCTTGCAGTGCCTGATACAAATCCATTCTTGTATCAGAATTGTAACTACTAGTACTTTGGTTAACCATTTTTAGAGCTTCCAGAAAATATTTTTCAGATAAAACGATATCCTTATTCATATTTTTAGAATCTTTATAGTATATACCCAGATTCATATTCACAGAAATCAGCAGATTATTCTTTTTTTCGTTAAGAACAGTAAGGCTCATATCATCAACCTTAAGTACTTCTTCTCTACATTTCTTGAGGTAATACAACACTTTATCATCAGACTTCCCATGATAATATGGTGCTAAATTATAGTAAATAAAAGAGGTGTAAAAATATCTTTCATCTGCATCTTCAATGAGCATAGATGCTTTAATAGCACTTTTATATTGATTAAGACTTTCATCGTACATTCCTAAATTATCACACAATGTAGCTCTTGTATCATATAATATTGATAGTGTTGTGTAATCTTTTTGAGATGCTGCAAGATCACGCACTTTATCAGAAATTTTAAATGCTTTTTTGTAATCTCCTATTTTAGAATATAGAAGCATGAGATTTTTAGTAGCAAGCAACTCTCCTTTTTTACAATTTTCAGATTTTGCAAAGTGTATTGTTTCCTCCAAAATCTTCCTTGCTTCAAATAACTTTCCATTCTGATTAAGATCGACTGCTTTATTAACATAATCAGTTATTTTGCTTTCCTTATTGCAGATGAGCGATTGTGCACTAATCCTACCGTATCCTAAGTAATTTATCAGGAAAATAAGCGAAAAAAATCTAGGTAAAAACTCTTTATAGCTTGTCTTTCTTACAGAAAAAAAATGCTTCGACTGGTTCGGTAAATTTCGATACATAAATTTATCGTAATAATTGCAAAATGGTTATTACCTCAAAAGTAATGTTCGAAAGAGTTATAAGAATAAAAGTATATAGAATATATTCTGATATTATTCTATTAAAAAAAAGCTCAAGTATCTAATTAACAATATATATAAATTGTAAAATGCAATATATAACACATGAAAAATTAAAGAAATTTTAAATATATTTTTCTGCTATTATTCTATATAAAATTTGTTTTAGAATCTCAAATACAATAAATATATTTTTCAGAATAAACAGATCATGATATTCATATAATCAAATGTTTCAAATTCAAAAACAATTAACTCCGATAAAGAAATATTGTTTTTTTTATCAATAATTATTAAAAAAATTACCAATGAGACAATCCGAGCCTAACGTTTAATTAATCAAAAAATTAATACGTTAAAAAATTATAACAAAAGTTAAAATAAGTACAACAATTTGAAAATCAACACTATTTAATTGTAAAACAATAAATAATTAAAGAACTATTTCAGAATTAATGGTATAAAATTATTTTTTTCCCCCAAATATCAATGTAATATTGCTTCGTATTCTTTACTAGATATCCCTCAGTATAAAGAAACATTATTAAAAACCACCATGATTAGAAAAAACACCAACATCATTTCCCTTTCAACGAAACCAAAAGGTTTCATTGGGAAATTTGTTTTGTTTTTATTATGGATACTTACTTTACTTCCAAATTCTTTTTCAGCAGCAATTTCAAAAGATGCATCTGATGAGATCATCGCAGATTCATCTTATACAATTACCATTCCTAAATCTGAAAATAACGTTCTACACATTTCAGAAGGAACAACGATATATGGTATGGAAAATATTTCTTTACCATCTTCTGCTGATAATCCTGTTATTAATAAAGAAAAAAAAGTAAAGCCGAAAATCAAAAAGAATTACTTGGCGAAAACGGAAGAAAAAAAACCGATTGTAGAGAAAAGAATTCAAAAAGTAATCGTAAAAACATGCATATCAAAGAATTCAAAAGACTCATTTGATATTTCAAAAAAACATTTCAACGAAGGAACTGTTAATACAAATTTACAGTTGAAGATTTCTATTATTACTGAAACTCTTCGTATAGATACTCATTACCATGGCAACACAAATTCATCATATACCTATTCAAATTTTCTAAAAGGAGGATTGGCTGTGTCTTATTATTTTACACGTCCTCCTCCTTTTCTTGCCTAAATATTAGCTTATTCCCTTAAATAATGATGTGATCAAATAGATACATAATCAACAAGAGCTTAATATTTAAAAATCAAATTCCCTTTAAATCTTATGAAGAAGTTTAAAAAATTTCTTTTAAGATCATGTGCCTGATTAAAAATACTTAATCTGAACACATATATATTACACAATTTTAAACCAATGATAATGAAAAATTTATTCTTAACTGTAATGCTTTTTACAGGGAATCTCTTGGTGTACTCTCAGTTCACCTGTGATTCTTCAATGTATTTGGGACAAGCCCCAAATGCAGCCACCAATACTACGTTATATAACGTAAATACCTTCACAAATCCTTTTACTTATCCTGCAATAGGAACTATAGCATCTATAAAGTATAATGCTATGGGTTTTCATCCTACTACCGGATACTTATATGCAATAGCCGATGCAAGTAATAATATTCTTAGAATAAACTCAGACGGAACTTTCACAAATTTGGGGGCCGTTACAAATCTGCCTACAGGAATTAGTTTCAACTCAGGGGAAATTGATAGTGCAGGAAACTTTTATGTAAGCGGTGCAGGAAGTGTAAATACCCTGTACAGAATCAATATCGCAACACTTACAGCTACTCCTATCCCATTACTTTCATCTCTAACGGTATCCGATTTTGCCTACAATCCTGTTGATGGTTTCCTTTATGGAGTTCACAATACAACTGGATTATTGACTCGTATTAATACAACTACCGGAGTAGTGACTTCTATCGGAACTGCTATTGCCGGAACTCCTTTTGGCGCGATGATGGGATCTAGTACAGGAGCAATTTTTGGAGTGAGTAACAACGGTGGATTTTATCAGTTTAACATTACAAATGGTACACGAGTATTAGTTTCTGGTGCACCTGCAAGTTTAGGTAACGACGGTGCGCATTGCGTAACTGCTCCAATTACTTTTGCTACAGATCTTTCCATTACAAAAACAAACGGAACCACGCAATATACTGCAGGAACTAGTACCACTTATACAATTGTGGTAAGAAATAACGGTTCTTTCGGAGTTTTGAATGCAAGTGTTACAGATAGTGTACCTGCAGGAATTCCAAATGCCAACATGACATATACCGCAGTTGCATCTGCAGGGAGTACAACAGCAGTAACTGGTACTCAGACAGGTGCTATTAATGATTTAGTTTCTTTACCTGTTAACGGTACAGTTACTTATACGGTTACAGTAAATATTCCAGCTGCATTTACTGGTAATCTCACCAATACTGCAATAATAACTTCACCTGTTACTTCTACAGATTCAAATTTAGCTAATAATAGCGCAACAGATACCGATGTAAGTTCATGCAGTGCCGGATTAGACTCCGATGGAGACGGTATCAGTAATTTTTGTGATCTTGATGCAGATAATGACGGTATACCAAACTGTGTGGAAAATGGTTTTAATGGTGACCCAAATACCACATTTAAATCAAATGGCAATGCAACTGCTCTTACAAATTCTTCAGGAATTGCTCCTACAAACCAATTTAGATTAACAAACGGAGCTTCTCAGGTAGGACAAGCATGGTCTTACGGTAAAATTGATTTTGCCCAAAGTTTTAATATTAATATGAAAGTCCTTTTATCAGATGCAGATGGTATAGCTATCGTTTTTCAAAATGATCCTTTAGGTACCTCCGCAGCCGGAATTGTAGGCCAAGGCTTAGGAGCCAGAGGTATTTCGAACGGAATTGCTTTAGAACTGGATACCTTTGAGAATAGTTGTGATAATGATCTTAATAATGGAGGAAATTGTGATCCGTCATTTGATCATGGTAGCATAAGAATGACAGCAGGTACAGCAACAACAGGATGGACGAAGTTAGCAGGTGACGGACAGTTGGGGGATGGAACAGTAAATGATGGATTATGGCATACGGTGAATGTGATTTGGAATGCGACAACACGTAATCTGTCATATACTTTTGATGGAATGGCTGTAACAAATTATACTTTTCCGGCAACTGGTGCAAATTCATTAACGACTATTTTCGGGGGAACAACTAATGTTCGTTTCGGATTCACTGGTTCCACAGGCGAATTTGGGTCTAATAATAGTATTGGGTTTGATAATCCTTGTTCAATTCCTGTATATTTTGATACCGATAATGATGGAACTCCTGATTATCTGGATTTAGACTCTGATAATGATGGCTGCCCTGATGCAAGAGAAGGTGGAGATAATGTGACTGCATCACAACTCAATCCTAACGGAAGCATCAACACTGGAGCGACAGGAGGAGTTAATGCTAATGGAATTCCTAATTTAGTTAATGTTGGTGGTGCTGCAGATATAGATAATGCTGCAGGTCAAAGTATAGGATTTGCTCAGCAATCATCAATAAATGAATGTAATGATATTGATAATGATGGAATTGCAGATCTATATGATTTAGATAATGATAATGACGGTATTTTAGACAGCGATGAGTGCGGATCTACTAACAGAGTTTCGAACGGAGTTTTCCCGACAACAGGAGGAAATACCAATACCGTTACTGGCTGGACGGTAGGTGGTACTTATTCTGCTATTTGGCCATCAGGAACCGGTAGAGTAAACTTAAACTCAAACGGTTTGGAATTTAGAAGGGATCAATCAACAACAACAACCCTATCTCAAAACCTAACCGGGATGATGCCTGCGGCATTAATAACACTGAATAACCTATATTGGTACAGATCACCAGGTATTGAGACAGAAAATGGCTTTACATTCACAGTTTCTTATGCCGGTACAGTATACGCTACAATAAGCTCTACAGGAACTGCTGCCCCTGTGGTAACAGCTAATAACGGTGCAACAGTAAGCATATCAACATTACCTTCGGTAGCTTCAACAGATCAGATTTCAGCTAAAACCAATCTTACCATCAAACTTCCTTTTACTGCAGGTCTCCCAGCTTCAGGACAATTGCTTCTTACATTTGTAGCTGGTATATCTCCTGACCATACAAGAGATTTAGGTATGGGATCAGTTACTGTTTTTGCTTGTCAAGATACAGATGGCGACGGGATTGCTAATATATTTGACATTGACAGTGACAATGACGGTTGCCCAGATGCTGTAGAAGGAGACGAAAATGTAACAGCTACACAGCTTAATCCAGATGGAAGTATCAATGTTGCTGCAAATGGAGGAGTAAACACATTTGGAGTTTCTGTTTTAGTAAATACTGGTGGATCTGCTGACATAGGAAGTGATCAAGGGCAAGGTGTGGGCTATTCTCAGATTTCAGCTACCAATGCATGTACTGATACAGATAATGATGGTATTGCAGATGTCTTAGACCTAGATAAAGATAATGACGGTATTTTAGATACGGATGAATGTGGCGGAGCAGGAAATATCATCAAAAGAGGAAATTTCACAACTTTACCAGCTACACCGGGTACATTCACTCCCGCTCAGTTTGTGACAGCAAATCCTGATTGGGTTCTTGCTTCTACAGGTGCAGGAGCTGCCACTCAAATTTTCTGGGGTAATACTACATCACCTTTTGCTTTTGGTAATGGTATCCGTTTCCAAAGTGATGCTGTGACACAATCTCTTACACAATCAGTAACAAATCTTTATCATTATGCTAAACCTCAGGTGGTAATTTCAAGATTTGCCGCAAGTAACTCTAATCCATTAGCTAATTCATCAACATTGATTTTGTCTTATGCAGGCGTAGAATATATGAGAATTGCAACTGCTAATGGGGTTAATACTACATCTACACTTACATATAGCAACGGAGCGTCAGGTTCATTAGCAACTGTTGCAGTGGGTACTGTTTACAACAACTGGGTAATTGATCTACCTTACGGTGTGCCTTCTACAGGAAGTTTAAAAATTGATTATTTAGCAGGACCTGCCGATTCTGACGATTTTTATATTGGAGACATTGTAATCAATGCTTGTCAGGATACTGACACCGACGGAATACCAAACTTTCTGGATCTGGATTCCGATAACGACGGATGTCTGGATGCCATCGAAGGAGGTGATAACGTAACTTCAGTACAATTGGTTGCTGCTGCAAGCGGACTTGGTGTGGGAACAGGCTCTTCTGCTTCTAACCAAAACCTTTGCGCAGGTACAGGATGTGTGGATGCTCAAGGAGTGCCTACAGTTGTAAACTCAGGGGGCGCTGCCGATATTACTGGTGATCAGGGACAGGGTGCAGGATTCTCTCAAACTACTTTGTTTAATGAGTGTGATACAACTTCAGGTTTTGACTGTATCAAGCCGGGAGTGGCAGGAACTCCTCTTCCGACAAAAGTGGGAATCCTTACAAAATCTAACCCTTCTACCCTATGGCCTCAAAATGTACCAAACGGACACATCGTTCTTGATGGGGCTGAAAAAGGTTTTGTTATCACGCACATGACAACTGCCGAAAGAGATGCTCTTGTTCCGGTAGAAGGAATGATGATCTATAATACCACTGTAAACTGCGTACAGCTTTACAGAGGAACTACCCCTTCTGTAGACTCAGGAAGAACTGGTTGGAACTGTCTGGAAACTGCTTGTGACGGAATACCGCAAAGAAACGTAAACATCGGATATTGGGAACCTAGCGGATATAATTTCTTCAGTAATCACGGTACTTTCAGAAACCAGCTGCAGGCTACTACAAACTATGGGCCTACAGGTACATTCAAAGGTGTTTCAGGATGGACATGGATTGATGCCAATACTGATGTGAATGCTACTGCTGCAACATTCACTGCTGCACAGATGAAAGCTAAATACGATATGATCGTAACAGGTTATAATAATATGACCGCTGCTTCTGCTGCTAAAATCAAGGAATATACAGATTTAGGAGGTGTTGTTTTTGTATTGGCGGATGGATTACAGTCTGCAGGAAATGCGCTTAATACTGCATTCGGAGGTACAGGTAACATCAGTAATGGATCTGACGCACAGGCAGGAGGCAATGCACAGGCAAGAACATTAAACAACAGCATCAGTAACGGAATATTCGGTACAGGTGGTGGTGTTACCATTACAGGAGCTAACGGACAGGCAGTTCCACCGGTGGCTAATATTCCTGCAGGTTCTTTTATCACAGCATATATGAATTTCCCTACCGTAACAAGTACAACAAATGCAGGGGTTTACATCACCGGTGCATCAGGTAGAGCAATATTCGTGTATGATGAAGGAATTTATCGTGCAGGATCTGTAGGAGGTACAGCGATAGATACTACTCAGGAGATATTCATTCACAATTTAATGTCTTATGCCCTGCAGAAAGTAGGCTTCAGTGCTCAGTAAATAATTAAACTTTCAGCCCGGTAAACTGATAAAGAATTGCCGGGTTTGAGAGTATTAATAATTAAATATCAAATTTTTAAAATCATGAAAAAATATATAACACTGGCAATAATTCCCGCAGCATTCTTTTTTTCAGGCAATGCTAAAGCGCAGATTGCCATCGGAAAAACCACAATGACCAATGACAGCGTGCTTCTTGAGTTCGGTACTGAAGCTAAAGGAATCATTCTTCCCGCCGTAAACACAGCTCCGGGAGCGGTAAACGGAACTTTTGTGCTCGACAACACCGTAAAATCGGTAAGAGTAATGCAAAACGGTGCCTGGACGGATCTTTCAACTGCAGGGCAGGCAACGGCAAATCCTTATGCCAATGCAGGAACAGATACCATTCCAGGAATAAACGGAGTTGTGATGGGTGCTGCAACAAGCAGCAAACCGGGAGTTTTGGTACTCGAATCTACCACTAAAGCTTTGGTACTTCCGAAAGTAAGTGAGGCAAACCTAAATATTCCAAGTCCTG
The DNA here is from genome assembly GCF_001693475.1 of Chryseobacterium sp. CBo1. Classification (NCBI taxonomy): domain Bacteria; kingdom Pseudomonadati; phylum Bacteroidota; class Flavobacteriia; order Flavobacteriales; family Weeksellaceae; genus Chryseobacterium; species Chryseobacterium sp. CBo1. Next base: position 152,750 of record NZ_MAUH01000012.1, read on the forward strand.
TGGCAGGTACAATGGTATATGATACTCAAGCATCAATGCTTGCTGTTTATGACGGGGCTAACTGGAACTATTGGAAGTAATAAAAACTTTCTGTTTGAAAGAGGAGACCATTATATAACAGAGAATTATTCTTCTGTCTTATTAAAAAAGGTAGAAAATTAGATCTTAATAATCATTACAGAAAACATTTATTGTTAAGGTCTAACAACTTAATACACAGCATAAATGCCAAGGTTACAAAAAATAAAATTTTATCTCTATAAGAAAATTCTTATAAAAAAAGATAATCTAAATAATCTCATTGCAAAAAATGCCACTGAGGCTTTATCTGATACAAAACACATCTGCGCTTCCGCCATAAACTGCGGCAGTGCAGATATATTTCTAACAAACTTAAACATACAATTTGGCAAAAATTTACCCCTTAAAATAAATCATGAAATGCCAACTCCTTCAATAGCTTTTATCGAAGGAATTATTGCTTTTAGTTCAGATGCTATTTTGCAATTCAAAATAACAGATAACATTGCGTTAATCCATAATATTAAAACCTTAGTGAAAATGAAACAAAGAGTAATACCCTTAGTAGCAATACTTACACTCACAAGTATTGTAAAATCACAAATTGCTATTGGGAAACCGACTATCACAAACCATTCGGTATCCTTGGAATTTGCAGATACAAAAAATCGGGCAGCAATTGTCGAAAAAGAAATCATCATTTATAATACAAATGGGCTTTCTGGAAACCTTAATCTCATGAAGAATAAGACAGTTTCTAATGCGTGATACCAAAAATTTGGTATGAAAAAAATAACTAAAAATGATTAACAACGAAACCATGAAAAAATTTCTCTTAACTCTATGTACGGTTTTGCCCATGCTTTCCGTATTCGGCCAATCGCCAGGAGGAGTTGCGGCACCAGATTTCTGGGTCAAATCGGACGACGCTGGAAATATCGCTACTGCATGGAAAGATCACTCCGCAAATGCCAATGATATACCTGCGGTAGGCGGATGGGCTCTTTCTCCTGCTGATCGAACACATAATTTTCATCCTTATACGACAGGATACACTGCTTCAAAATATTTTTACAATGACAACAACTCTACTTTGCATTCAAGCACAGGGGTTGGAGTTGAAGCAAATCACTCGATCTTTTCAGTAGTAAGACCTACATCGGCAACTACCGAAGGACGTATTATAGGGATCGATGACGATACAAGTTCTGCTGAGCCAGGATTATCGATTACCAACACCGGATTACCAAACCATTATGAATTCTCAAGAACTACAACAGATACAGATTTTACGACTCCTTATACAACAGGAGCAATAAATATCTTTTCTGCGACAACCAATAATCCTTCAGGAATTGGCGGGGGTACATCTGCATTTTCTGGTGGCGAAAAACGATTAGGGTTAAACGGAATCTATCAGACAACAACATTTACAGGAGGAAATAGATTCCAATTAGTTGGTAAAAGACTAAGAATTGGTCAATCTGGCTGGACTCACGGAGGACCTTTTCCAGGAGACATTATGGAAATTGTCTGGTACAACCGTTTTTTAACGGCTAATGAGCAATCAAGAGTCAACTCTTATCTTGCGATGAAAAACGGTTCTACATTGGGTGAAGATTATCTTACTGCAAGTAGTGCTATTATTTGGAGCAGAACCACTAACACTGGATACAACAATAATATCTTCGGAATTGTAAGAGATGATGCATCTGCGTTACACCAAAAGCAATCAACAAGTACGAATCCGAATCAAAAATTAATTATCGGAAACGGTAGTGGTTTATTTGATACAAACGCTTTAAATACAAATGCTCTTACAAACGGTCAGTTTTTAATGGTTGGAGATAACGGTTTAAAACAAAGACTAGCTGTTCCTTTTGCGTACACTGGCGGACCTAACGGACCAACCAATTACCGTTTTGAATCTGTATGGAAAGTACAGAACACCAACGTTGCAGGACAGGTAACTGTTGCTTGGCCAAAAGGAATAGCGAACATGTATTTGCTACAATCCTCTGACCAGACTTTTGCAACGGTAAATGCATATGTTCCTATGACTACAGAAGTTACAGTGAATGGCGTGGTTTACAATACTGCAACAGTGAATTTAGATAATGGACAATTCTTTACATTTGCCGGGTTTGCAAATGCACCGGGAGGGGTGGTAAATAATTTATCATACTGGTACCGTGCAGATATAAATGCAGCCAATACAGGAACAGGTACTGATGTAACAACGTGGACAGATTTCTTCTCAGGAGCTGTTGTTGCACAGATGGGAGCCAATGCTTTACCTAAATTTAATCCAGGGTCGACAGATTACTTTAATTTCAATCCGGGAATTAACTTTACAGCAGGTACTCAAACATTAGGAAACGTGAATGTAAGGACATTTTCAGCAGACTCATATGATGTTTTCACATTCACTAAGGAAGGCATGACCAGTGGAGGATCTTTTTCTAGTATCTTCAGATCTTTGGTTGATAATGCTTTTCTAACAGGAGGCATACGCCGATGGGATGGCCTTGGTATTCAAATAGATAACGCTATGGAAAGACTTTCCAATACAGGCGGAAATACTGATACCGGCTTATTTACACCAGCAGGAGCATTCTCAACAACCATTCCAAGTATAATGTATAATACATTTACTGCTAATTCAACTACCAGAGCTTTGAATGGTGATGTTAATTTTGCGACAACTACCCATGGAGGAACAGGTATACGAAACCTTAATGGAGGACATCTTTTCGGAGATTCTCAGTTTGGTGGTAATGGTAGTGACAACCGCGGTTTTATTGGAAATATAGGGGAAACCATCATCTATGGTGAAGGGAATTTAACGGCTCAAGAACGTCGTCGAATTGATTCTTATATGGCTATAAAATATGGTATTACATTAGAACGTGTTGCTACAGATAACTATTTAGCATCAGACGCCGGAATTGTATGGGATGGTGCAGCCAACTCAGCATATAATAATAATATTTTTGGAATCGCCTATGACCAACTTTCAGCATTGCACCAAAAGCAATCAAAGAGTGTTAATGCAAATCAAAAAATGATTATTGGAGCTGGTACTTCTTTAGCAGATACCAATGCTGCAAATACTAACAGTTTAGCTGCAGGACAATATCTAATTGTTGGAGACAATGGATTGAGACAGGGATTGAGTACTTCTTTAGCGTATACAGGAACTACAAACGGACCAACTAACTTTAGATTTGAATCGATCTGGAAAGTTCAGAATACTTTGCCATCTAGTCAGGTAACAGTAGCTTGGCCAAAAGGCGTTCAGAATTTGTACTTAGTACAATCAAATAATGAAACTTTTGATACCACAGATGTTTTTACACCTATGGCTACTGAAGTTACTATAAACGGTGTTATTTACAATACTGCAACAGTTACTTTAGGTAATGGTGAATTCTTCACATTTGCAGGATTCGGGCGTGCACCAGGTGGTGTAGTTAATTCATTAAGCTATTGGTACAGAGCAGATAAAAATGCTGCCAATACAGGTGTAGGAACTGATGTAACCACTTGGACTGATTATTTTTCAGGGAATGTAATTGGCCAAATGGGAACAAATGCTTTTCCAAAATATGTTGATGGAGCTGCAAATTACTTCAACTTCAACCCGGGAGTTAACTTTACAGCAGGAACTCAAACACTTGGTACTGTTTCTGTAAGAACATTTTCTGCAGATTCATACGATGTTTTCACATTCACTAAGGAAGGAATGACGAGCGGAGGAGCTTTCTCTAGTATTTTCAGATCATTAGTAGACAATGCATTTCTAACAGGAGGTATACGCCGATGGGATGGTCTGGGTATCCAAATAGATAACGCTATGGAAAGGCTTTCCAATACAGGCGGAAATACTGATACTGGTTTATTTACAGCAGCAGGAGCATTCTCAACAACCATTCCAAGTATCATGTATAATACATTTACTGCTAATACAACTACAAAAGCATTAAACGGAAGTGCTAATTTTGCAACTACTAATCATGGTGGTACTGGTGTTAGAAATTTAAATGGTGGACATCTTTTCGGAGATTCTCAATTTGGTGGTAATGGTAGTGATAACAGAGGATTTATTGGTCATTTAGGAGAAACTATTATCTATGGTGCAGGTAATTTATCTGCAGAAGAACGTAGAAGAGTAGATTCTTACATGGCGATTAAATACGGTATTACATTAGGACAAGTTGCTAATCAACATTACCTTGGTTCTACAGCCTCTCCTACTTCAATTGTATGGAGTGGAACTCTTAATACTGCTTATAATAACAATATTTTTGGTATTGCAAGAGCTGATATCGGAGGTTTTGATCAAAAAGTATCGAAAAGTGTCAACGCTGGTACTATTCTTACTATTGCGAAAGACAATGATTTTGTATCGAGCAACCTTGCTCCTGCAAGAACAGCATTGCCTGCGGACGAAAGCTATATGCTATTGGGAGATAACAACAATACCTTAACTCCGCTCATCGACGTTACAGTAGGAGCAAATACTTTGCACAGAATCCAAAGAATATGGTTATCTCAACGTACCAATACAACTGGGTCTATGTATTTTGAGTCTGATTTATCAGCTTACGGAAGCACATTTACAGCCGGAAATACGGTTTATATGCTCGTGGCGGATGATGATGCCTTTACAACCAATGTATCTCCGGTAACAGGAACTTTTACATCTGGAAAATGGGTATTTAATTATAACTTTGACAGCAACCCTACTGCAAGATATATTACTTTTGCTGAAGGAATTGCTTGTTCAGGAACCGATTCAGACGGAGATGGTATTGCAGACAACTGTGATTTGGATGACGATAATGATGGTATTTTAGATACCGATGAATGTGGATCTGCAAATATTATTGAAAGAGGAAATTTCACAACTTTACCAACTACACCAGGATTTTTGACGCCTGCTCAATTTGCGACAGCAAATCCTGATTGGGTTTTTGCTTCTACAGCAGTAGGTGCAGGAAACCAGATATTCTGGGATAATATCACAGCTCCTTTAGCTTTTGGTAATGGTATTCGTTTCCAAAGAGATGGTGAAACACAATCTCTTACACAATCAATAACAAATCTTTATCATTATGACAGACCTCAGGTATTGATCTCAAAATTTGCAGCCAATAATGGAACCGCTTTAGCAAATTCATCGACTTTGATTTTGTCTTATGCAGGCGTAGAATATATGAGAATTGCAACAGCTAATGGGGTTAATACTACATCTACACTTACATATAGCAACGGAGCGTCAGGATCATTAACAACTGTTGCAGTGGGTACTATTTACAACAACTGGGTAATTGATTTACCTTACGGTGTACCTTCTACAGGAAGTTTAAAAATTGATTATTTAGCAGGACCTGCCGATTCTGACGATTTCTCTCTTGGAGATATTGTAATCAATGCATGTCAGGATACTGACACCGACGGAATACCAAACTTTCTGGATTTAGATTCTGATAACGACGGATGTCTGGATGCCATCGAAGGAGGTGATAACGTAACTTCAGCACAATTGGTTGCTGCTGCAAGCGGACTTGGTGTGGGAACAGGCTCTTCTGCTTCTAACCAAAACCTTTGCGCAGGTACAGGATGTGTGGATGCTCAGGGTGTGCCTACAGTTGTAAACTCAGGAGGAGCTGCCGATATTACTGGAGATCAGGGACAGGGTGCAGGATTCTCTCAAACTACATTATTTAATGAGTGTGATACAACTTCAGGCTATGACTGTATCAAGCCGGGAGTGGCAGGAACTCCACTTCCAACAAAAGTAGGAATCCTTACAAAATCTAACCCTTCTACTCTATGGCCTCAGAATGTACCAAACGGACACATCGTTCTTGATGGTGCTGAAAAAGGGTTTGTTATTACACACATGACAACTACCGAAAGAGATGCTCTTGTTCCGGTAGAAGGAATGATGATCTACAATACCACTGTAAACTGCGTACAGCTTTACAGAGGAACTACCCCTTCTGTAGACTCAGGAAGAACAGGCTGGAACTGTCTGGAAACTGCTTGTGACGGACTACCGCAGAGAAACGTGAATGTAGGATATTGGGGAACTAGCGGATATAATTTCTTCAGTAATCACGGTACTTTCAGAAACCAGCTGCAGGCTACTACAAACTATGGACCTACTGGAACATTCAAAGGTGTTTCAGGATGGACTTGGATTGATGCCAATACCGATGTAAATGCTACTGCTGCTACATTCACCGCTGCACAGATGAAGGCTAAATACGATATGATCGTAACAGGTTATAATAATATGACCGCTGCTTCTGCTGCTAAAATCAAGGAATATACAGATTTAGGAGGTGTTGTTTTTGTCTTGGCGGATGGATTACAGTCTGCAGGAAATGCGCTTAATACTGCATTCGGAGGTACAGGTAACATCAGTAATGGATCTGACGCACAGGCAGGAGGAAATGCACAGGCAAGAACATTAAATAACAGCATCAGTAACGGAATATTCGGTACAGGTGGTGGTGCAACCATTATAGGAACAGCCGGACAGGCGGTTCCACCGGTGGCTAATATTCCTGCAGGTTCTTTTATCACAGCATATATGAATTTCCCTACCGTAACAAGTACAACAAATGCAGGGGTTTACATCACCGGTGCATCAGGTAGAGCAATATTCGTGTATGATGAAGGAATTTATCGTGCGGGGGCTGTAGGAGGTACAGTTATCGACACTCCACAGGAGATATTCATTCACAATTTAATGTCTTATGCTTTGCAAAAAGTAGGCTTCAGTGCTCAGTAAATAATTAAACTTTCAGCCCGGTAAACTGATAAAGAATTGCCGGGTTTGAAAGTATTAATAATTAAATATCAAATTTTTAAAATCATGAAAAAATATATAACACTGGCAATTATTCCCGCAGCATTCTTTTTTTCAGGCAATGCTAAAGCGCAGATTGCCATCGGAAAAACCACAATGACCAATGACAGCGTGCTTCTTGAGTTCGGTACTGAAGCTAAAGGAATCATTCTTCCCGCCGTAAACACAGCTCCGGGAGCGGTAAACGGAACTTTTGTGCTCGACAACACCGTAAAATCGGTAAGAGTAATGCAAAACGGTGCCTGGACGGATCTTTCAACTGCAGGGCAGGCAACGGCAAATCCTTATGCCAATGCAGGAACAGATACCATTCCAGGAATAAACGGAGTTGTGATGGGTGCTGCAACAAGCAGCAAACCGGGAGTTTTGGTACTCGAATCTACCACTAAAGCTTTGGTACTTCCGAAAGTAAGTGAGGCAAACCTAAATATTCCAAGTCCTGTGGCAGGTACAATGGTATATGATACTCAAGCATCAATGCTTGCTGTTTATGACGGGGCTAACTGGAACTACTGGAAATAAAACTGACTATTAATTAAAATATTTACCAGTACGTATTTAAACAGTTTACTTAGACAAAAAGAAATGGCTATGATACGACCAAAAAATGTTTTAAATCTTTAAAAAATGTGAATAATGAAACAAGCTGCGGATGGCATTGCCTTACTACACAAGCATGTTCTGATTAACATTTAAAAAATCTGTTTTCATGTCGAAGTTGAAATATACTTTGGCATGATAAAACAGATAAATTTAATCCAAAAAAATATTGACTATGGTAAAATCTCAACAACTATAATTAACACCAGATTATTCCCATCAAGCCTTTATATAAAAATATCCCTCTATTTTTATATAAAAGCAACAAACGAAGATTCTGAAAATACAACACGTGATAAAAAATAATTACCTAAAAAAACATAATCATGATTGACTTTAAAAACATACACATCGGTCAAATAATCGAAAAAAGAGTGCATGAAACAAATACTGATATGAATCGTATCTGTACATTCCTGAAATCTACACCAGAGGAAGTCGAGCAAATGTATACATCAGAAAGCATTGACTCTTATACCCTTTTGAGATGGAGCAAATTATTGGAATACGACTTCTTCAGGGTCTATTCTCAGCACATCCTGCTATTTTCTTCTGTGCATAAAGAAAAAAGATCAGAAAAGAATAAAGGCAAAAACAGTTCTTCACCGCTCCCTCAGTTTCGAAAGAACATTTATACCAAAGAAATTATTGAATTTATTCTTGAATCTGTAAATTCAGGCGAAAAAACCAAACAGGATATTATCAATATTTATCATATCCCCAAAACTACCTTATACAAATGGTTTTCTAAATACAATGCGAATCCTCAGAGAGCAAAAGATTAGTTTTAAGGATTATTTTATTCAAACATAAACATTAAAAACACAACTTATGTCACAAGATTTTAAACCAAACTACAAAAAGATATTTGAAGATATTGTATTGAAAAAATGCCCGCAACGTTATCAGGAATTCGAGTACTATTTCAATAAAGAGAACCTTACTATTCTGGATGTGATTGAAATCAACAACAGAATATTCGGGCTGAAAGATAAACTTACAATGAGCTTTAATCAACAGCACAGATCGTATGATTATGAAACCATTCTGGAAATGCTTACCTATCAACAAACCGAAAAGCTGAATAATGTAGAACTTGCCAATCACTTCAATCTAAGCAGAAACACGGTAAGTAAATGGCGAAGATTATATTTGAAATACTAATTGGATTTAGTTATAAATCCACATCAAAACAGGTTTTTGGGAGCTTTGGATCATCGGATCTATAGCTCTCAAAGCACTGTTTGAAACAGTAGGGCATCCCCACCCTTCAGGTGAGCCTTTTGGAAAAGTTTCTTCATCACTCATCAGATCCCAGGAATGAAAAACAATAAATCTCTTCAATGCATTCGAGTTTGATTCTTCCAGACCATGCATGAGATATTTCACATGAATTCCCCAATCACTGTAACCTCTTCCCGACAATTTATATTTTCCCAACGAAGAAAGATGACTTCCGTCTTCATTGCTGAATGCAGGATGATCTTTTGATTCATCACCGCTCCAGGAATTTGTTCCGCATCCGTGACCAACAAGATATTTATTCACAATTTTCTGTTTTTTAAAATCCCAGACGACAAACCGGTTTACTCCCGAATGCAGACTCATATCGATTAAAATACAGAAATCCGTATTCAGTTTTCTCTCTTTGCAAAATTCTAAAGCTTCTGTACCTTTATTTTTAGTTTTAATTAAATCTAAAACAGGTTTCTCTTCGTTCTGAACAACTTCACTCTGTTTTGTCAATTCATTTTCAAAAACAGAAAATTGTTTCCCTTTCTGACACGAGAGAAAAACAATCATCATAAAAATCATTGAAGAAAACTTCATTGTAAATTATTTATAGTGAAGAAAAATTCCGTAATCGGAAGGCGTCCAGAAAGCAGCTTTTTGTCCGGCAGCTTTTAATGCGTCATTCGCCCAGGTGTTGCAGGTATTCAGGAAACTGTATTTTCCTTTTGCATCATAAAATGCATCATTATCATCATAAACTGCATTGGTAGGAATCAAAATATAATTTCCGGCTGCATCTTTATCAAATTTTTCATCTATAAATTTCACCAAATCTATGTACTGGCTTTTACTGATCATGATCATTTTACAATCATCTGCCACCGTCATTTTGGTATAATATGAACAATGCATTGCCGATTCACTCAGCCAAAATGCAGCATTGAAAGCCGTTGAAAACTTCAGATCAGCCCAGGTCGGTGTATCGAGATAAAAACCTTTATCGCCCCACCCGATTCCCACAAACTGATAATCGGTTTTTTTAGATTTTGTATTATTAAACGGAATTTTTGCGCTCCAGTCATGCAATTCGTTCTTCACAGGCATTACAATATCGGTATGAACACCATTGGTATAAATGTAAATCGGAATTTCTTTTTTCTCACCGTCATCTTTTGCCGAAATTTCTATAAACGGAAGCAAATACCCTAAAAGAGCATACACAACAACGATCCCAAGAATGATTCCCAACGCTTTCAGGAAATAAAATACTATGATTTTCACCTTCATGTTTTTTGAAAATTGAGGTTAATAAAAATTAATTTTAAATTTTTCGCTAAAAGTATTTATTTTATTTGAAAAATTAGTTAAATTTAGATATCAAACACATGAAAATATGCACAAAAGTAACAAATCCCAAAAGAGATTTAAAATAAGAGTAAAAACAGCTCCAAAAAGAGTACAAAAAAAACGTTGATTTTCTAAGAGATTTTATCTTTTTGAAAGTCAATTTTTCTTTTGTAGAAAGGGCTTTTTAGATTTTTATTGCTAAAATTCTGTCACTTCTTTAAAACCATTTGTTTTAAGGATGATGAACTACCCCCTTTATTTTCCGGGACTAAAATTCCGGACCGTGATTTTATCCTATAATATTTCAGAATTCTTGTCTGAAGATTGATTCAAAAATTCAATATTTCTTTTCAAACCTGCAAACTTTGTACGCTTTACAGGAGATTTTCTGAAAATTTCCGAGAACATTTCCTGAGTAAGCTCTTTCCATTCTCCTTTTTTGAAATTTTTTAAAGAATCATTTGGTTTAAATTTATTTTGAAGATTCGGTGCAGAAAACCGGTTCCACGGGCAAACGTCCTGACAAATATCGCAACCAAACATCCAATCCTCCATTCGATCTTTAAAATAATCCGGAATTTCATTTTTCAGTTCAATGGTTGCGTATGAAATACATTTGCTTCCATCTACAATTTTTTCAGAAACAATAGCATCTGTCGGGCAAGCATCGATACATTTTCTGCAGCTTCCGCAATGGTCAGTTGTCTCATGATCTGAAACTAAATCTAAATCACAAATAATTTCAGCTAAAAAATAGAACGAACCACTTTGTTTGGTAATCAGATTTGCATTTTTTCCGACCCAGCCAATTCCTGATTTTTTTGCCCAGCTTCTCTCCATCACCGGCGCAGAATCTACAAAAACACGAAAATTAAACTCTCCAATTTCGGTCTGAAGCTCAGCAACCAATTCACGGAGAATTTCTTTCACCACTTCATGATAATCTTCCGCATACGCGTATTTTGAAATTTTGTAATTCTCTAAAGCGGAAATTTTTTCTTCAGGAAAGTAATTGTAAGAAAGCGAAATCACTGATTTTGAACCTTCCACCAAAAGCCTGGGATCGAGTCTTTTATCGAAATGATTTTCCATGTATTTCATTTCGCCATGATAATTATTCTTCAGCCATTTTTCAAGATGTCGTGCATCTTCTTCCAAAAAATCTGCTTTCGAAATTCCACAATTCTGAAACCCAAAACTTTTAGCTTTAGATTTAATGAGTTGTGAATATTTTTCGGCTGTTGAATTCATATATTTCGCATTGCAAAACTAAGATTATTTTATAAATTTGTTGGAATTTGGAGGTCTGAAAAAATTTGATCAATCAAAAACCATTTAACAATAAAACATACTATTATGTCATTAGCAGATGTATTACAATCAGGAAATTACGCATTAATCGACGTTCGTGAGCCAATGGAGCTTGAGATGGACGGAAATATAGAAGGAGCAACAAATATTCCTTTAGGAGAAGTTGAGGAAAGAAAAGATGAGATTTTATCAATCGAAAAGCCTGTCGTGTTGTTCTGCAGAAGCGGAAACAGAAGCGGAAAAGCTTTGGAATATCTTAATTCTCAAGGTTTAAAAGACGGCTACAACGGTGGTGGTTGGGCTGAATTGAAAGCCAGCTTATAAGAATTGAGGAACTTTTTTAAGTTCCTTTTTTATTGTAATCAAACCCTGAACGGATGATTTTAAAAGTAATATTTGAAATGCTTTGCCTGAATTTTACAGATAATAAAAATCTGATTGTCAATTTCTGGAATGAAATTGAAAAAAAATATTCTGCAGAAAGCAGACATTATCACAATCTTCGACATTTAGAAAATATGTTTGAAGAAGCGGAAAGTGTAAAAGCTCAGATCAAAAATTTTAACAATGTTTCTTTTTCCATTTTTTATCATGATATAATCTATGATGCTTCTTCAAAGTCTAATGAGGAGAAAAGTGCAGAATTTTCAAAAAAAAGACTTGAAGATTTAAATATAGCTAAAGAAGATATTCAAAAAGTATATGCGCAGATTTTGGCTACAAAATCACATCAAAAATCTGATGACCAAGACACTAATTTTCTTTTAGATGCTGATTTATCAATTCTTGGAAAAGATAATAAGGCTTATTTGGAATACACAAAACAAATCAGAAAAGAGTATTCTATTTATCCCAATTTTCTTTATAAACCTGGAAGGAAAAAAGTTTTAGAGCATTTTTTGGAATTGGAAAGTATTTTTAAAACAGATTTTTTTAAAGCTAAATATGAAGTTCAGGCAAGGAAAAATATTGAAGTGGAATTGAGAAATTTGTAGGTTTTGGCTAAAGCCACTCTTTCTTACCCCAAAATTAAGGTGGGCTAAAGCCCACATCAATTGATATTTAGATAATTTAAAATTTATTTTACCACCCCGTCAAAATTCTTCGAATTTTCGCCACCAGTGCCTCATTATTTTTTTATTTATTTTTTGTTTCGGCGAATTTCGTTCCTCGATTTCCAAAGGAGGGGAATTTCACTACGTTAATTGACCAAAGAATTTATAAATTCAACCGATCTATTCAAAACAATTTCCGGAGCTTCTTTGTGTGGTGTATGGCCAATATTCGGAATAATAAATTTTTCTGCCGTTCCGCTTACCTGAGATACTGTTTTTTCAACCTGATCTAAAGTTCCGTATTCATCATTTTCTCCTTGGATAAACAATAACAAGCATGTAATATTTTTTAAAAGATATTCAATATTCCAGCTTTTGAATTTTTTGCTGAGCCAGATTTCTGTCCATGCATTTACCATGGTTTCTACTTTATCGCCGTGATATTTCTGCAGACGTGCGGGAAGATTGGTCGTATTGTAAGTGTATAATGCTTCTTCCACTCCTTTTACGGTAATGTCTTCGACAAAAATATGTCCGGCTTCACAAATGACAGCCTTTATTTTTTGCGGATATTTTGATGCAGTAATCAAAGCAATTGTTCCGCCATCACTGTGTCCGAAAAGAATTGCATTATTAATATTTAATTCTGAAAGCAGATCATTCAATACATCTGCTTCCTGCTCCATATAATCGTTTTCTCTTTCGTGAGTCTCCATCGGGAACGATTTTCCGTAGCCTAAACGATCATACAGTAAAACATTACATTGAGTAGCTTCCGCCAGTTTTTCTGGAAAATCTCTCCAAAGCTGAACCGAACCTAAAGAATCATGTAAAAAAACAACTGTAGGTTGGTATTCGTATGTCTGATTATATTTTGCAAATAAACTTTTACCTTTTACATCAATGATTCCTTCAAACATTATTACAAACTGGGATTTGTTGCTTCATTAAATTCCTTCAGAAGATTTTCGAAAATTGTTTTTACCGGAAGAACTTCGTCAATCAAAGCGGAAACCTGACCGATTTCCAGTTCGCCCTCTTCCATATCACCTTCGAACATTCCTTTTTTTGCTCTTGCTCTACCTAAAGAAGCCATTAAAGCTTCGGTATTTCTTCCTACATTATAAATCCCTTCCAGCTCGTTGAAAAATTTATTTTTAACCATTCTTACGGGTGCCAATTCTTTCAGAGTAAGATGTGTATCTCCTTCATTCAGTTCAGTAATTTTCTTTTTCCAGATTTCGTGGGCACTTGCTTCGATGGTTGCAGCAAATCGGCTTCCAATCTGAACACCGTCTGCGCCTAAAATCATGGCAGCTTTCATTTGAGAACCTAAAGCAATTCCACCTGCAGCAATTAAGGGTTTAGAAATATGCTTTTTTACATTGGGAATCAGGCAAAATGTTGTCGTTTCATCTCTTCCATTGTGACCACCTGCTTCAAATCCTTCTGCAACAATCGCATCAACTCCTGCATCTTCACATTTCACTGCAAATTTTGTCGAAGAAACTACGTGAGCGACTTTTATACCTTCTTTCTGAAGGATTTCTGTATACGTTTTGGGATTTCCGGCAGAAGTGAAAACGATTTTCACTCCTTCCTCCAAAATGATCTGAATAATTTCATCTAAATTTGGATAGAGCAACGCTACATTTACACCAAAAGGTTTATCGGTGGCTTTTTTACATTTCTGAATATTTTCACGCAAAATATCGGGATACATACTCGCAGAACCAATTAAACCTAATCCGCCACAGTTTGAAGCAGCTGAAGCCAGTCTCCAACCGGAATGCCAGATCATTCCTGCCTGAATAATGGGATATTTAATATTAAAAAGTTCTGTTATTTTATTTCTGCTTTCGTTCATTGCGTGAAGTTTTTTAGCGGAGTTGAAATCTATAAAATTGCTCATCAGGTAAAAATACTAAAAACGTAGATTTTACAATGTATTTAAAGATTATTTTCCATAAAAAAACCTTCAGAAAATCTGAAGGTTTTTATTCTATTTGCTAAGTGATTCTTTTTTCCAGTTGCCTTTAAAACTACAACTGTCATATCTTCCATCGATAGAGATAAATGTTGTCGGAAGTTTTGAGTTCACAAACTTTTCGACCATTTCACCTTTTCGTTTATTGAGAGCCATCTGTTTGATTCTGTCATAATCCGTTTCAAGAGTAATCTGGTGTGACGGGATTACATCATCGATCTTTACAATCTTCACCACTTTTCTTTCTCTTTCATCAGTATCATCAAATGCAGTAGTAATATCATTCTTATTCAAACCTGCAAGTTCATAACTGATAATCCCCGGAATACTTACTCTCTCAATTTTACTTGAACCATCTGCTCCCGGAATTACCCCTGCATTGAATTTGGTTCTTTTATCATCTGAAAATTTAAATGCAGCATCTTTAAAAGTCATTTTTTCCGCCAAAATCAATCCTCTGATACTGTCTAATTTCTTTTTAGCGGTGGTAATCTCTTCCTCAGTAGGAGTAGCCATCAAAAGAATGTGTCTCGCATCGTAAGCTTTACCAGACTTTTTCACTAATTGAATGATGTGATACCCAAATTCAGACTCTACAGGATCCGAAATTTCGCCTTCCTGAAGGTTTAAAGCTGCCGCTTCAAAAGGTTTTACCATCTGTCCTTTAAAGATGTTTTTCATCAAACCACCATTTGCAGCGGTTCCTTTATCATCAGAGTAAATTCTGGCTTGACTGTCAAAACTTTCTCCACCCTGAATATCGGCCTTGATTTTTTTAAGCTTACCAATGAGTTCATCTTTATGAGCTTCCGTAAGTTTAGGGAACATCATAATCTGCGAAAGAGAAACCTCGTCTTTGATTTCCGGAAGCTGAGATTTGTACATATTATAGAAATCAGTTACCTCGTTCGGGGTAACGTCTGCCTTTTCGGTAATTCTTTGGTATTTTGCCTGTCCGTAATAAGTATCTGTATCGATTTTTTCGATCATATTTTTCATCTCATACTGATTTCTGAACTTATATGCGGCAAGCATTGTTTTTTCGTCAGGAAACTGTGAAAGCATCTGATTATACTTTGCGTTTGCCTGATCTTTAATCATAGCAGAACGGTTTTCAATTAAAGTATCTCTTTTTGCTTCGTAAACAAGAAGTTTATTGTTGATTAAGTTTTCCAAAAACTCACATCTGTCGGTAGTTGAAGCTCCCTGCTGTTTTCCGTAATTTATCTGCTCTTCCACATCAGATTCCAACACGATCTCGTCACCAATTACTGCTGCAATACCGTCTACCAACTGTCCTTTCTTTAGCTGAGCATTCATATTCCCTGAGAACAACATCGTGAAAACTCCAAGAAGAAAAGTGATTTTTAGTTTATTTATCATTTTACATTTTTAAACAAGTTGCAAATTTAGAATTCTTAATGAATTGCACTAAATTTTTTATTATAAATATTTCTTAAAAGAGATTATTTATTGCAGTTCTACATCAAAAGTCGTTAATTCTTTAAATTGTTTCAATCTGCTTTGAATATCTGCTTCATTTACTTCTTCTAATCTTTCGGTTCCGAATTTTTCCACTGTGAAAGATGCCATTGCAGATCCTACGATCAATGCAGATTTCATGGTTTCGAAATCGAATTTTCCTTTTTTAGCAAGATAAGCTGCAAAACCACCTGCAAAAGTATCTCCCGCTCCTGTCGGATCGAAAACTTCTTCCAAAGGAAGCGCAGGAATTGCAAATATTTTGTTGTCGTGGAATAATAATGCACCGTGCTCCCCTTTTTTGATGATCACATAATCAGGACCCATTGTGTGGATTTTCTTCGCTGCTTTTACCAAAGAATATTCTCCTGAAAGCTGTCTTGCTTCTTCGTCGTTGATGCTGATAACATCCGTTTTTGCAATCATATCTTTAAGAATATCCATTGCAGAATCCATCCAGAAATTCATCGTGTCTAAGATGACCAATTTAGGGCGCTGATTCATTTTTTCAAGTACAGAAAGCTGAACTCCCGGGTGAAGATTTCCTAATAATAAAATCTCTGCATCCTGCATAGAATCTGGAATTTTAGGATCAAAATTTTCCAAAACGTTCACTTCAGTCGCTAAAGTGTCTCTTGTATTCAGGTCATTATGATATTTTCCTGCCCAGAAGAATGTTTTACCTTCTTTTACAATTTCTATTCCTTCAATATTTATGTCTCTGTTGGTAAACATATCCAGATATTCTTGTGGAAAATCTCCACCAACGACCGATACAATTCCGGATTTCACTCCCAAAATAGAAGATGTGATCCCGATATATGTAGCTGCTCCTCCTAAAATTTTATCTGTTTTACCAAACGGCGTCTCAATTGCATCAAATGCCACGCTTCCTACGACTAAAAGTTTCATATACTGTTATTTTTTAATGTCATATGCAATCCAAAGGTTGCATATCTGTTGTTATGTGTTTTTAAAATTTTTTATTTTTTCCATTCAAAAGTATCCAGCAAATGCATCATATCTTTCTTGATATAATCTATTGCAGGAGCTAGAGAATCGGGTTTTGGTCTAGAATTGAAATATAAATATCCTGTCACGAAATGTTTTGTACTGTCGGTTGCATAAAACTGCAGATTGGAAGCAGCCTGTCCTTTCAGCTCATAAAAATTACCGTAGACTTTTCTTTCAGGATATTCGAAAGATTTTGTATCGATCGAACTTGCTTTTATGGTATGTTTGTAAACCATTTTTTCTGTTTCCTGAATCTGCTGTGCAAAATCATTATTGATCGGATAATAGGTCAGGAAAATTTTGGCTTTCATTTTCGGATAGTTCAGATAATACCAACAAGGTCTTTTGGCATCATAAATTTTGGCAAAATCTGAGATCTCAAAGGAGTACATACAGTTAGGCTCAAATTTCTGATATTTCGGCGCAGGATACTCCAGTCTTAACTCTCCGTAAGGTTTTGGAGTAGCTTCTTTTGCACACGAAATAATCAGCATCGAAACAAAAATAAAAATGACTTTTTTAATCATCCGGCAAAAATACAAATTACATTTCAGATTTTAAGATACAAATTTCAGCATTTCAATGAGTTTTGAATTTTGTTGGAGAAGATTTTTTTAACGCAAAGTCCACAAAGATTTTTTTCATTAGTTATTGCATATTTTTCGTTCGCAAAGGCGTTTCACTCAGCTAAGACCAGTTTCAATCGAAAATTTCACTTATTAGAAAAGTTTTATTCTTAAAACTGTAATCTTCCATCATCCAACTTCCTTCCTACAAAATCCTATAAGCTGCTTCATAATTCTGGATATAATTTTCCAACGGTTTTGGAAAAGATCTTTCATGAGAACCCTCAACATCAGTGATGATATAATTGTTTTTAATAATAAAATCTTCCCAAACTGTTTCAGAATCAACCTCAACATTAAAAATTTCTATGCTTAAATTTTTGTGGGTAAGCTTATGACTGATGGTTTTTACACTTTTTATAAATGGTTTTAAATCATCAGAAATTTTTGGTGGAAATTCGAACAATTTCTTCCAGATAAAATCATCTTTTCTTTGCTGAATAAGAAACTGACCGTTTCGATGAATAAAATAATATTGCAATTGTAAATCCTGCGCTTTTGTTTTTTTTGTTTTAACAGGAAACTCCGGAACCTTATTCAATGAAAAAGCAAGACAATCTTCATTTACAGGACATTCGCCGCAGACAGGATTCTTAGGTTTGCAGATTTCCGAGCCCAAATCCATCATCGCCTGATTAAAATCGCCGACATTTTCGGGCATTATCAGAGTTGACAGCTGAGAAAAATAAGTAAAAGATTTAGAATTTGAAATATCAAAATCATCTGCGAATATTCTGCTCAGCACACGATAAAAATTACCATCAACTGCAGGCATTTTTCCGTCAAAACAAATACTGGAAACTGCTGCTGCGGTATATTTCCCGATTCCTTTTAATTTTAAAATTTCTTCGTATTCTGAAGGAAAAATTCCTTGATAATCATTAATGATCTGCTGTGCCGCTTTGTGAATGTTTATCGCACGTGAGTAATATCCCAAACCTTTCCAATACAGCAAAACCTCATCTTCGGGAGCTTTTGCCAAAGTTTGTACATCGGGAAATCTTTCGATAAAATTGTTATAATGATTCAGACCCTGCGCAATTCTGGTCTGCTGAAAAACAATCTCACAAATCCAGATTTTATAAGGATCTTTGGTTTTTCTGAACGGTAAATCTCTCGCATTTTTGTCATACCATTTCAACAGCTTGTTACCAATATGAAGAAAGTCTGAAGTATTTTTATTCTTTTCCAAAAAACCAATTCATTTAGATGAGCAAAGATAAAATTATTTTTTCTCGTTATCAAGAATATAAACAGGAGCTCCTTTTAGCCATTGATATTTAATATTTTTCATCTCAGCAATAGATTTGTAGCCTCTTAATTTTTCTAAAAAAACATACACCGAATCATTTTTTTCTTTTTTTAAATCTAATTTACTGTTAGATAAAAAATGATACGGATACGAAATTGCAGAATCTCTTTTGCTGAACAATAGATCACCGGAATTAACGCTATAAATATAAATCGGTTTTCCACGCCCAGAAGAACTGTCTGAAACAGAAATATCTGAGCTCGCAATTACCATATCACTGATTCCGTAAGCTTCATCTTCAGACATTATATATCCTGTTACCGTATCTTTTTTTTCATTGGCAAAAAGGTCGATCTCATATTTCTGAGGTCTTTGATATTCTTTTTTACAACCTATTATTGAAAATAAAATGACAAATACGAAAATGATGAACGAATAATTTTTCATTAAACGATTTTAAAATTTAATTAAAAAATAAAAAACCGATGTTTTGACGCACCGGTTTGTATATTAAATATTGGGAAATTTAATCCTGGATATATTCTGCATCCCACTCATTACCGTCATCACCTTTGTGACCGTCTAGTTTGATAACAAAACTTTTTGTCGGGAAATAAGGAGTAAGTCTGATGTCTAGCCAAACTCTGTCTTTATTTACCTTATCCTGTTCGAAACGTACAATTTTGAATTTTTCGATCAGCTTATCAGCACCTTTGATACCGTCTAAGAAGCTTACAATCTGTCTTCTCAAATCGTCTTCGTTTCTTGCATTCCAGTTTTCGAAGGCTCTTCTGTTTAAGAAATCCAATAAAACTTTGGTTACATAATCGAATACACGAACGACAGAATATGTCTGAAGACCGATATTATCTCCCGTAAACAATGTTTTTGCAGAGAATGCCATGATCTTACCGTATTCGTTCACCATAGGAACTAAGCCCATTTTTTCCAGCTGAGAAATTTCACTTTTTTTCAATTCGAATTTTACGGCATCTACTTCGTTGATGTTACCGTGTTTTTTACCGGCAGCAACCTGAGACATCAGTGTTTTGTGGATTTTTCCTGCCAATGAAGTTGACGGTGGAAGCTCTACGTTTTCTTCCTCTCCTACTTCTTCAGCTTTACCACGACCAACCAGCCAGTTACAAGTCATAATGACATTACTTCTGTGCAATTCACCTCCTGTAAGATTCGCAGAATGAAATAAATCTACAACATCATCCGGTTTATCAAGATTGGCAAAATCGGTAACCATCATTACTTTGTTTTCGTTACAGATTTTCGCCCATTTTTCAACTACTTTATTGGATCCCAAATAACCGGGAATTGCCAAAATAGAATAGTTGTCTCTCAAATCAAGACGGTCATAATAGTTTTTAAATTCTTCAGCGATTGCCTCAATAAAGATAGGGTTATCTAAATCTGAAACCTGATCTAAGGTTGCATTCACGATGCTTACGTTATCTACTTTATCAAGTTCTGTATTTTTGTAGAATTGGGCAACTGTTCTGTAAGAGGTTTCAAGCTGACGTGAAGCATCCAAAGCATTTTTAAGATTATGCTTAAGGTTTTGCTCTGCATTCTGTGCTTTTGTTTTGCAGGTATCTGCCATTTTTTCGGCAGGTTCATTTGAACTTAAAAGATCTACCCAAAGATTGATCTTCTGGAGAAGCTCTTTTCTTTCGTCTGCTTTATTACCGTCATTCAGGAAAATTTCTTTTCTTGCTTTTCTGGTAGGGTTCATATTGGCGATTCCGTCTACAACAGATTCTATAAAGCCAAACCCACCTATTTTATTTAATTCTTCAAGCGGATTTCCTTTTGGTCTTCCAGCCTGTTGTTGCTGATTATGCTGTTGACTTTCTGCAGCCTGTAACTTACTATCCATGATTTTAGTGTGATTTCGTTTAATTATTTTTCAAGTTCTTGTGCCACATCCTTTAATGCTTCAATGAAAGCAGCTCTTGTCTGTTCATTTTCAAGCATATTTCTAAGAATTTTATTAGTTTTAAGCTGGCGAACAATTTTATTGTATTGCTCCTGCTCCATACTAAGCTGCTGAAGGTAATCTGATTTTTGAGTAAGACTTTTGGGAGTGAAATCTGCAAGATTCTGAAAACGAAACTCCTCTTCTACCATGCTTCCATCCTGTGTTTCATGTTGTACAGAAACTGAAGGCTGAAAATGTTTGAAGACATCATCTACTGTTTTTAATCCTGTAACGATTTCGGGAACATAAGATTCGTCTGTAGTCAGCTGACTTACGATAAGGGATTTATTTTCCTGGATTTCCTGGATTGCTTCATTAGCATCAACTTTTACCTCGTTTCCGCCAACACCATAATTGAACATTGCCATATTATTATTTTTTTGTGATTCCTGATTTTGGTTTGAATTAGCAAATATTTGACCAATCCAATGTTTAAATTTATAAAAAAAGTCTAACATACAAAATTTTGTGAAGATTTTTTTAAAACAATTCGATTACACAGTTGTAATTAAATGATTAACAATCTTTTTTGGTGTCACTAATCTATGAAAAATAAATAAAAAAACGCACCAAAAAGATGCGTTTAACAATAATTTTACATTGAAAATTACCAGATTTTTATTCTGTCTTCAGGAGCTTTGTACAATTTATCTCCCGGCTTAATATCAAATGCTTTCATGAAAGAATCCTGATTTACCAAAGGACCAAATGCTCTGAAATACCCTGGAGAATGCGGATCTGTTTTCACCTGATTGATCATATACTGGTCGGTAGATTTTGTTCTCCAGACTGTTGCCCAGCTCATAAAAAATCTCTGATCCTGATTATATCCACTGATTAAACCGACATCTCCTTTATCTTTTAAATACATTTGAAGCGCATCATAAGCAACCGCTACTCCACCAAGATCTCCGATATTTTCACCACTTGTAAATTTACCATTCACAAAACTGCCTTTTACCGGTTCATAAGCGTTATACTGCGCAGCTAATTGTCCTACTTTTGCATCAAAGTTCTTACGATCCTGATCTGTCCACCAATTATTCAGATTTCCGTCACCATCGAATCTTGAACCGCTATCGTCGAAACCATGAGAAATTTCGTGCCCGATAACTGCCCCGATTCCACCAAAATTAACTGCCGCATCTGCTTTTGGATTATAGAAAGGCGGCTGAAGAATCGCTGCAGGGAAAACGATTTCGTTATTTGAACCGCTGTAATAAGCGTTTACGGTTTGAGGAGACATTCCCCACTCGGTTTTATCAACAGGCTTTCCAACTTTTTCCAAGCTTTTTTGATATTGCCAAGCTGAAACATTTTGAAGATTTGAATATAAAGTTGCACCTTGAGCAGGAGCTTCCACTTTTAATTTAGAATAATCTTTCCACTGATCCGGATAAGCAATTTTCACAGTGAATTTTGATAATTTTTCCTGAGCTTTTACTTTGGTTTCAGGCGACATCCAATCCATATCATTAATATGTTTTTTGAATGACTTCAACAGATAATCGATGTACATTTCCATCTGCTGTTTAGACTCCGGAGTAAAATATTTATCTACATACAATTTCCCGAAAGCTTCACCCAAAACTCCGTTTACAAGCGCTAAACCTCTTTTGTCCATTGCACGTTGCTCCTTTTGTCCCTGAAGATATTTAGAATAAAAATCGAAACGGATATTATCTAAACTTTCTCCCAGGTTACTTGCATTTCCGTTAATGACATGATATTTCAGATAATCTTTTAACAAAGGAAGATTTTTCTGGTTGATAAACTGATCCATATTCTGATAATATTTCAGTTCGCCAACAATCACTTTATCTGTATTTACACCAGCATCGGTAAGGTATTTTGCTAAATTGACATTTTTTACCAAACCTGAAAGCTCGGAAACATTTTTAGGATTGTATCTTAAATTGGCATCTCTGTTTTGCTCTAAAGTCAACAGATAATTAGCCAATTGCTTTTCAAAATCAACCACATTTTTGGCGGCTGAATCAGAATTTTTATATCCTAAAATTCCAAATAATTTAGCTACATAATTCTGATATTCTGCAAGTGTTTTTGTATTGGCTTCATTTACTTTCTGATAATAATCTCTTCCCAAGCCAAGATCCGGACCACCTAAGTAAACCGCATTCATTTTGGAGTTTTTCATGTCTGCGCCCACTCTCCAACCGTAGAATGAATTATCACCCAGTTTTGTGGCTTCCAAAAGATATTTCTGCAGGTCATTTACATTTTTAATCGCATCGATTTTAGCCAAATCAGATTTGATCGGAGCCATTCCTTCTTTATTTCTCTTTTCAACATCCATGAAAGACGCATACAGATTCTGGATTTTCTGACCTTCTGAACCTTCTGCATATTTTTCAGTTAAAATTTTATTTAAAATATCGAGTGATGCATCATCTACATTTTCTCTCAATGCATTGAACGATCCCCAACTCGCTTTATCCGAAGGAATTTGCGTTTCTTTTACCCAGTTTCCGTTGACATAACTGAAGAAATCATCTTGGGGACGAACCGTTTTATCCATATACGATAAATTAAGACCATTTTCGGGATAAATAGTTAAAGAGGAATTTTCAACAACAAGATTTGTGGATGCTTTTTCTGTTTTTTCGATAGTCTTTTGAGCAGTACCACAAGAATTTAGAAATACAACACCCGAAAATGCAAGTGCTGCAATATTTAGTTTTTTCATTAAAATAATTTTGATGTGTAAAACAGTTTGATCAAATATAGGAATTTATGTTAAATTTATTTTGTAAGATTTTTTAATATCCTTTGAAAATAAGGAATAAAAATAGGTTTTGGCTAAAGCCATTGGAATGTTTTCATGATGAAAACGGGCTAAAGCCCGTTCCTATTGAAGGAAAAAACCGCTCATTTCTGAACGGTTTTGATATTGATTACCAGATTTTGATTCTTTCTTCCGGCTTTTTGTAAAGTTTGTCACCAGGTTTTACATCGAATGCTTTGTAGAATGCATCAACATTGGTTAAAGGCCCAAAACTTCTGAAATATCCAGGAGAATGCGGATCTGTTTTCACTTGGTTTACCATATATTTTTCGCTTGATAAAGTTCTCCACACGGTTGCCCAGCTTAGGAAGAATCTCTGATCCTGTGTATAACCACTGATTGATCCAGGATTTCCTTTATCTTTAAGATACATCTGAAGTGCATCGTAAGCGATGTTTACCCCACCTAAATCTGCAATATTTTCCCCATTTGTGAACGTTCCGTTTACGAAAGTTCCTTTTACCGGCTCATATTTATCGTATTGAGCGGCTAAAGCTTTTGTTGCTTTTTCGAAATTAGCTTTATCTTCAGGAGTCCACCAGTCAACCAAGTTTCCGTCTGCATCGAACTGTGCTCCAGAATCATCAAATCCATGGCTCATTTCGTGACCAATTACCGCTCCGATTCCACCAAAATTAACGGCAGCATCAGCTTGAGGATTGAAGAAAGGCGGCTGAAGAATAGCTGCAGGGAAAACGATTTCGTTATAAACCGGATTGTAGTATGCATTTACCGTTTGAGGCGTCATTCCCCATTCTGTTTTATCAACCGGTTTTCCGATTTTAGCTAAATCTTTATTGTATTGCCATTCTGAGATATTCTGTAGATTTGAGTATAAGTTTCCACCTTTAGCTTCCGGAACAATATTTAGTTTAGAATAATCTTTCCATTTATCCGGATAAGCAACTTTCACAGTGAACTTATTCAGCTTAGCCATTGCTTTTTCTTTGGTTACATCAGACATCCATGTCAAACCATTGATATGAACGGCAAAACTTTTCTTTAAATAGTCGATCAATTCAACCATCTGTGCTTTTGCTGAAGCCGGGAAATATTTTTCAACATATAATTTACCGAAAGCTTCACCCAAAGAACCATTGATCAGCTCGAAACCTC
Source organism: Chryseobacterium sp. CBo1 (assembly GCF_001693475.1). NCBI lineage: Bacteria > Pseudomonadati > Bacteroidota > Flavobacteriia > Flavobacteriales > Weeksellaceae > Chryseobacterium > Chryseobacterium sp. CBo1. Next base: position 177,473 of record NZ_MAUH01000012.1, read on the forward strand.
TTTTGTTTAAAGCTCTCTGCTCCTGCTGACCTCTTAAATATTTACCATAGAAAGCAAACTTTTTGTCACCCAGTTTTTCAGTGAGATAAGAAGCGCTTCCGTTGATCATGTGGAATTTCAAATAATCTTTAATCACGGGAAGATTTTCCTGATTGATTAATTGATCCAGACTTTTATAATATCCCAGTTCACCGATGATTACAAGCTGTGAATTTACCCCAACTTTTTTCAGATAAGCAGGAAGATCTACGTTTTTAACCAATTCAGACAGTTCAATCAATTTTTTAGGATTATACTGCAAAGTATTATCACGGCTCTGCTCATTCGTCAATAAAGTTTTGGCAATCGTTTTTTCGTATTCCACAACTGCTTTTGCAGCTTCTCCAGCATTGTTGTAGCCAAGTTCCTCAAGCATAGAGGCTACATATTTCTCATACTCTGCAAGAGCTTCCGTATTTTTGGCATCTTCTTTCTGGTAATAATCTCTGCCCATTCCCAATGTTGCATCGCCAAGATAAACAGCATTCATATTAGAATCTTTAAGATCAGCATAAACGCCCCATCCGTAGAAGTTATTTTCACCTTCTTTCGTTACAGAAGTCAAATAATTTTGTAGATCTGAAAGATTTTTGATCGCATCAATTTTATCGATATTATCCTGAATAGGTTTTATCCCGTCCGTATTTCTTTTCTGAAGATTCATATAAGAAGCGTACAGGTCCTGAATTTTTTTACCTTCACTTCCGTCTTTGAATTTATCTTTCAGAAGCGAGTTTAAAATCGTCATGGAATTATTATCCGTATCATCAGCAAGTTTATTGAAACTTCCCCAAGTTGGCTTATCCGAAGGGATTTTTGCCGTTTTCATCCATGTTCCGCTCACATAATTATAGAAATCGTCTTGTGGGCGAACCGATTTATCCATCAGACTGATGTCTAAACCTTTATCTCCTGTAGTTGCTGTTTTAGCAGATTTAGCCTGAGCGTTCAGCGTGTTTTGCGAACAAACTCCTGCCAATAAAAACAAAGAAAGCGTTAGTTTTTTCATAAGAAACTTTTTATTTTTAGGGTCTTATGCAACCGCCGTAATTGGTGACTTTTCATTCACTAATAATCACAGCGATTTCATTGTAATAATAATTTATACAATATGTATATTTAATTTAAATTTTGTTACGGGAAAGTTAATTTATTTTAAAATTCAATTTTCGGAAAAGCTATGAATAATTTAAACGCAAAGTGCACAAAGTTTTTTACTACTACCTGTTTTTAAGTTCGCCAAGGCGTTTGACTACGTCGAATCTTAGATTTCACTTAAAAAGATCACGAAGATTTAAATTAATTGTTACAATTAATTTATTTATTAATTAAAATCCCTACCAAATCCTGAATCACCTTCTGAGAAACGAAAGAAACGAAATCCGGTCTGTCAAGATGCGGAAGATACAACTTGAAAGTCTCCGATTTGCTATGTACTCTTATGGTGTAGTAAACTGTTCCTACATCTTTTCCGTCCTCTCCTTTTCCGGGACCTGCCACTCCTGTTGTAGAAAGTGAAATATCTGTTTTAAAAAGATTCTGACAACCTTCTGCCATTTCTCTTGCCACTTCTTCGCTCACCACCGTAAAACGTTCGATCGTGCCTTCTGAAACATTTAAAATATCAACTTTTTTTTCCGTTGCATATGCTACAATGCCGCCGATAAAATATTTCGAACTGCCTGAATTTGAAGTCAGTAATTTCGCCAACTCTCCGCCAGTGCAACTTTCTGATGTTGAGATCGTTAATTCTTTTTCATTCAGAATTTCTGCTAAAATCTTTTCAATTTTATCTTCATCGGTGGCAATAATATTTTCACCAATAATCGGAAATAATTTCTGAATCTGATTTTCAAGCTGAATTTGTAAAAACTGTTCGTTTTCTCCGGTTGCTGTTAATCTCAATTTCACTCTTGTCCCTACAGGAAGATAAGATAAAGCCATATTTTCAGGTAACGCCAATTCCCATTCTTCAATTTTATCAGCTAAAATACTTTCGGGAATCCCAACAACAGAAACAATTCTCGTAGAAATATAATTCAGACTGAATTTTTCTTTTAAATAAGGAATAATCTGGTCTTTAATTAACGGTTTCACTTCGTAAGGAACGCCGGGCAAACTGAAAGACAGTTTTTCTCCGTTCTGCATCATCATGCAAGGTGCTGTTCCGTAATGGTTTTGAAAAACAACGGATTTCGTCGGAACAAAAGCCTGTTCGCGGTTTCTTTCCAGAATTTCAATTCGGCCACGTTTTTCCATATAGGCTTTAAGATGCTCAAAAGTAACCTCATCCAAAGCAATTTCATCATCAAAAAATTCAGCCAGAGCTTTTTTGGTTCTGTCATCTCTTGTCGGACCCAAACCACCAGTTGTGATCACCAAATCCCCAATCTCAAAAGCAGATTTCAATGTACTTTTAATAATGTCGATTTCGTCTGAAATGGTGAAAATCTGAGAAACTTTTATGCCTATATTTTTAAGTTCGGTTGCAATGAAATTCGAATTGGTGTCAACGGTATTTCCTGAAAGAATTTCGTCACCAATGGTGATAAGAACTGCGTTTTTCATATAATTATTTTCGAAAAAAAAATTCTTTACAAATGACGGAAAATTCTGTGTAGTGAACAAAAGAAAACCATTTTTTATATCTTTGAACCCTACTGTCTGAAACTATAATTAAAATAAATTTATGTCTAAATATGATGATGCTTCATGGCATTACGGAGGTGATTTCCCTGAAGAATTGCCTGAAAGAAACGGAGCAACACATACAGGAATGTTTCTCAACTGGTGCATTGAAAGAAATTTTGTTTCTGAAGAATTTAAAGAGGATGCCGAAGAAGAAATTGAAAAACTAAAAAAGAGAGAAATTACCGGCGCAGAATTGATCATCGATTCTATGGACGGAAAATTTTCCGAATACGATCTGAATGATTTAGGAAACGATTTTGCCAAAGATTATTATGTAGATGAAACCGATTTTGGAAATAGATACAGTTCGTTTGCTACCGATTATATCAATCTTTTTGACAGTATTGCCGAAGAAAGCGATTTTGAATATGAAACTTTTTATCATATTGAAGACACTTACGAAAACTATGATCTGATGAAACAGATTATTGACCACCGTTTTGAGGAGTGGAAAGAGTATAAAACTTTGAATATGAATTAAAACGTAAAGCTTGTCATTCTGACGAAGGAAGAATCTCTACAATAAAATAGATTCTTCCTTCGTCAGAATGACAAATTGTATGTATATTTTGGGGATTGCTTCGTCGCTACGCTTCTCGCAATGACAATTAATCATGTTTTACCCAAATCAAATCATCAGTATTGTAACCTATTTTCTGAGCTTTTGCTAAAAATCTTTGTTTGATGCTTTCAGGAATCTCTTTAGTTCGGGATAGAATCCAGATGTATTTTGTGCTGTTTCCGACAATCAAAGCATGCTGATAATCATCATCAATATCAATCACATTATATCCTGCCCAAATCGGTTTAAAGAATGAAACTTTCAGTCTTGCTTCCGATTTATCATTTACAAATCTTGCTTCACCAATCGATTCTTTCCATTCTTTTTTCACGTAATTGTACCCTCTGTTCTGAACTTTAATGGTTCCGTCTGGATTTTGAGAATAATCTGCCGTTACATTATCCATATTCCGCTCAAACTTATAATCGAAACGGGCAATTTCGTACCATTTTCCAAGATACTTATCTGAATTGAAATTTTTCACAGCTGTTGCTCCTTTCGGAATTCCAACTGAGCAAGAATTGAGTATAATTAATCCTAAAATACCTAAAGAAACCGGAATGGCAATTTTATATAAGGTTTTCATAATACTGTAATTTGTACGATGAAAAATTCAAAAATGATGCCCTTTAATTTTGAACCATTAAGATTTATTAAGCAATTGAGATAAGTTAAGTTGAGTTTCGCTTTAAGCGGATGCTAATAAAATCTATTTGATTTTCCTTAATAAAACTTAACAACTTAAATGTTCTTAATGGTTAAATAAATTTTTAGTTAAAAACTTTCAGAAACTGGTCTTTAAAACTTCCCGAAACTTCAATTTCAGTATTATCGGAAAGTGTTGCCGTTCCGCTTTTGTGGTAAGATTTCACGAAAGCAGTGTTGATGATGTGAGAGCGGTGAACCCGAACGAAAGGATTTTCTAAAAGATCATCAAAATGCTTCAAAAATCGGCAGACCATTTTCTTGGAACCGTCTGTGAGATAGACTTGAGTAAAATTTCCGTCCGCCTGAAGTCTTACAATATCTTCGGTTTTCACGACATCAAAACCTTGTAAAGTTGGAAGAATCAGTTGTTGTTTTTCGGGTTTTAATTTTAAATTTTCGAGGAGGATTTTATTTCGGTTGAGTTCTTCCTTCTTTTCGATGCTTTCAGCAACTTTATTGACCGCCAAAATCAATTCCTGAATATCGATAGGTTTCAAAATATAGTAACTCGCCGACTTATTCAAAGCCTGTAAAGAATACTGCGAAAACGCTGTGATAAAAATAGTTTCGTATGAAAATTCTTTGGTCGCTTCCAGCACATCAAAAGCGTTTCCGAAAGGCATTTCAACATCTAAGAAAACGAGTTGCGGTTGCTTTTCAGCAATCAGAGGAACGGCTTCTTTTATATTTTCTGCTTCACCCAAAATCTCAATTTGCGGACAGTATTTTGTGAGATAATTCCTAAGAACTTCTCTTGCAATAACTTCGTCGTCTACGATCACAGATTTTATTTTCATATTATTTGAGGTTGAGATTAAGTTTGAGGTTTAGCTATTGATTAATTTATATGAAATTTCAACAAAAACACCTTGTGAATCTTTTTTATCGGTGATTCTGCATTCGATATTTTGTTTGTACAAATCATTCAATAAGGCAATTCTTTCCAGCGTATTTTTCATTCCGCGGCCTTTTCGGGATTTCTGATGCTCGGTTTTCTGTTTCTTACTTTCTTCAATGCCGATTCCGTTGTCTTCGATGAAAACATTCAGAGAATCTTTATTCTTTTCAAATTTTAAACTTAAAAAACCTTTTTCGGTTCGGTATCTTAAACCGTGCCAGATTGCATTTTCAAGAAATGGCTGAATGAGCATTCCCGGAACTTTCAGACTTTGAGTATTTAAACTTTCATCAACTTCAATTTCATAATCAAATTTATCAGCAAAACGTGTTTTTTCTAAAGCCAAATAATTCTGAAGTAAATCTAATTCCTGCTGAAACGGAATGAAATCTTCCGTAGAATTTTCCATCACACCACGCATTAATTTTGAAAATTTGGTTAAATATTGATTGGCTTCCAATTCATTATTGGTTGATATAAAATGATTAACCGAATTCAAACTATTGAAAATAAAATGCGGATTCATCTCCCGACGAAGAGATTGTAATGCTATTTTTTTATTTTTGACCTGAACTTTTTTAAGGGTTCTGAAAATGAAGAATATTAGCCCAATCAATACTATCAAAGCTCCAATCAAACTATAATTGAACAGATTTTTCTTGCGAATGAGTTCGTCTTTCAGCTTTTTTTCCTGTTCGAGCTGTTGAATTTTCTGTTCGGTATCTTCCAGTATTTTATTGTCTGTTAAGCTTCTGTCTTTTGAAACGAGATCAGGAAGTTTTCCTAAAAAATCACGGTATAACTTGACCGAAGCATCAATATTTTCTGAATCCTGATACAAACTATCGAGTTTTTGAACACTTTTTTGAGCTTCGAGGGTATGACCTTTTTGCAAAGCAATGTCATAAGCATTTCTGAACAAAACAATGGCTTCTTTAGGATCGTTTTTTTTGATATAAATTTCTGCGAGCTCCTGAATCTGCTCCACTTTTTTCTGTGAGTTTTCTTTCACAAAATCTTCTTTCAGAACAGATTTTTTGGCTTCAATAGCTTTGTCAAAATTTTTGTTTTCAACGTACAGATTCGTTAATTTCTGATTGATTGCCAAAGCTTGTTGCGGCGCTTCTTCTTTTGATATTTTATAGGCCGTATTAAGGTTTTCTTCAGCTTTAGGAATATTTTTATTTTCAATATTCACTTCCGCCATTTGGCTATAACCGGCAGCAAGATCTTCCTTATTATTTTCTTTTTCGCTAATGACAAGATTGCTTCGTATGGCTTCTTCTTTTTGGCTTACGGAAGGTGCTGCAACTCTTGAAGCATCATTAGAGTTCATCTTTTTGCTTGCTTTAGAATAGCCTATTTTCGAAGCGCTTTCATAATTTGAAACCGCATCCTTCAGCTTATTCTGACTTTCCTGAGACTGCGCAAGTTTTCGTGTAACCTTCTCAAGGTTCTTTTTATCATTAAGTTTTTCGTAAATACCTTTTGATTTGATGAAATATTCTTCGCTTTTCGGGAAATTTCCACTATTAAAATAGGTTTCGCCAATATTGTAATAAGAATCAGCTTCTGCGGATTCGTTTTTGGTGTCGACTGCTTTCTTAAGCTTGGAAGTTTCGGCTACAATTTCTTTTGTATCTCGACTGCTCTGCGAATACAAGTTATTCACAAAAAACAATAAAAGAACAAACACAAAAAGCCTGATAAATTTCATAAAACAAAGATATACATATATATGAAGTATGAAAAACGATTCACCAAGTGAAAGATTAGCTTTACCAAGTTTACCTCATCTAATTGTGAGTATGAAGCTAAGTTTGCAGTATCATTTAAACTTAATTTTCATGAAAAATTTATCTTTTTTAGCGGTTATGCTACTATTTTCTACTGCTCAGATTAATGCTCAGACCAAATTAATCTCCTTTAAAAGTCACAGCGGAGATATGAAATATTTTGAAAACAGTATCATAGAAAGCAGCTACAACACCAATTATTCAAATCTTGGAATAAGGCCTGAAAGATATGTTACCTCTTCAAGGTTAGACAGCGTCATTATCATCGACGATGATAAAAGTGTAATTGTAACTTCCAAAACTTGCAAAATGACAGATTTTGATATTTCCGAAAAATGGAAACCCGGAAGAGATACCGTTTACAACCATCGCGTTTTTTCAGACAGGAATATTGAAACCATGAAGAAAACGCTTAAAGAAAAGTACAACTTCCAGAATGACATCGACAGTACCGTTTTCCTGAAATACGACGAGAAAACGAAAGAATATAAGCCCTTTTCAACAAAAAGAAAAATCAAAAAAGCTGAAATAAAAAGCCTTGAATCTAAAGAAGGGATCATGTATGTTTTGGTTTTGGCAATCGCTGTTTTTGGAGCTGTATTTATTTCCAGAAAAAACCGATAAAAATATTTTTGTGGAATTCAAATCCGTGTTTTTGAGAAAATCAGCTATTTTTTCAGGTACTTTTTTTCTTCAGTTTATTCTGTTTTTCCCATTGAGTTTTTTGAATGATTTTCAATTGAAAATTACGCATTTTATATTTGGAGATTTTACTCAAATTGTTTTAGAATTTTTTCTAAAGAAAAAAAACACTCGCATAGATTACAGTTCGGATAGTTATTCGATGTTGGTTTTAATCATCATCTTATTATTCTCTTCGGTAATTTTCAGTTTCATTATTGACCAGAAAAAGACTAAAAGATTTTTAATAATCACAGAATATGTTTGTGTTTTTTACATTTCCATTATTCTGATTAAATACGGTTTCGATAAAATCTTCAAAGCTCAGTTTCCAGAACCGGAACCTAATATTCTTTTTACAAGATTTGGAAATTTAGATAAAGATATTTTATTCTGGAGCACGATTGGAACTTCCAAAATCTACAATATGATTATGGGTTCTATTGAACTTTTTTCAGGAATTTTATTGTTGCTCAGACGTTCCCGGTTTTTAGGATTATTATTGGCGATGATCAGTTTTACTCAGATATTAATTATCAATATCAGCTTTGATATTTCTGTGAAGTTTTTTTCGCTGATTTTACTTTTAATGAGTGTTTTTCTGGTAAGAGAAAACGGATGGAAATTAATCATTAGAATAATTCAGCTTCCGAAAAGAACTTTTTTAGACCAAAATTCAATATTGCCTTATAAAACATTTTTTAAAATTTTAATTGCCGGAATTATATTCATTAAAATAGGAATACCTTATTTCAATACAGAAGAAGAAAAGAATTTAATGCAATTCAATGAGGCTTATGAAGTGACGGCTTTAGAAAGTCCGTTTCAATATTTATTCTTCCATAAAGACCAATATTTGATTTTGATGGAAAAATCTTCGGAAAAGATGACTGTATTTCATTATGATGTTTCTTTTGACAGCCAAATTATACTCAAAGATTATAATCATCATATTTCCAAACATTTCGTGATCAGAAACAAAGACAATTCTATTACTTTTTCTTTTAAGAATCAGACCATTCATGCTAAACCTGTTCAGTATGAAAAAATGAATGCATTGCAAGATAGATTTCACATTTTGGTAGATTAATCTTCTTTCACCAAGTGAAAACCCAAGTTTACCAAGTTTACAAAAATTCGGTTTCTAATCGCAGTAATTTTACTTTAGAAATTTAAAATAAACATGATGAAATCGCAAAAGCGATTGAAGACAAACAAAAACAATAAATATTTACATTATGAAATTGAAACACCTTTTATTAGTAGGAATTTTTGCAGCAGGAAGTTTGGTGAATGCGCAGGAAGTTAAGAAAAACGCCATTGAAGTAACCGGAGTTGCCGAAATGGAAGTAGAACCGGATGAAATCATCTTTAACATCGGAATAAAAGCCGACAACAAAAATCAATTGGCAGACAGCGAAAAGCTTTTGTTTGAAACCCTGAAAAATAACAGTGTAAAAAACGAAGACATCAAATTTAAGTCGATGTACCAGAATTTGTATTCGAAAACAACCAAGTTTACCAAGAGTTTTCAGTTTAAAGTCAATGCAAAAACCAATGTGAGTAAGCTTTTTGAAGAACTGAATCAAAAATGGGTAAGCAATCTGAATATTGCTGAAATTAAAAACACAAAAATTGCAGATTTCAGAAAAACGGTAAAAATCAATGCGTTGAAAGCCGCAAAAGAAAAAGCAGATTACCTTCTGGAAAGTATTGGCAAAAAAACCGGAACACCGCTCGAAATTGTAGAAATTGAAGATTACATGAGCGATTCTGTGCTTCCTGTAGCTTACAGAAGCAAAATGGCCAATGTGCAATTGGAAGCAGCCGACCAAAGTCTGGATTATTCTTTCGACAACATCGAAAATATCAAGCTGAAGTACAGCATCAAAACAAAATACGAGATTCTTTGATGCTGCATAAATTTTTACCGCAAAAGAGTCAAAAGAATTATTGAGAAAGAGATTTTAAAAGTTGAAAAATGTAGAATTCTATCAATTAATGATGATTTTGCAAACTTTTGAGTAGCTCAAACTGAATCAATCTTTTGTTTCTTTTGCGGTAAAAAATCCTACAGAGGCAGTCAGAAATGACTGTCTTTTTTTGTTCTAAAAAACTTCCACCAAGTGAAAACCTCTGTTCACCAAGTCTTCAAAGTTCCGGTTTAAAATCAGGGTAATTTTACTGTAGAACTTTAAATAATAAACAATGCGACACTCCATTTTAATCCTCATTTTTTCGCTTTCGTTTTTTAAATCTCAGGAAATTAAAAAAGAAATCGATGTGAAACAGGCAACTGTATTTTTGCAGGGAGCCAAAGTTTTCGGAAGCACGAATGTAAATCTTCAAAAAGGAAGAAACACCGTGAAAATCATCAATCTTCCGAATGATTTGGATGAAAACACCTATAAAATTAATCTTGAAAAAAACACAACGCTTTTATCGATCACTCCACAAAATAATTTTCTTAAAAATGATGAACTGACCGAAGGAGAAAAAAAATTAGATGATGAAAGAAAAAAATTTCAGAGACAGGTTAATTTACTAAATATTCAGATTAAAAATCTGACGGGCGAACAAAATATCATTAATGATAATCTTAAAGTTTCAACCAACGATAAATCGACTCCGCAGGAACAGTTAATTAAACTGACAGAATTTTACAGAAAAAGAATGCTGGAAATTGATAATCAGGTTTTTCTTTTGAACGAACAAAAATCTGTCTTGGATGAAAGTATTGCTAAAATCAACAAACAATTCTCTGAAGAACAAACCCACAAAAACAGCAACAGAAAAGAGCTAATTCTTGAAATTCTTGCCGAAAATGAAATGAATTTGAATCTCGGAGTGAGCTACATCGTTTCCAATGCAGGATGGGTTCCGTCTTATGATTTGCGAGCGCAGTCTACGAAAAAACCATTGGAGATTGCATATAAAGGAAAAATTTATCAGAAAACAGGACAAGACTGGAACAACGTAAAACTTTTTGTCTCCACTTACAGACCTTCTTACAATCAAAACCGTCCGATTTTATCGCCACTTTACGTTGCAGAATATACCGCTTACAATAATGAAGATGTGAAAGTTGGATATATGCAAAAAGCAAAAGCTGAAATGTCTAATTCTTATCAGATGAGAGAAGAAGTTGCAGCACCAAGTCAGATTCCTGTAGCAACAGTCTCAGATAATCAGATGAATATTTTGTATGAATTAAATTATAATCAAACCATTCTAAGTCAGGAAAAAGAGCAATATGTGATTTTAGATAAGAAAAATGTAGAATCTACATATAAATATCACACCGTTCCGAAGTTGAACAATCAGGTTTTCTTAATGGCTTTTGTTAAAAACTGGCAGAATTTAAATCTTATTTCTGGCGAAGCGAATATTTATTTTGAAGACAATTATATCGGCAAAACCAATATCACAAGCAATTATGTAAAAGATGAATTCCCGATTTCACTTGGCATTGATGAAAGAATTGTGGTAAAACGCATTAAAATAGAAGATAAAACCGCTCAAAAATCACTCAGCTCAAATAAGTTAGAAACCGAATCTTACGAAATATCCATCAGAAATAATACGAAAGAAAATATCGAACTGGAAATTTTAGACCAGATTCCATTAAGCGAAAATCAGAAAATTACAGTCAAAACATTAGATATCGGAAACGGAGAGTTTGATGCAAAAACCGGAAGCATTCTTTGGAACAGAAAAATTTCCAGCGGAGCATCAGAAAAAATCAACTTCTCTTACGAATTGAAGTATCCTAAAGAAATGCAGATCCAGTATTACAGCAGGTAATTTCGGGATGTGAGGTTCGGGTTCCGGGATGTGAGATTCGAGATTCGAGGTTCGGAATTTAAGATTAAGTGATAACACGAATCTCGTAACTCGTAACAAAAAATAAAAATTATTAAAACAAAACAATATGAACACCTTAAAATTAATTACAATTAGCTTAAGTATTGCAGCATTTTTAAGCGCAGAAAAAACTTCAGGAATTCGCTGTAGCAAAAATACAGACGAAAGACAAATTCTTGAAAGCAATGTTTCCGAAAAACCAATGGAGGTTTCAAAGGATAATAAAATTCAGGTTGCCTTGCTTTTGGACACTTCCAACAGTATGGACGGACTGATTGATCAGGCAAAATCGAGATTGTGGAATATCGTTAATACTCTAACGACTTTAAAATACAACGGAAAATCGCCACAAGTGGAAATTGCTCTGTATGAATACGGAAATGATGGATTGCAGGATGAAAATTACATCAGACAGGTTACTCCGCTTACACAAGATTTGGATTTGGTTTCGGAAAAACTGTTTGCTTTAAAAACCAATGGCGGAAATGAATATTGCGGAGCGGTCATTCGTGATGCATCCACCAATCTGAAATGGGACGGAAACGAAAAAAGCATGAAACTGATTTACATTGCCGGAAACGAACCTTTTGATCAGGGAAGAATAGGTTATAAAGATGTTATTTCTAAAGCTAAAACCAAAAACATTTACACCAATACGATTTTCTGCGGAAGTCGTGAGGAAGGAATTCAGTCGCATTGGCAAACCGGAGCGACTTTAGGAGACGGAAAATTCTTTAATATCGACAGCGACCAAAAGGTAATTTACATTGAAACGCCTTATGACGTAAAGATTTCACAGTACAATTCCCAATTGAATAATACTTATATTTCTTACGGAAACAGAGGTTCTGAAATGAAAAACAAACAGGCAGTTCAGGATGTTAATGCGGAATCGTTATCAGCTTCAAATGCAGTGGAAAGAGCCGTGAGCAAATCAAAGAAAAATGCTTACAAAAATGACCATTGGGACTTGGTAGACAGAGTTGAAAAAGATAAAGCTTACATTTCATCGATGAAAGAAGAAGAATTGCCTTCAGAATTAAAAGGAAAAAGCAAAGCTGAAATCACAAAAATTGTGGCTCAAAAATCTGCAGACCGGGAAAAAATTCAGAAAGAAATTGAGGTTTTAGCAAAAAAACGTCAGGAGTTCATTGATGTTGAAACCAAAAAACGTGGCAATTCAGATTCTGATGATTTGGGAAAAGCGATTGAAAAATCGATTGCCGAGATTGCAAAGAAAAATGGATACGCGTTTTAAATTTGAGATTTGAGGTTTGAAATTCGAAATTCAGGATTCAAGATTTAAAATCCATAGTCCTGAAAGGACGGTCTTTTAGAGGATAGGATGAAGTCCTATCAATAATAAATAAAGGAATTGGTCTCAAACACCAGTTCCACATATGATTAAAAATCCCTTTGGACGATGTGAATGTTATTATTGTTTATTTTGTTTCGGGCTCGGCTTCGCCGAGCCCGAAACTTTTCAATTTATATTGATCTTCAAAAAATAAAATTTACATCATCTGCCAAATTTAAAATATTCAGAAAGCTTATGCGTTTCATTTTTCATAAATGCGGAAGCCATTTCCATTCCGGTAACCGAGAAAGTAATTCCGTTTCCGCCAAACCCTAAAACAAAATAGGAGTTTTTAAATTGATCATGTGTTCCTATGTAAGGCAATCCGTCTTTTGTTTCACCGAAAGTTCCTGCCCAGACAAAATCGGTGTAAAAATGATAATCAGGCTGTATTCTCTTTAAATGCCGGCGAATTTCTTTTTCTTTTTTACCCAACACAGAATCACGCTTTTCGGGATCGTAGAAATCTTCATCTCCACCGCCAATCAAAAGTCTTTCATCATCGGTCGACCGCATATAAATGTAAGGATCATCGGTATTCCAGACGAGAGTATGTTCAATATTTTTAAACTTATCTTTATCAATTTCAGAAACAATCGCATAAGTACTTTTCAGGTTGACAAAGTTTTCCTTAATCAGCATTTTACTTTCATAGCCGATACAGTAAATAATTTTTTTTGCTTTAATATTAAAGCCATCAGTTGTTAAAGCCAAATTATGATCACGAAGATATTTCACGGATTTCATTTCTGTTTTATCAAAAATCTTTAATCCCTTATTAACGTTAAATCTCAGTAATTCATGCGCAAATTTAAAGGCATCGATACTTGCGCCCTGTTTCGATAAAATTCCGCCATAGGTGTTCTGAAAACTGAATTTTTCCTCAATCTCTTCAGTTCCCAGCCAAGCCACATCAAATCCGGCTTTTTTTCTGGCTTCATATTCTTTTTCAAGCCAGATGGCATCTTTCTTTTTTGAAGCAAAATACAGTGACTGTTTTCTCTTAAAACCCGAACGTGATTTTATTTCTTTGGTGAGTTTGGCTATTTGGTCAATGGATTTTGAACAGGCTTTATAACTTTCTACCGCACCTTTTTCGCCAATCATTTCAATTAATTCATAAAGCGGAACATCAATCTCATACTGCAACATTGAAGTAGTTGCTGAAGTGCTTCCGTTGCAGACTTCCCTTTTATCAATTAAAATCGTTTGGTATCCGTCTTTTATCATTTGATGGGCAATTAAACTGCCGGTAATTCCGCCACCGATAATAAGAACATCACATTCTTCATCATTTTTAAGCGAGGGATAAGAAGCTACCAACCCATTTTTCAAAAGCCAGAAAGGTTCGTTAGATTTCAGGTCCATAGATTATTTTTCAAAATCTCATCAAGAATTGCGCCTTTAATAAAGCATTTCTACATTTATGGTTTAATTATTGATCAATTAATCTCACCAAAACCATTTAAAATATAAATTATGATAACGATTATTAATGACGCTCCGGAAAATGTGGCTGCTTTCAATGCAACAGGTGATATAACGAAAGAAGATTTTGAAAATCTAGTTATTCCATACGTTAAAAGCAAAGTCGAACAATTTGATGAACTGAATTACCTCCTTTATTTAGATACAGATTTAAGCAATTTCACAATGGGAGCATGGCTTCAGGACGCTCTTTTAGGTTTAAAAAATCTTTCAAAATGGAACCGGTGCGCCATTGTAACGGATAAAGAAGGCGTACAGAATTTTACTGATATTTTCAGTGTTTTGATGCCCGGAGAATTTAAATCCTTTCCAAAAGAAAATCTTTATAATGCTTTGTACTGGTGTGAAAACGGTAACGAAGTTGAAAGTTAGTTAGCAAAAAAGAGAAGCAAAATTGCTTCTCTTTTTTTATTTATCAAAAGGGACACATTCCACAGCAACTTCTTTTTCCACAGGTTGTGCAGAACGATAAAGGTACATGTATCGAATGCTTATGACCAATCCGATCAATGTCATAAAAACTCCGACCAACGAAGGATAATTATATGAAAATCCGTTTTCCAAAGGAATTCCTCCGAGAAATGCTCCCATTGCATTGGCAATATTAAATGCAGCCTGCATAAACGCAGCCGCCATCATTTCACTTTTCGGTGCTGCTTTCATCATCATGATATTAATCGGAGCTGCAACGGACATTGATAACGCACCGCAGATAAAGGTTAATCCTAAAGAAATATACTGATATTCTGAAAGAAAAAATACGCCGGATAAAGAAACCATCATTAATGCAAGCAATAAAATACAGGTTTTTTCTGGACTTAATCGGTCAGATAAATATCCTCCGACAAGATTTCCAACTACCATTCCGGCTCCGGCAAGAATCATTACATACGCCATACTGCTTTCTGCAATTCCCGAAATAACGGTCATTAATGGTGTGATATAACTGAACCACGTAAACAAACCTCCAAAACCAATTGCTGTAATCGCCAAAACCAGCCAAGCCTGTTTTCTCTTGAGAAATTTAATTTCTTCTTTAAAATGTGTATCCTGATTCGCCTCCATCGCGGGAAGCCAAAGTTTTAAAAATAACAAAGCAAATAAACCAATTACCGCAACAATTGCAAAATACCATCTCCAGTGAAACATATGACCAATGTAAGTCACTAATGGAACCATCGCCAAATTAGCCACAGTCAATCCCGTAAACATTAAGGAAATATAAAATGCCTCCTTCCCTTTTGCAGCCATTCTCGTTGCAACCACTGTTCCCACACCGAAAAATGCTCCATGTGGAAGTCCGGACAAGAAACGAATAATCATCATCGAATTATAATCAGGAGCTATTGCAGACAATCCATTAAACAATGTGAAAATCATCACTAATACCATCAACACTTTTTTGGGTGGAAATTTCACCGAATATCCAATCAAAATTGGTGCTCCTACAACAACTCCAAAAGCGTATGCAGAAATCAGATGTCCCGCTTCCGGAATACTAATCTGTAAACTTCTTGCCAAATCGGGAAGCAATCCCATAATCGTAAATTCCGTTGTCCCAATTCCCAAACCGCCTATTGCGAGCGGAATAATTCTTTTATCAATCTGCATTGTAAATTCTTTAAAAATAAACCTGATTTGAGCAATTATTCATTGCTTCTTTTAACAGCACAAAATTCGATAGAAAATATCATTTAAACTTTAACAGAAATGATATAAATTTGCTCTGTATTAACTTTTTTATTTTAATTTAAATCAAATATTAATCAAAATAGAACCTAATGAAAATACAGAAGGAAATCATCGATTTTGAAGATGGCAAATCTTTCAAACTGTTCTCTCCATCTTTGAAAGACTGTTTTTTTTGGCATTATCATCCTGAAATAGAGCTTGTATACGTAGAAGCTTGTAAAGGAATCCGTCATGTCGGGAAAAATATTTCAGATTTTAAAGACAGCGAGCTGCTATTGATTGGTTCAAATGTTCCGCACCTTAATTTTGATTATAAAATTCAGACAGAATGCAAACAATTGGTTCTTCAAATGAGAGAAAACTTCCTTCAGGAGCTTATTTTTCCTATCCCCGAATTTGACAATATTAAAAAATTATTGGAACGTTCTTATTTAGGTTTATCTTTTTCAGGCGAAACCAAAGCAACAGTTGTCGAAAAACTTCATCAGATTAAAAATGAAAATTCATTCAGTTCTTTCATGGGTTTAATTGAGATTTTGCAGATTCTTGCAAGTTCAAATGAAGTAAAAGAACTGAATAATGAAGACACTAGAATAAAATGGTTTTTGAATGATAAAATCAGGATGGGAACGATTTATGATTATATTCATGAGAATTATGATAAACACCTAAATGTCAACATAATTGCAGAAAATGTAAACTTGAGTACTCCTGCCTTTTGTCGTTATTTTAAGAAGCAAACCAATATGACTTTCACAGATTTTGTGAATAATTACAGGCTTAATCAGGCAAAACTTTTACTCCTTCAAAATGAATGCGTAACGGAAGTTTGTTTTCAGGTTGGCTTTGAAAGTCTTTCCTATTTCAATAAATTATTTAAAAAATATATTGGTGAAACACCGTCTGCTTTTAAGAAAAAGCATCTAAGTAAAGTTGAATAGTTTTTTCAACACTTCTTTGTCATTCTGACGAAGGAAGAATCTATTTTTTTTACGCAATAAACGCAAAGATTTATTTTAAATTATGCTGTATATTTTTGTTCGCAAAGGCGTTTCACTCAGCAATGAAATTTTGTAAAGCATCATCTCTAATAAAATTTGCTTAGATTCCTACGGAATGACAAACTCAATGTTTTAATTCTTCGTAATGACAATAAAAAAATCGCTTCTGAATTTGAAGCGATTGATATTTTTAATGAATATGTTTTTCAGCGTGATAAGAACTTCTTACCAGAGGCGAACTTTCAACGTGTCTGAAGCCTAAGCTTCTTGCAAAATCCCCGAATTCATCAAATTCTTCCGGAGTGATAAATTTCTTTACAGGAAGATGTTTTTTCGTTGGCTGTAAATACTGCCCCATCGTAATGACGTCAACGTTAGCGTTTCTGATGTCTTCAATCGTCTGGAAAACCTCATCTTTATTTTCTCCTAAACCAAGCATTAATCCGGTTTTTGTTCTGTTTTGTCCTGCTTCTTTTAGATATCTTAAAACTTCAAGGCTTCTCTCATATTTCGCCTGAATTCTCACTTCTCTGGTCAAACGTTTTACCGTTTCCATGTTGTGAGAAATCACTTCCGGAGCAACTTCTACCAATCTGTCAAGGTGTTTTGTCAACCCTTGAAAGTCAGGAATCAATGTTTCCATCGTCGTTCCCGGGGAAATTCTTCTTACAGCATTTACAGTTTCACCCCAGAGAATCGAGCCCATGTCTTTCAAATCGTCACGGTCAACTGAAGTTAAAACAGCATGCTTTATTTTCATTAATTTAATAGAACGTGCTACTTTTTCAGGTTCATCCCAATTGACATCCATGGGTTTTCCTGTTTTTACACCACAAAATCCACAGCTTCTTGTACAGATATTTCCTAAAATCATGAAAGTTGCTGTTCCTTCTCCCCAACATTCACCCATATTTGGGCAGCTTCCGCTTTGGCAAATTGTATTTAATTTATATTTATCAACCAAAGTTCTCAATTCTCTGTAATTCTTTCCGGTAGGAAGTTTTACGCGAATCCATTTTGGTTTCTGAACGGTAGTATCCTGAACTAAATTCTCCATTTATTTCTAAAATTGACCTCAAAGTTAAGGAATTTTTTATCGACTGTGTCTACGATACGAATTGATGGAAATGATAATTTAAATCTGCCATGAATGCACGAATGATTATTTGGTAATTTTTAAATATAAATTCATGCATTTGTGGCATTAATAATATTAATTATCCTCAAACTCATTATTTTTCAGCAATTCAGCTAAGACTTTTTTGGCGCGCATCACACGAACTTTCGTATTGGCAACGGAAATCCCCAATTCTTCAGCAATCTCTTTAATGCTTTTTTCCTCAAAAAATCTTAATCTGATAATATCCTGATAATTGGCGTCTAAAGATTCAATGGTTTTGATAATTTTCTTCTGCTCTTCTTCCGAGATCATCAGTTCTTCCGGTGATTTTGCATAATGATTTTTTACTTCATCCAGATTTTCCGTCGGATCTTGATTTTCTCTTGATTTTCTTCGCCAAAAATCGATAATGGTATTCTGAGCAATCGTTAAAATCCATGTTTTAAACTGAAAATGCGGATCATACATATCCAGTTTAGACAAAACTTTTGAAAAAACATTCACTGTAATTTCATCAGCATCGTTTTCGTCACGAACTTTTTTCATCACAAAAGAAAAAACATCCACCCAAAAAACATTGATGAGTTTGGTCTGCGCTTTCTGGTCTTTTTCCTTTGCTTTTTGGATGAGAGGAAATAATTGCTCGTCTTTCATTAATAACAAATATAATTGAATTTTGCTAATGAAGCAATAAGGGCTGGAAGTTGGGTGATGGTGTCGGAAGTTTACAACTTTGAAAATAAATCTTGAATCTCGAACCTTGAATGCGAAACTCGGAACTCGATTCCAAAACTCGCACGAAATGATTATCTTTGCACCTTAAATTTTAAACTGAAAAAATAATGAATTCCTTTATAGAAGAATTAAAATGGCGCGGTCTTTTTGCAGACATGATGCCCGGAACAGACGAGCAACTGAATAAGGAGATGACAACTGCCTATATCGGTTTCGATCCTACCGCAGATTCTTTGCATATCGGAAGTCTTATTCAGATTAAAATTTTAGCTCATTTTCAGCAACACGGCCACAAACCAATTGCTTTGGTTGGTGGTGCAACAGGTATGATTGGCGATCCGTCAGGAAAATCTGCAGAGAGAAATCTTTTGGATGAAGCAACACTTTTACATTATGTTGACTGTTTGAAAAACCAATTATCAAGATTTTTAGATTTTTCCGGAAGTGGAGAAAATAAAGCTGAACTGGTTAACAATTATGACTGGATGAAAAATATTTCTTTTCTGGATTTTGCAAAAAATGTGGGAAAAAATATTACGGTAAATTATATGATGGCGAAAGATTCTGTAAAAAAAAGATTTTCAGGAGAATCGGGAGCAGACGGAATGAGTTTTACAGAATTTACGTATCAATTGATCCAAGGTTATGACTTTTTACATTTATACCAAAATAACAATGTAAAGCTTCAGATGGGTGGTTCTGACCAATGGGGAAATATCACAACGGGTACAGAACTAATCCGTAGAAAAGCTCAGGGAGAAGCTTTTGCATTAACCGTTCCGTTGATTACAAAAGCGGACGGCTCAAAATTCGGAAAATCTGAAAGCGGAGAAAATTACTGGTTAGACAAAAAGAAAACTTCACCTTATAAATTCTATCAATTCTGGTTGAATGCAACTGATGATGATGCTGAAAGATTTATAAAATTCTATACTTTCTTAGCTAAAGAAGAAATCGAAGACTTAATCGAAGACCACAAAACTGCTCCTCACGAAAGAAAACTTCAAAAGAAATTAGCTGAAGAAGTGACGGTTTGGGTTCATGGAAGAGAAGAGTACGAAAAAGCTTTGAAAGCTTCTGAAATTCTATTTGGTCGTTCTACAGCAGAAGATTTGGTAAGCCTTGATGAAGAAACTTTCTTGGATATTTTTGACGGAGTTCCACAGAAAGAAGTGGCAAAAGCGAATGTTTTAGGAATTAATATCGTTGATTTATTATCAGAAAAATCTGGATTTTTAAAGTCTAAAAGTGAGGCAACCAGAGAATTGAAAGGAAATGCAATTTCTGTAAATAAAGATAAAATCAATGAAGTTTACACCGCCAATGAAAGCGACTTGATTGACGGTAAATTCCTATTATTACAAAAAGGAAAGAAAAGCTACTTTATTGTAAAAGTAATTTAATCTAAAAAATACATAAAAATAATCCGACTCAGTTTTTGAGTCGGATTATTTTTATCATCAGTTTAGTTTAATTTTAGAAAGAATATGCTGCAGAAGCAGATAAAGTCTGACCGCTTGAAATACCTTCTTTTTTCAATACACCATCTACCCAAATCTGAACTTTTAAAGTAGATGAAGCATCAACGCCTGTTGCATTTACTACGACATTAGAATTATAAACTACTCCTTCTGCATTGATTTCCGGGCTCGTCCAGGTCGTTCCGTTCAAACCGGTTACCGTAATAGGATTTCCGTCGATCCCGTAAACGGCTTTGGTTATATTCACTCCGGGTGACGCCTCTGCCTTAAAGACTATTTTTTGTGTCTTTACATCTTCAGAAATATCATCACCATCTTTCCGACAAGATTCAACAAAACTAAAAACCATTACTGTTATCAAAGCAACAAATAATCCTTTAAATACCTGATTCAATTTTATTTTTTTCATAAATTTATTTGTTAATCTTATCCGGAATCTCTTCATTGAGCATCCGCAGGAATATGATAGACTAAAATTCTGTCAATCGTCAAATTTAAAAAAAATATTCTAGCTTATTTCAGGTATTTTTCAGTTCATTCGGTAATAAAAAATCCGACTCAAGATTGAGCCGGATTCCTTTTCATCATCAGTTTAATTTTTAGAACGTATATGCTGCAGATGCAGATAAATATTGTCCGCTTGAAGTTCCTTCTTTTTTAAGTTCACCATCTACCCAGATCTGAACTTTCAAAGTAGATGTAGCGCTTGCTCCAATTGCATTTACCGCAACATTAGCACTCATTGCTCCTGCTTCAGAAGTAATTTCCGGGCTTGACCATGTTGTACCGCTTAAACTCGTTGCAGTGGTAGGATTTCCGTCGATTCCGTAAACAGCGATTTCAATATTGCTTCCCGCAGATGCTTCCGCTTTGAAAACCACTTTGTGAGATTTATTCGTTCCCGGAATATTGTCATCGTCATCATTGCTGCACGAGGTTACAAAGCCAAAAACCAACGCCATCATCACCATTACAAATGATCCTCTTAAAACGTTTTTCAATTTCATTTTTTTCATAATTTCTCTTGTTAAATATTACTGTTATTGTTAATTACGTAATCTGTCTGATTTAGTACCTGCAAAACTATGATTGTGCGAAGCGGCAATCAATCCTCAGAATCAAGTAAAATTTTCTACCAGATTTTAGGTATTTTCTGATATTAATTTTATCACTAAATTGTGGAGTTTTTATTTCAAATAATGAAATTGATAGCATGAAGAAACACCTTATCACCCTCTGTATTTTTTTATCTCTTTACCTGCAATCGCAACAACTTATTCCGCTTAACGAAAAAGCGTATTCGGACAGCTTAAAAAATGTGGTCAACGGAAAAACCGACAATCATTCAAAAGTGAAAGCATATTTCTTACTATCAAGCTTTTACCGAAATACAGATTCGCTTTCAAGTAAAAATTATTTACAGAAAGCTGCCACTTTAGGTTTAAAAAATCCTTTAAACAAAGCAAAATATCATTATTATGAAGGCCAACATTTTATAGAACGAAACAAAGAAAAAGCAGCACTTTCTTTCCAGAAAGCCATAAAGGAATTCTCTAAAATTAAAACTGAAGAAGCCGATTTTTACACCGCTTCGTCATGGTATAACTATGGAGTTACGCAGAAAAATAAAGAAGGTTATCCTTTTTTGGTTAAAATTTTAGTTGAAAAAAGCATTCCGCAGGTGGAAAAGTATAAGAATCATAAAACTTTAGGTCAGCTTTATTCTCAACTTGCGATTATTCTTACCTATAATGCTGAGTTTGCAAAAGCTTTTGAATACAACACAAAAGCCATTCAATTATTAGAAAAAAATGCACCCAGTTCTCCCGAATTGTTTTTTGCTTACTTGAATACGGCAAGTAATTTCTGTTATCAGGCTAAAGGAGACGAAGCAAAAAGGTTTTTAGACAAAGCCGAAAAATTGATTCAGCCTTATCCTGAATCTTCATCCAATGCTTCCTATTATTACGGAAAGACACTTTATTTTATTACCAAACAAAAGAATGAAGAAGCGCTTCCGATGATTGAAAAAGGGTTGGTTTATGCTAAAAAATCGAATCAGAATCTTTTGACCCAGATGTTTTATCTCAACAAATATGATATTCTGAGAAAGCAAAATAAACTAAATGAAGCAAAAAAAGTTCTGGAAGATATTTTGTCTGAAAAAACACTGATTATTGATGTAAATAACAGAAAAACGTTTTACAACCAGCTTTCAAGCCTAAATGAACAAATGGGAAATCTTCCTGAAGCTTTAATCTGGGAAAAGAAGTATTCGAAATTGAGTGACAGTTTAAATACTGAAAATGTAAAGCTGGAACTCAATAAGCTGGAAACCAAATTCAGAACCGCAGAAAAACAAAAAGAAATTGCCAATTTGAACACTGAAAAAGCACAAAAAGAACTGGAAATCAATAAGAAAAATCAGTATTTATGGCTTCTTGGTTTTGCATCTTTATTTCTAATTATTTTAATGATTGCCATTTATTTTTATACTAAAAAATTAAGCAAGCAAAAGGAAATTAATCACCATCAAAAACTTAAAGAAATTGCGCAGCAGGAAGAATTAAAAATAACAAAAGCCATTCTTGAAGGTGAAGAAAAGGAAAGAGAAAGAGTCGGAAAAGACCTTCACGACGGACTTGGCGGAATGCTTGCCGGAGTGAAAATTAATTTTTCGACATGGGCCTCGCAAAATTTAGAACAAAAAAATAAAGAAAACTTTAATGAAATTCTTAATCAGCTGGATCAATCTGTTTCTGAGCTGAGAAATATTTCACGGAATCTTATGCCGGAATCTCTTTTAAAATTTGGTTTAGAAACCGCATTAAAAGACCTTTGTGAATTTTACACCCGAAACGACTTACATATTGATTTTCAGGCAATCGACATCAATCCAAAGCTTTCATTGGCTATTCAGATTAATATTTTCAGAATTGTACAGGAAATTCTGGCAAATGCGGTAAAACATTCAGAAGCAAAAAATATATTGCTGCAATGTTCCCAGTCAAATGATATTTTTATGATTACCATTGAAGATGACGGCAGAGGTTTTGATGAAAATTATCATTCAAAAACAAAAAGTATGGGTCTTCATAATTTACGAATCCGTGTTGATTATTTAAAAGGAAAAATGGAAATCAATTCTGATAATGAAGGAACGGCAATTAATATAGAACTCAATACTCATGCAATCTCATAAAATAAATATTGTCATTGTAGATGACCACCCTATCGTCATTGAAGGGCTGAAAATCATGTTATCCGACAAACCGTTTTTTCAAATTTCCGAAACATTTACCAATGGTTCTGAAGTCATCAAGTTTGTGAAAACGAATGAGGTTGATATTGTTTTGCTTGACATTTCTCTTCCCGACATCAGCGGAATACAATTGTGTGAAGAGATTAAGAAAATTTCGCCGAATACTTCTGTTATTATGTTCAGTAACCGCTCCGAAAGAAGTATTATTATGCAGTGTATTCAAAATGGAGCCAGTGGTTATTTGTTGAAAAATGTTTCCATTGAAGAGTTAATGGAATGTTTTCAGGGTGCACTTTCAGGAAATATTGTTTTCTGCAACGAGACCAAAAACATCATCAGCAAGCCTTCTCCACAGCAATTAACTACTACTCCACGTCTGACGAAAAGAGAAAAACAGATTCTTCAGTTTTTAGCAAAAGGAAAAACGAGTAATGAGATTGCGAATGAACTTTGTTTAAGCTCATTAACTGTTGATACGCATCGTAAAAATCTGCTTAATAAATTTGGTGCAAAAAACTCCGCCGAGCTTGTAAATATGGCGATACAGCAGAATATGATTCTGGAATAAAAAAACCTCCGAAAAAATCCGGAGGTTTCTAAGAAAAATTAGTGCATGGCTTCACTCAGGTCTATTTTCTCTTTGCTTTTTCTTTCTCTCACAAACAAGATGAAAGGTATACAAACGAGAAACGCAATCCCGAGATAAAGAAATACATCCATATAAGAAAGTACGGTTGCCTGTTTTGTCACAGACATATCCAATACTTTATAAGCAGCATTCAATGCAGCATCGGGAGTCATTCCTTTTGCCATGAAACTGGCTTTTAAACCATTTATTCTTTGCTGAACATCAAAATCGGTAGAATCTAAATGACTTATTAAGTTCACACGGTATTTCTGACTTGCATTGGCAATAAACGTTGTGATTGCCGCAACTCCGAAAGAACCGCCAAGCTGTCGCATCATTCCTGTAAAAGCTGCACCCTGACCGATTTCCTGGCCTTTTAAGGTACTTAGTGATAAAGATGTTATCGGAATAAATAATAAACCTAATCCCATTCCTCGCACAATCAGCATCCAGAAAAAGGCATCTTTCCCGGTATCGGGTGTCAGAATCTTATAACCCCAGAAACTGTAAATAAAGAATATAAGCAATCCCAAAGAAACGAGAATCTGCTGTTTCGCTCCTTTTGAAAGTAACCGGCCAATAATCGGCATCATAAATGCGGTTGTAAGTGCAGCCGGGATCATTAAAGCACCTGACTGAAGCGCTGTCCAGCCCAAAATACTTTGCGTATATAAAGGAACGATAAACGTTGAACCATAAAGACCGAATCCTAACACGAAAGACATCACCGTTCCGATCCTTAAGTTTCCGTTTTTCAGAACCCTGAGCTCCACGATTGGATATTTGAAAGTGAGTTCACGCCAAAGGAAACATATAAATCCTAAAACAGCTGTAGAAGTAAAAGTGACGATCATTCCGCTTTCAAACCAGTCTTCTTCATGGCCTCTTTCCAGAATAAACTGAAGGGATCCTACGGTAACTGCCAAAAGTGCAATTCCCAACCAGTCTACATCTGAAGCCTTACGTTTTTCGGAAAATTTAGGACTTTTAATAAACTGTAAAGTCATTAAGGTAGCCGCAATCCCAATTGGAATATTAATATAAAATATATACGGCCAGCTGTAATTATCAACAATATATCCCCCCAATGGCGGACCTAAAGTCGGGCCAATAATAACGCCCAAACCATAAATTGCCTGCGCCATACTTCTTTTTTCGATAGGATAAGATTCGGTAATGATGGTCTGTGATGTTACCAGCAATGCACCACCTCCGATACCTTGACACAGTCTGAAAAATACCAGTTCCCAAATATTATCTGCATTTCCGCAGAGAAAAGAAAAAATGGTAAATATAATGATGGATGCCGCAAAGTAATTTCTACGTCCAAACTGTTGAGACAGCCAGCTCGTCATGGGAACTACAATTACGTTACCAATGGCATACGCTGTAATTACCCAACCCACTTCAGAAAGTGTAGACCCCAGGTTTCCCTTCATCTCGTTGAGGGCAACATTTACAATCGTGGAATCGACAATTTCCAGCAAAGCACAAAGAATCGCTGTAATCGTAATGATTACTCTTCGGGCTCCGTATTCTACTAATGAATCTTGCATTGATTTTTTAATGTATTATTAGGCTAAGTTTAAGGTTGAGGCTTAATATTTAACATCATTTTTAAAAATTATAAAAAAGCGAATTGTCAGCAATCAACTTCGTTGTCAATTTTTACTACTTCATTTCCAACTGCCATTATCTTCTTCAAAATCATCATCAATTTCCTGCTTCCCATTTCCTTCAGCATTTGTCTTTGACTTCCAACAGCAAACTGACAATTCACTTATGAATTTTTATTACGTAAAAGTGAATTGTCAATGTCAATCAACTTCGTTGTCAATTTTTACTACTTCATTTCCAAAACTCCATCAATCTTACTTCATTTTCAATTCACAATTGACTTTCTTCAGCAAAACTGACAATTCACTTATTTTAAAATCTTTCCAAACAGAAAGAATATAAACATTATACCTTTTCCTTTTAACCTGTCTCTTTATTTTAAAGAAACTTCTGCTTTTACATTCATTCCTGTTCTCAGTCTTTTTGCAATATCTTTATCAAGATTTACAAAATCGATTTTTACAGGAAGTCTTTGTACTACTTTTACGAAGTTTCCGCTTGCATTATCCGGAGGAAGAATAGAGAATGTAGAACCTGTTGCCGGAGAGAATGAGCTTACAACCCCTTCAAAATCTTTGTCAGGAAAAGCATCGATTTCGATTTTTACTTTCTGTCCTTCTACCATTTTATCAACCTGAGTTTCTTTAAAGTTGGCAACAACCCATTTCTGATCATTTTTAACCAAAGCAAATAACTGAGAACCTGCCTGCAAATATTGTCCTGCCTGAATTGGCACTTTTCCTACGAAACCATCTTCAGGAGCAACAATTACAGTATATGATAAATTTAATCTAGCATTTTCAACATCTACTTCTCTTTGTTTTGCCACAGATCCCGCAACACTGATTTGCTGAGAACTTGCCGCTGTCTGAGAAGAAGCAATATCCGTCTGCTGAGCAATCTGATTTTTCTGGTCAACTAAAACCTGCAATTGTCTGTCTGCAGATTGTTTTGCTGCTAAAGCCTGCTCATATTGTTGTTCTGTAATAGAGTGATCTTTTACAAGAATTTCGTATCTCTTTAAATCCTGCCCGGTTTTCCAAACATTTACTTTTGCTGCTTCAATCTGTGCATTAGCGGTTGTCACTGCTGCCTGAGAAGAACCGATGTTTTTTGAGGTTGCTGTTGTAGAAGCTTCAGCGTTGGAAATATTACTTTTTGCCGTAACTAAAGCAGCTTCTGCTTGTTGAAGAGCCATTTTCTGGTCTCTGTTATCCAGAATAACCAAAGTATCTCCTTTTTTCACAAACTGGTTGTCTTTCACTTTTACGTCCGTCACATAACCAGAAATTTTCGAAATCACGGGAGCTAAGTTTGATGCAATCTGAGCATCATCAGTTTCTTCATGCACTTGTCCGTAAGAGTAAGATCTGTATCCGAAGATTCCACCTCCTACTAAAACCACCGCCAAAATAATAGGAAAGACTAAGCTTTTTTTCTTTTTAGGTTCGGTTGCCTGTGTATTATTATTTTCCATTTTGGGTATCGTTCTGTTTTTATTTAATTGTTAAAGTTCCTGTAGTTTGTAATAGTTTTCTGTACGCCAGAGAAGCATCTGCTTTGGCATTGATTACACCGACATTTGCTGCAATCTGTGCTGCATCTGCATCCAAAAGTTCGGTCATCGTTGCCAAACCGTTGTCGTATTTATTTTTTGTAATTCTGTAATTTTCGTTGGCTTGTTCGGCAGATTTTTCAAATACCGCAATTCTCTTTTTCGAGTAATCTGTGTTTTGATATTCTCTGTTTACATCCAGTTTGATATTATCATTAAGCAATTCATTGGTTGCAGACAATTGCATTTCTCTGGCTTTAGATTGTTTTAAAGAAGAGTTTTCTTTCCAGAGATTTGATAGGTTGTAAGATATCCCCACTCCCACGTTTACAGCATTATATAATGTTAAAAACTTCGGAACATCGGCTGCAACGTAACCACCCGTTAAAGCGATCGAAGGAAGATTTTCTGCTTTTGCCGATTTCGTTCCCAATTCTGCCGCTTTTCTCTGTTGGTCTAAAGCCTGAAGATCTTTACGGTTTTCTCTTGCTTCATTCAGATAAAAGTCAACGGTTTTTACTTCATCAGATTCACCAATGTAATTTTGGTCTACTTCGATTTCCGTAGATTCCGGAAGTCCCAAAAGCAAATCCATATTGATATTGGCGATGTTGTAATTATTTTTTGCTTCTAAAAGCTGCAATTCAATATTTGAGGTCTGAAGATTTGCTTTTAAACGGTCGTTTCTTGCAATTACTCCGTTATTTTCCAGCTTTAAAAATGTCTCGTCTCTTTTCTGAGAAGCTGTAAGATTTTCTTCTAAAACTTTAATGGATTGATTGGCTTTGAATAAATTATTATAAGCTTCTGCAACATTATAAGCAATCGCAACTTTATCGTTTTCTGAGCTTAATTTTGATGCTTCCACCAAATATTTTGCCGACTGAATTCCGTATTTAATTCTACCTCCACTGTACAATGGAACACTTAAATTCGCCGAACCAAATGCAACCTGATGAACTTCCGGTCCGCCCGCTGAAGAAACACCCGGAATTTTCAAATCGATAGTCGGTTTAATCGGGAGATACATATAGCTTCCCGAAACTTTCAGCTCCGGAAGCTGTCTGTTTTTTGCTTCCAAAAGATCAGCCGTTGCTTCTTCAATTTTGGCAGCATCAATTTTTAAACTTTTGCTGTTCTGGATGCCTAGCTGAACCGCCTCGTCAAGACTTAATTGCTTTTTCTCCTGAGCATGAGTGTACATCATTCCTGCGAGAAGGGATAATGCAATAACTGAGTTATTTATTCTCTTCATAACCTAAAAGGTCTTTTAGTATATATTTAATATGTTTATTAAGTTCTGAGTAATATTGTTCTTCGAAAATCTCCTCATCATCGGTATTATTAAGGAATTCTTTATACATTTCCTTCGCATTGGATGCGTAAAATAAAGTTCCGCTTACTGTGGAATGCAACAAATAAATGGGTGGATTTTTAGTGAAAATCCCTTTCTGTATACCACTTTCCAAAACTTTAGAATACATTGAGATGAAACTCATTTTAGTTTCCTTCAAAAACTGAACAATCTGTGGGTTTTCTGTATGCAGCTGCTCTCTCTGCATAATTCTGTAAAAGCATTTGTGATGTCTTACTCTTCCTGCAAACTGGTCTACGATCTTTTCAATTTTCTCCCATTCATTAATATCAGTTCTTTCCAAAATATCTTTAGAAAAAAACTGCCCTTCATTCATTCTGTATTCTACCAATTTCTCATAAAGTTTCTCTTTTGAACCGAAATAATAAGAGATCATCGAAATATTTACGTTTGCGGCTTTCGAAATCTCTCTTGTAGAAGTTCCTTCAAAACCTTTTTCGGCAAAAAGTTTCTCAGCGGCAAATAATATATTTTCTTCTTTTGAAATCATATGTAATAATTTTCGGGTGCAAATGTACAATGCTTTTCTGATAAAATCAAACGATTGATTGAATTTTTAATTTATTTTTAATTTTTATTAAAATTCATGTTTAATCTTTATCAATAAAAAAACGTTTCCAAATGAATGAAAACGCCTGTATTAATCAATAACAAAGAGTTTTAAGAATTCTTATGAATATATCTTGAAAGTTTTATTCCTAAATCAGTCCACACAATTTTAGGATTTCCATTTCTTGTTAAATGTAGATCTGCATCATTTATTTCATCTAAAATACTGATGATATTTGCACCACTGATGAATTTTGAAAACCCTTCCCAATTGAAACCATTCGCATCAATTTTTTTATACACCAAATCCTGCGACTGATAATTCTGCAACAAAGCCAATCTGAAAATCTCCGAAGCATAATTTAGGAAGTTCTTTTGCTTTTCTCTGTTCCAGCCTGCTATTTCTCTTGCCCACAAAATGATATTTTTAAGAAATTCCGGTTTCTTTTTCACCATAAATGCATCGCGAACCCATTGCACAAATAACTTTTCAAATTCCGGGTTTTTGTTTTCTGAGTTTAAAAAATTAATGGCATCATTAAGATTTCCTTGCGCCTGATGTACAATTTCTCTTATTTTTTCTGCAGAAACCTGAAAATTATTCTTTAGATAAGCTTCAATATCCTCATCATTAATTCTTGGTACTTCGATGAGTTGAGTTCTAGATAAGATTGTCGGCAAAATATCGTCTGTGCTTTCTGCAGTAAGAAGAATAATTGTTTTCGCAGGCGGTTCTTCCAAAAATTTCAGAAATTTATTGGATGCTGCAACATTCATTTTATCTGCTCTCCAGACAATGAGAATTTTTGTTCCGCCTTCATAACTTTTTAAAGCAAACTTTTGGTTTTGGTCATCTACTTCATCCGCAGAAATAAAGAATTGTTTATTCTCGGATTCTAAATGTGCAGTCCAGTCATCAAAACTTGCATAAGCGGAATTAAGAATCATTTCACGAAAATCATCAAACCTGTTTTTGCTCACCGCCGTTTTTCCTTCCGTAAAAACCGGAAAGCTGAAATGCAGATCGAGGTGATTAAGATGTTCAACTTTTGAAGCTGCATGCTCGTTTTCACCTTTTAAAATCTCTCTTGCGTAAGCTAAAACCAGTGGCATCGTACCATAACCTTCTTTTCCGATGAAAAGCTGGGCGTGGCTCACTCTGTTTTCGGTGATGCTGTCTTTCAGTAATTTTTTAAGATTTTCCTGTCCGGCAATGTTTTCCCATTTCATGCACCAAAGATAATAATTTTTGGAACTGATAATTTGTCAATCGTTAATTTTGCTTCGCAAGTTAATAGTCAATTTCACATAACAATTTAATATTTATTGAATAATGAGAATTCACAATTCACAGCGAAGCTGATTCACTATTCACTATTGACCATTCACGACAAAATCCCCCTTAACAAACTTTAACCTCAGTAAATTTTTACAATTCATTAATATTTAAGATATTTGCGCATTATTTTAAAAATCTAGAATGAAAAAAATTTTTGTACTATCATTCATTTCGGTGGGGTATTTCCTGAACGCACAGAGCTTAAGCAACTCTCCTTATGCAGTTTACGGAATTGGGGATGTAAAATATGATAATACGATTGAAACCTCTTCTATGGGAGGTATTTCGACTGCTTTTATAAGTGATTTCAGCAGTAATTTTAATTTCGGAAACCCTGCAAACAATAACAATTTTGAACTGACAAGCATCAAACTTGAAGCAACAAACGAAAATAATTACTTTAAAACTGATTACAACAATACGAAGTCTACAAAACATTCTACGTATTTATCTAATATCTCGATCGCTTTTCCTATTTCATCAAAAATAAAAATGGGGCTTTTGTATCAGCCTTATAGTTCTAAGAGCTATGAGATCATTCATACAGAAACTTTAGGTGACGGAAATGTTTACGGAAACAAATTCAAAGGAAGCGGAACTCTGAATACAGCTCAGGCTGCTGTTTCTTATAAGGTCAATTCAAATTTATCATTTGGTGCAAGAGCTAATTTCTATTTCGGAAACCTTTACGACCTTAATGAATTTACGGCATCTAATGCAGAATTGATCAACGGTTACGAAACCAAAAACAGTATAAAAAACTTCAATTTCACATTGGGATCAAGTTACCAAAGTGTAGATCGTAATGATCATAAATTGACGATCGGTGCAACTGCCACTTTCGGGAACACCAGTAATATGACGACTGAATATGTTAACAGTACTTATTATTACAGTGATGTAGATGTAAAAGCAAACGAAACGATCATCGAAAAAAGAAGCACAAGCTCCAACAATCTTTTGCCGTTACAGGCTTCTGTGGGAGTTGGTTACGGAAGTGAAAACCAATGGTTTGTTTCCGGACAGATTGATTATAAAAAAGGAGAATCTGTAAGCTATTTCGGAAATTCATTCGATTTTAAAGATTCTTACAGAATTTCTGCAGGAGGTTGGTATTTGCCAAATTACAATAACTTCAGAAGTTATTTCTCAAGAATCGTTTACCGTTACGGAGCTTTTTATGAAAAAGGAAATATAGAGCTTGCAGGAAACAGCATTAATAAATTTGGTATTTCTGCAGGAGTTATGCTACCTTTCAAGACCAGCAGTATCACCAGAATGAGCGGTCTGGAAATCGGTTTAGAACTTGGGAAAAGAGGAACGCTTAAAGACAATCTGATTAATCAGAACTTCTTCAACCTAAAAATTGGTTTCAATTTTGCTGACAGATGGTTCAGAAAGAATCTTTATAATTAATAATGAATTTAATTTCACATAAAGCATTTAAAAATATAGCATACCTTTTCAGTTGTGCTATATTTTTTATACTGACATCGTGCGAAGAAGACCTCACCAAATTAAACGGAAATGATAATAAAAATTTTCCTTCGCAGGTTATTCATAATGCTGTAATCATTCAGAGAGATTCAGGATTTATTACCTTAAGGGCGACCGCTCCTATTATTGAAAAATATGAGTTGATCGACAGTCAATATACCGTTGCCAGAAAAGGAATGAGAATCGAATTTTTTGATAAGAAAAAACCAAAAAATCCAGGTAATATTACTGCAAATTTTGCCAAAATCTACGACTATAAAAAGTTTTATGAGGCACGCGGAAATGTAAAGATTTTAACCAGTGAAGGTCAGAGATTTGCAACGCAAAGTGTTTTTTGGGATCAGAATAAGAAAAGAATTTATACACGTGATACCGTTTATGCCACTATGGAAGATGGTTCTACAATGGTTCATGCCAACGGAATGACAGCCAAAGACGATTTCTCAGAATACAAGTTCTTCAATAATTCGGGGGATCTTGATGTGAGTAAAACTCAGATTGCTCAACCAAGACCATAAATTATGACTGTTCTAAAAGCGATAGGTCTGATGTCCGGAACCAGTCTTGATGGTCTGGATATTTGTTTTGCTCAATTTTGGAAAGAAAATTCTAAATGGAATTTTAAAATAGTAAAGGCCAAAACACTTGCCTATCCTAAAGATTTAGAAGATCAGTTAAGGAATTCAATACACCTTTCTTCACAGGATTTATTAGCTTTAAATTCTGATTATGGCTTTTATTTAGGTAAAGCTGTCAGGGATTTTATTGAAAACAATCAACTTG
Organism: Chryseobacterium sp. CBo1; assembly: GCF_001693475.1. Lineage (NCBI taxonomy): Bacteria > Pseudomonadati > Bacteroidota > Flavobacteriia > Flavobacteriales > Weeksellaceae > Chryseobacterium > Chryseobacterium sp. CBo1. The sequence continues at coordinate 210,191 of NZ_MAUH01000012.1, forward strand.
AAAAAATTGATCTGATTGCCTCTCACGGTCATACCGTTTTTCATCAGCCACAAAGAAAATTCACCCTTCAGATTGGTGACGGAAGAGCTATAAAAACAGTGACGGAAATTCCTGTTATTTACGACTTCCGTTCTCAGGATGTTTTGCTGGGCGGAAATGGTGCGCCTCTCGTTCCGATCGGTGATGAAATGCTTTTTTCAGAGTATGACGCCTGTCTTAATTTGGGAGGATTTTCTAATATTTCATTTAAAATAAACAACAAAAGAATTGCTTTTGACATTGCTCCTTTAAATATTGTTCTGAATAATCTGGCGCAGAATTTCAATCAGAATTACGATGAAAATGGTGATTTAGCCAGGAAAGGAAACATTAATCAAGACATATTAGCAAAATTAAATTCTCTAGAATTTTACAATCTATCGCATCCAAAATCATTGGGCATTGAATGGTGCAATGAAAATGTATATCCTTTATTTTCAGGAATAGAAGCTTTGGATGTTTTAGCAACATTTACAGAACACACGGCTGAACAGATTTCAAAAATATTAAATAAAAATCAGCTCAAAAAAGTATTGTTTACCGGAGGCGGAACTTACAATCAATATCTGATTGAAAGAATCAAAACTAAAACCGAATCCGAAATCATTATTCCCGAAAAACAAATCATCGATTTCAAAGAAGCCTTGATATTTGCTTTTATGGGAGTTTTGAGATGGAACGATGAGATAAACATTATTGCATCTGCAACGGGAAGCTTACACGATCACAGCTCAGGAATTATCGCATAAAAAAACCTTCATTTCTGAAGGTTTTTGTTTTATTTATAAGCTTCGATCTTATCTGTAAGTGTATTGATGAAATTCTGAAGCGGCTTTTCTACCATCATTTTAATGAAAGGATTAAATTTTCCTTCAAAAAGCATCTGAACTTCAGTCTGATTCTCATTCAGCGGTTTTAAAGTTGCTGTAAGAGCAAAATCTAAACTTGAGCTGGCGGATTTCAAAACTGCCTTTTCATCGGTTACTTCATCAATTTTTAATGCAATTTCGGGCATTCCCTGAAGTCCGAATTTGAAACCGTCTTCTCTCGTTTCAAACTTCTGAAGACCATCCGGCATAAATTCTTTATAATTTTCAGGAGATTTCAGCAGCTCAGACAAATCTTTAGATGATTTATTGACAATAATTTTTCGTCCTTCTAAATTCATTTTTTATTTTTGTATTTAAATTACTACAAATGTATAAAGTTTTTGTGAACGAAAAAAAATTATTGATATCTAAGCACCCTGAAAACTTAGAGAAAACCTTAAAATATGAAAGTTTCACAACTTTAGAAATTGCGCTTGATCTTTTACAGAATACTTCAACCTCGGAACTGAATGTTTTTGATGAACAGATTGATGAAATTTGGTCTGAATTCAGAAAGCTTTTCAGAATCATTGAAGCAGCCGGCGGAATTGTGAATAAGCCAAATGGAGATACTCTTTTTATTAAAAGACTCGGGAAATGGGATCTTCCGAAAGGTAAGATGGAAAAAGGAGAATCGCGTGAAGAATCTGCGGTAAGGGAAATCGAGGAAGAAACCGGATTGATGAATGTGGAATTAAAAGATTTCATCAACACCACCTATCATATTTACATCGAAAGAAATGGAGATCGTGTGCTGAAATACACCCATTGGTTTGAAATGTTTTTTGATGGCGAAGATACCTCCAAACCTCAGATTGAAGAAGGAATAACTGAAGTTGCCTGGAAAAATACCTCTCAGATAAAAGACGAAGTTTTCCCAAGCACGTTCAAAAATATAGAACTGATTATTAAAGAATTCTGGGATTCGAAATCTAAATAAAATCGATTGCTTTTTCCAGAGAAATTCCGCGTGAAGCTTTAAGAAGAATATGATCTGAGAGAATTTTATTTTCTTTCAGATATTCGATCAGATCATCTGTTTTTTCAAATGCTTTAGAAATAGCGTTAACATTTTTAAACTGTTTTCCTACCGTAATGATTTCGTTAAAGCCTAATTTCTGAGCCATTTCAAGGATGTTTTGGTGCTCTTTTTTGCTCTCATCTCCCAACTCAAGCATATCACCTATGATGATGGTTTTTGAGCCTTCAAATGTGATAAAATTATTCAATGAAGCCGACATAGAACTTGGGTTTGCATTATAAGTATCTAAAACTAATGTCTTCCCCTCTTTCTTCACAATCTGAGAACGCATATTGGTCGGCGTATAATTCTCTATGGCAGATTTAATTTTATTGAAATCAACACTAAAGTGAAGGCCGAAGCTTACTGCTGCGCAAAGATTAGTAAAATTATAATCCCCTGTAAGTTTAGATAAAGCCTTTTCATTCTGATATTTTAAACCTACAAAATGATCGGATGAAAATAGTTCAAACTGATAATCTGAACTTTCTTTTCCAAAAGTAATTTTGTTGGAATAGTTTTGTGTTTTCTCAACCTGAATCGGATCATTTTCATTAATAACAATCGTTTGCTGATGCGCTTTAAGATAATCATACAATTCGGATTTGCCTTTAATAACTCCTTCAAAACCGCCAAAACCTTCTAAATGTGCTTTCCCGAAATTGGTAATATATCCGAAATTAGGTTTTGCAATATGAGATAAAAGTTCAATTTCTTTCTGATGATTGGCTCCCATTTCGATCACTGCCATTTCATGTTCAGGTTTTATAGAAAGCAGCGTCAAAGGAACACCAATATGATTATTTAAATTACCAAAGGTGTACTGAACATTATACTTTTCCGAAAGTACTGCATGAATAAGTTCTTTGGTAGTCGTTTTCCCGTTACTTCCTGTAAGACCGATAACCGGAATATTTAATTGATTTCTGTGATGAACAGCCAGTTGCTGTAAAAACTCAAGCGTTGACCGAACGTAGAAAATATTTTTTTCTGAATTTTCAAACTCTTTATTTTCAACAATTACAGCCAGTGCTCCCTGATCGATCGCTTTTTCTGCTACGGTTGCAGCATCGAAATTTTCTCCTGAAAAGGCAAAGAAAATATCATTTTTGGCAATTTTTCTGCTGTCGATCGTTACTTTATTTGCTTTAAGGTATAGAGGATAAAACTGTTCTGTATTCATGTAAAAACGGGTATTATTTTTCTTAATTTGTCTGAATATAAGTCATGGAAGTTGCTTAAAAGCTAATTATTTTCACAATATTTTCAGCATTCAAAAATAAAAAACCTCCCGTAGATTCGGGAGGTTTTTTTTAAGTATTTTGATAAATATTATCTTCTCGTTCTAGATTTGTCGTTTACTCTAGCATCCTGAGCTACACGGAAACCAACCCAACCATAACCAGCTGACTGATTTTTGTATCTTCTTTGTCCCGGATCCAACCAATAAGCTGAATCTTGCCAAGAACCACCTTTTACAACTCTGATGTCGTTAGAGATTGCAGATGTTCTGTCTTTAGCATCTTTCTGCATTACTACTCTACCGTTTGCATCAACGATAAATTTCTTAGCCGGTGCATTGTACATGTTGTAAGAAGCTGTAGAATCATTAGCGTTTCTATAGTCTAATGAAGACTGTCTGTCACCATCTCTATAGTTTCTGTAATCTGCAATTGTCTTTCTTTCGAACTGACCCGGAAGGTTTTTGTAAACCAAACGTCCGTCTGCCAATGTATCATACTGCATTGAACCTTCTTCTACCATTTTGTAAGTACCGTCACCGTTTCTTACGATAGCTTGAGGCATATTTCCTCTGTAGTAATTGAAGTCGCTTGCTTCTTCATCGATGATTGGTCTGTACACATCTGCAGTCCATTCTGCAACGTTACCAAACATACCATAGATACCGATGTTGTTTGAAGGAAACTGTCTAACGTCTGAAGTTTGAGCAGCACCATCATTTTTCCAACCTGCAGGTCCTGAATAATCCCCTCTTCCTTGCTTGAAGTTTTCAAGGATCATCCCTCTGTTTTTACCTTTAGTACCTCTAAGAAGGTCGATCTGAGGTTTCTTATCTAAATAATTGTTGTATTCTCTGTTTTTCTCCATTCCAAGAGCAGCATATTCCCATTCAACTTCTGTAGGAAGTCTGAATTTCGTCACTAACCCTGAATTTGGAGATCCGTTTGCAGCCAAAAGTCTTTGGTTGGTAGTTTTCATACCTGTTTTTTGCTGCATTCTTTTTTCATTGATATATCCTTGCATTTCCGGATCATTCGATTTGAATTTATCCATATTGAATGCAGTTCCACCTTGATTGTTTGATTCGTTGATGTACAAATCTTTTGCAATAATACCTGCCTGCATCAAAGCTTTTTCGTTCGCTCTGTCTGTCAACCATTCGCAGTATCTGTTTGCCTGAGTCCAAGAAACTCCTACTACCGGATAATAATCGTAGTTCTGATCTCTGAAATACGTTTCATTCAGGTCATTTCTAGATAATTTATTATCCCACAATAAAGTATCGGGCAAAGCACCGTTGTATATTTCTTTGAAGCTAGGATCACTAGGTGGGAATACATACTTCAACCATGTAAGGTATTCGCGGTATTCGTAGTTAGTAATCTCAGTTTCACCGATAAAGAATGAACTCACCTGCATTCTGCGTGGCGTGTTATTCCAATCGTGCATTACATCATCTTTCACTAATCCCATGGTAAAAGTTCCACCTTCCACATATACCATCCCCGGCCAACCTTTTTGTTTCTGTTGCTTTCCTGCAAAAAACCAACCCTGTTTTTCGTTTGGTTTCCAACCTGTCTTGCTGACAAACTTTTTAGTACCGCCGCCTCCGGAAGTGCCTGAACCACCACAACTGGTTAATGCAAGTGTAGAACTTAATGCTATTAATGAAAACAACTTTAGTTTTTTCATAGTCGATATAAATATTATTCAAAGTACAAAGAAAAAATAAATTATTCAATAAATCAAATAAAGATTTGATTTTTTTGAAAAATCTTAACAAATTAATTTTATGGTATCACAATTTAATTATAAAATTTTCATTTATTTTGTAATTCAGAAATTTCAGACATAAACATGAGACTAAAATTAACTCTCTTATTTGTATTTGCTTTTATATCAATCTCTTGGGCTCAACGAGTTTCTATTAACTGGGATGGTGCCAAAATTCAAGATTATGGTGATGTAAAAGTGAATCTTCCGAATTTTAAAAATGAAGGTTTTTCTTACAGCCAAAATAATATTTTTATATTTAATCAGCAAAAGGCAGGAGAAAAACAGCTTCGTGTATCTAATCTAATATGGGAAACGGTATCTACTAAGGATTTATTTGATTTAGATAAAAATTTAATTCAGGATTATGATATTGCAGATATCAACTACTATTATTCTGAGGGGGAAAGATATGCAAGTGTGCATGTTGGTCTTTTTAAGAATGTAAAAGGGAAAGTTCAAAGACTCTCATCTTTTGATGTTACTGAAACCAATAATTTAGCCTCAAACTTTTCGGCCGCTAAAGTTGGAACAACACAAAACCCGCTTTCTAGTGGAACTTTTTATAAAATTAAAGTTGATAAATCAGGTATTTTTAGGGTAACAACCCAATTTCTGAAAGACAATGGAATGAACCCGTCTAATATCAACCCAAAAAACTTCAGAATATATGGAAATGGTGGTGTGATGCTGCCAGAATTTAATCAGGATATAAAATACAGCGCTCTTCAGGAAAATGCTATACAGGTTGTGGGTGAAGATGATGGGGTGTGGAATGATAATGATTATGCACTTTTTTATGCACAGGGGCCAAATGGTTATAATCTTTACAATAAATCCAATGGAAATGGTGTTAAAAGAACGGATGGCAGAAATGACCGCAGTGAAAATCTGAAGAATATTTACGAAGATTTCTCTTATTATTATATCAATTTTGACAAAGGAGAAGGAAAAAGAGTACAGAATATTGATGTAAATTTACCTGCAACAACTCTCATTTCAAGATATGATGACTATCAGGTTATCAATAAAGATGAGAGAAACTTAGTGAAAGTTGGACGAATTTGGGTGGAAGATCAAAGTTTTATTACTGATAAAGCTGTTACATTTAACCTTAATTCACCGATACAAAGTGGAGACGTCATCCGTTACAGAACAAATGCTGTTGCTTGGAGATCACAGAATAATAAAATTGATTTTAATATCAATGGTCAAAATCCTGATTCTCGTGTTCTTGTATCAACAGGACTCAACCCTCTCCCTGATTTTTATCCTGTTCAATATACCGGAGTTATCAACAATCTTTCGGGAAATCAGATTACGATTAATTACAAACCAGACATTTCAACAAATCCTAATGGTACATTTTACCTGGATTATGTGGAAGTACAATATAAAGAAGACCTGAAATACAATGGTTCGCAAATGAACTTCAGAGATTTTTCTCTGGCAACAGGAACTGGAACACAGTATGGCTTCAGTGTTTCAAACACAGGAAATATGGAGCAGATTTGGGATGTTACCGATATTACCAATGCTAACAGAAGGGTAAATAAAGCTGCCGGAAGCGGAAGTTTTAACTTTGGGTATGCAGCTTCTAATCCTAATTTCAATAATGAATTTGTTGCTTTCAGAGCAGATGCGGCATTTTCTCCGCAATTTGTAGGAAGAATTGCCAACCAGAATCTTTCTGCATTGCAAAATGTAGATTATCTGATCATTACTACTCCTCCATTTATGTCTCAGGCTCAGAGAATTGCCAATTATCATCAGACAAAAAACAATTATAATGTTCAGATTGTAGATACTGATAAAATTTATAACGAGTTTGGAAGTGGAAGCAGAGACATTACTGCCATAAGAGATTTTATTACCAAACTCAATACGCCTTCTGGAACTTTGAAATATGTTTTTATTTTGGGTGACACTTCTTACGATTACAAAAACAGAATTTCTAATAATTCTAACATTGTTTCAAGTTATCAAAGTGAGGAATCAACAGACTTTGTGGGTTCATATGTGACTGATGATTATATTGTCATGACATTCCCTCAGACATCAGAATATTTATATAACAATCTTCCTGCGCTACCAATAGGCAGATTGCCTGCTGCAAATCCTACCGAAGCAGCCAATATGATTGACAAAACATTGGCTTATTATAATTCTTTACCGGGACAATCGACCCCATTTGGAGAATGGAGAATGAAGCTTGATTTTATAGTGGATGATGACAGAGACAACGGTACACCTTTTCATAATACCATGAACAATTCATTGGTAAATACATTTGAAATTCCGGCTGTTACTGATCTTAAAGAATACAATGTAAGAAAATTGTATCTGGATGCTTTTCAGGCACAAAGTACGGCAGGTGGTCAAAGGTATCCTCAGGTAAATCAGGCAATATCAAATGATATTGGTAACAGTCTTTATCTTTTCTATTTCGGGCATGGAGGTATTAACGGATGGGCTCAGGAAAGAGTTTTAACAACAGATGAAATTCAAAACTCTAATAATTTCTCTAATGTCTACAGCAGATTTCCATTTGTTTCAACCATTACCTGTGAATTTACACTGTGGGATGAGCCTTCTACTTTTTCGGCAGGCGAGCAATTCATCAAACTAAAACAAGGAGGTCCGGCTGCGATGATTACCTCAAGCAGAGCTGTAAGTGTTTCATATGGTGAATTGTTTACTGATCTTTATACAAAAGAAATGTTTAGAATGACCGGTGACGATTTCAATACCATCGGGAATGCCCATTTAAATGCAAAAAAATTAAGACCGGGAGATTCAAACCATTTAAAAGTAAATGTTTTGGGAGATCCGGCAATGAAACTAAGCAGACCGCAAAGATTATTGGTGATCGATAATATAGAATCTCCGGTTCCGGGATTGATCAGAGGATTAGATTTCGTGAAAGTAACTGGTCATATTAATAATCCAAACGGAACTGTAAATACAACATTTAACGGAAGGGTTGTTATTAATATTTTTGATAAAAGATTAAACAAAACCACATTAAATAATGACGGAGGTCTTACTCCGCAACTACAATATACAGAAGAAGGAAGCGCCATTGTAAAAGCTTCAGGAACTGCTGTAAACGGAGTCTTTACTGTTGAATTTTACGTACCGAAAGACATCAACTATGCTGTAGGAGATGGTCGAATTTTAGGATATGCAGATAACAAATCTATTGATGTATTCAACAATCAGACGGTAAGAGTTGGTGATCTTAATCCTAACGGAATTAATGATAACGAACCGCCGAAGGTGAAACTTTACATGAACAATACCAATTTCGCAAACGGTGGAATCACAGATCAGAATCCTATGCTTTTGGCTTGTTTAACGGATGATACCGGAATAAATTCAACAGGTTCTGGTATTGGTCACGATATTACTGTATATTTGGACGGACAAATTATTAACACAGTCGTTTTAAATGACTTCTTCTCTTCAGGGGAAGGAAATGGATGTTTAAATCCTGCTTTAGCAGACTATCAGAAAGGAAATGTATCTTACCCTTTCAGAAACCTTGCATTAGGACAACATCAATTAACATTTAAAGTTTGGGACATAAACAATAATTCAACAAGCGAAACGTTAAACTTTGAGGTTAAAGACGAAGCCGATCAGCATCTGATTATCAACAGACCGCTAAACTGGCCAAATCCTTTCACCAATAAGACGTACGTTCAGTTTGAACATAATTGTGATGATATTTTGGATGTAAACGTTCAGATTTACACCATTACAGGAAAACTGGTAAGAACTTTAACAAATGTTGTAGTCGCAGAACCGTTCCTACAGGGCTTTAGAACGCCACGTCAGGCAATAGAATGGGACGGAAAAGACGATTTTGGTGACACAGTTGCAAAAGGTACGTATATTTTTAAGATATTTGCAAAAAGTCAAAATCAAGAAAAATGCAAAGGTAGTGCTACAGCTGTAGAAAAAATGGTACTTTTGAAGTAAATAAATAATTAAATAGGACTATCAATAAAAAACTGATAATATATAAAAGACAACATATGAATTTAACTACTAAACTGCTTTTAGGGATTGGTTTGAGTGCTGGGTTTTTAGGCTACGCACAAGATTTGAGTCAGGTAAGACCTGTATTAACCGGAGCTCCATTCCTTAGAATCGCACCAGATGCAAGATCAGGAGGTATGGGGGATCAGGGTGTGGTAACTTCGCCTGATGCTTTCTCACAATTCTGGAATGCGGCAAAATATCCTTTTAGCAGAACAAGTTCTTCTGTAGGTTTAAACTACACTCCATATATGGGAAAACTAACCAATGATGTATTTTTATTGTACGGTGCTTTCCATAAATTCTTAGGTCAGGAAGAAAGATCTACCATCTCTGCGAGTATCTATTACTTCAATATGGGAGAAGTAGAACTTACTGAGCTTGGTGTAGACAACACCGTTACTTCAAACGGGGTTTCAAAACCAAACGAATTCTCAATCGACGTTGCTTACGGTCTGAAATTATCAGATTCTTACTCAATGGCTGTTACTGGTAGATTCATCCGTTCAGATTTATCCGGAGGATTCAACACAGATACTACCCTTAAGCCTGCAAACACATTTGCAGTAGACGTTTCCGGTTACTATACATCACCAAGATTCTCAAGTATCGGAGGTATGGATGGTAAAGTAAATGCCGGTTTTGCAGTCAGCAATTTAGGTCCTAAATTAGATTATACAGGTGACGAAAATTCAAGATCTTACCTTCCTACAATGGCAAGATTAGGGGTTGGATACGATATGTATCTTGACGATATGAACAGAGTAGGAATTTCTGTGGAAGGTTCTAAAATCTTAGTACCTGGGTCAGAATTTGTAGGTACAGACCCGAATACAAGACAGCCGATCTACGCTGTACCAAACGTTGGGGTAATGTCAGGAATCGGAAAATCATTCAAAAATCCTAATTCAATCATGATGAGTGGTGCATTAGAATATTCTTATGACAATGCATTCTCTGTAAGAACAGGTTATTTCCACGAAAGTGAAGAGCAGGGAGCAAGACAGTTTGCAACAGCAGGTATCGGTTTGAAATACCGTTCTTTCGGTCTTGATGTTTCTTACCTGATCAATATGTCTAAAATTAATACTGCTTTGGATAACACTCTTCGTTTCGGTCTTACCTGGAACATCGGTGATGAAACATCTAATGTAGATTATTAAAAAACATCATATAAAAGTTTTGAAAAGTCTCATTTTTATGAGGCTTTTTTTATTTTCTATAATTTTGAATAAATCTCTATAGACATTTTGATAAATATTAAATAAAAATTCACAATTCACTTACGAAGTAAAACTGACAATTCACATATAACCCCTATTTTTGCAGTATGAACTATTCTTCGGAGCTTAAAAAAATCGTTACCAGCCAATATGTTTATTCTTCCATCAGAATTACATTGGCAACGGTGATCCCGTGTTTAGTTCTCTCCTACTTCGGAATCCTGAAAGAATACTTTCTTTTTCCTTTGGGAACCAGCTTTGTGGCCTTAACCGATCAGCCGGGACCGTTCATCAGACGCAGAAATTCACTGACTTTTGCCATCTTCTGCTTTGTGGTTGTTGCATTGATTGCAAGTTTAGTCAAAGGAATAATTCCGCTTGTTCTTTTAGAAATTGTTATATTCGGAATGTTTTTTTCCCTGATTGGAGTATACGGACAAAGATTGGCGGCAGTTGGTTCTTTAGCCTTAGTGGTTTTAGCCATATTTATTGACGGACATTTAACAGGTGCAAATATTCTTAAAAGCCTTGTTATTTTCGCAGCAGGCTGCATTTGGTTTTTATTAATTTTCCTGATTGTAACCACAATACAACCGTATAAACTCGCCAGTCAGATGATTGGTGAAAATTATCTTCAGCTCTCAGAATTTCTTAGAATTAAAGCGAATTATTATCAGAAAAACCCGGATTTCGACAAACTTAGTCTACAGGTCATTGCCAAGCAGATCGAAATAAAAAATCTGCAGGAAGAAACCCGTGAAACTGTTTTTAAAACAAGAACAATCGTTAATGAATCAACAACAATCAGCCGATTATTGATGTTGATGTTTCTTAATTCGATGGATCTTCATGAAAAGCTCATGACTTCTGAAAGTGATTACAAAAAACTTCAGCAAAGTTTTGAAGACACCGAAATTTTAGTTAAAATACATGATTACCTGAATATTCTTTCCGAGGAAATTGCCAACATTGGAATTTCCCTGCAAAGCAGTACTCGTGCAAGACCGATTTTCAATCTTCATGATCGGGAGCATGAACTTAATGTTCATTATTTCGAACTGAGAAACAGACAAATGACGCCCGACAACCTTGAGAACTTCATGATTTTACGACAAATCATGATGCGCATCAACGAAATTACAAAGGAAATCAATGAGATTTATAAGGTATTTTCTCAGAATGTGAGATTGGCAAAAAGTCTTTCCACAGGTTTGGATTTGAAAAAATTCATGCCTAATGAACAGAAAATCAATTTTAAGGTTTTAAAAAGCAATATTTCTCTTTCTTCATCACATTTTCGCCACGCGATAAGAATTACCGTTGCGCTTTTATTAGGTTATCTGGTTTCTTTGCTTCCGTTTGTAGAAATTGGTCATACCTATTGGATTTTAATTACCATTACCGCTATTTTAAAACCAGCCTATTCTATAACGAAACAACGGAACTTTCTGCGGTTTTTCGGGACAGTTGCCGGAGCGGTGATTGCTTATGCTTTATTGCATTTCATTCACGTAAATGCAATTCTGTTTGCGATTCTTCTTTTGAGCATGATTTTATGTTTCAGCTTATTAAAGGGAAGATATTTCTGGGCGGTTTTATTTATGACGATTTATGTCTTTATGAGTTTTAATTTTCTGAATCCCGGAAATGTAAACGTAATTTTTAAAGACAGAATTGTAGATACCATTATTGCAGGAATCATTGCATTTCTGGTTTCATACATTGTACTTCCGGTTTGGGAGCATACGCAGAATTTAGATTTAATGAAAAAATCAGCAGAATCTAATCTTACCTATTTTCATAGTGTGATGTCTAAATTTCTGAATGAGAATTTCGATGTGGAAGATTATAAAGTAAAGCGGAAAAACGCCATTATTTCTTTAGCCAATCTTTCCGATAATTTTCAGAGAATGATTTCTGATCCTAAAAATCAGCAGAAAAAACTTGAAGTCGTGCATCAGTTTGTAGCAACTTCTCATCTGATTACTGCTTATACCGCTTCGTTATCGCAATATGCAAATAGCAACCACGAATATCCCGAAATTGATTCTGAAAGCTGGAGCAAAAAAATAGAGTCTGAAATGAATCAGGTCTCAGCAATTCTGAATGGAGAAAAAATCCCGGAAGCTTTGAGAATGGACAGCCGTCTTGAGCCAGAAGATTCTTCTATTGAAGATATGATCCTTCGAAGAAAAACCGAACTGATGGAAAACGAACATTTAGATACAAGAGATCCGAATAAAATTTCTCATTTAACGGAACTTAAAAATATTCACGATGTTTTGGAACTGATCTATGATGTTGCAAAAGAACAACGAAAAGTGATCGAAAAGTACAGAAACGAAGAGATTACTCCTCAACAATCGTAAAGCAATATTCGTCGAAAAATTCAACTCTCGCTTTTAGTTCATCCGAAATTTTATCGTCGTGAACCCTGCATTTTATAGAATGAAGATGTTTTAATTCAAAAGGTCTTACTTCATAATGTTTTTTCAGAGACCAGTGCTTCGAATGATGAATTTTATACATGCTTTCTTTTACACTCCAGATAATCGTATAAAAAACAACTTCCGTATCAAAAGGAATAAATCCGCGCTCATTTTCATAGGTGAATTTATCGATTACCCTTAAAATTTTGGGATTAAATTTCTCAATATCAATTCCGATCTTATTTTTTGAAATCGCAATCGCTGCAAAAGGAAAAGAATGCGTAATCGAAATTTCAGCATCTTTCGGAGACAAAAATGGCTCTCTTTCTTTATATAGAATTTTTGAGTGCGGTTTTAAACCCTTTAATAATTTACGAACCATCAAAACCTCCAACAATTTTTTCGGATGATAATCTTTTACTTTTTCGGCATTTTCAGGCTCTAAAAGCGTATTGATATCCAAATTTTCAGTTTCATCGTATTTCCATACGAGAATCGTAGCATTGTCATCTGAAAAATCGCGGTAAAGAGGCATCGGTTTAAATTATTGAGTAAAAATAGTGAAAAATTTTTGGCTGGAAGATGGGAGCTGGGTGATGGAAGTTTTGCAATTCGAATTCTGAAGTGATATTATTATTTAAATTACCCGTAGTGCATTATAAAAAAAGTTATTCATGTTACAAAAATTTGTAAATTGTATTGACTACCAATCAAATACATTCATGAATAACCTAGATGCAATTTACGATTTTATTCTCACAAAATTGAGAG
>NZ_MAUH01000013.1:0-100189 GCF_001693475.1 Chryseobacterium sp. CBo1
TGGATTCAAAACAAGAATACTAAGTAAAATAATGACACTCACATTTATCCAATTCATAAATGTTTTTGTTTATAAAAGAAAAATGAATAATATTAAAATAGCTATTGTGTGATAATGCACTACGGGTTAATTTTACTTATATTTATTAATTCTAATATTGTGTAATTTTAATATTCAAAAGTTATTTATTTGAATTAAAAATATTATAATTAAACATATTCATAAATTTTTGATAATATGATTAATCCCGATATTTTAGATTACAATGAAAAGCAACCAGATTCAGATAAAGAAATCTTCACTTTGCTTTCTAAATTAATTGATTCAGGTCTAAATGATGCTGAAAACAAAATCTGGCATGCAAATCCCGTTTGGTTTCTGGATGGAAATCCGATTGTAGGTTACAGCAAACAGAAAAAAGGACTTCGCCTGATGTTTTGGAGCGGAAAATCTTTTAATGAAGAACAACTCAATGTAGAAGGTGAAAAATTTCAGGATGCATCAATATTTTATAATAGCGTCAGCGAAATTGATCAAAATGATGTTCAACGTTGGCTTAAAAAATCTGAAGAAATTCAGTGGGATTATAAAAATATTGTAAAAAGAAAAGGTGAACTGATCAAAATTAAAGGATAAAAATTATAATCGGAACGAAAATTGAATTTCGATAGTTATGAATAAATTCAATCAATCAATATAAACCTCATTTGAAAAACAGTGAGGTTTTTTTTATTTAAATTAAATATATCAAAATAATGAAAGTTTTTATCAATAAAAGAATTCCTGAAATAGGAATCACCATGCTGGAAGATGCCGGATTGGAAGTAATCATTCCGGAAAATACAAATATTTCTCAGGAAGAGTGGCTTAACTACTGCAAAGATGCGGATGCAATTTTAAATGTAGGACAAAATAAATTTGATGCGGAGTTTTTCGAAAAATATTCGAATATCAAAGCAATTGCTTTGTACAGCGTAGGTTTTGACCATGTTGATATTAAGGAAGCCAATAAAAGAAATATCCCGGTTGGAAATACACCCGATGTTTTAAGCCGTGCTACTTCAGATGTCGCATTCTTACTCATGCAATCGGTTGCGAGAAAAGCGAGTTTTTATTTTCAGAAAGTAAAAGATAACAATTGGGGAAACTTTGATCCGTTATACGAGCTTGGTCAGGAATTGTATGGTAAAACTTTGGGAGTTTTTGGTTTGGGAAGAATTGGTTTCGAAATGGCTGAAAAATGCAAGAAAGCTTTCGAAATGAATATTATTTATCACAACCGAAATCGTAATGAAGAAGCTGAAAATGAACTCGATGCAAAATACGTTTCTTTCGATGAGTTGGTTGAACAATCGGATGTTTTGAGCATTCATGCGAATTTTAAACCAGAGCAAAGCAATTTGTTTGATGCTTCAGTTTTCAAAAAAATGAAAAAAAATGCAATTTTCATCAATACGGCAAGAGGAGGTTTTCACAACCAAAAAGATTTATATGAAGCTTTGGTTTCAGGAGAAATTTGGGGCGCAGGTTTAGACGTTACCAATCCGGAACCTATGGAAGAGAATGATCCTATTTTAAAGTTTTCAAATGTTTGTGTTCTTCCACATATTGGTTCTGCAACCATTGAAGCAAGAAACGGAATGGCAAGATTGGCGGCAGAAAACTTAATTGCTTTTTCAAAAGGAGAAAAAATGCCACACATCGCAAATCCGGAAGTGTATGAGGTTTGAGATTCGGGATTCGGGATACGAGTTTTATTAGGGAATTTTAGACATTATATTTCATAGATTTTAAGTTTTCGGTTTACAGATAGAAAATCATAAGCTTAATCTCTTCAACTTGCCTCTTTTTACTTTTGACTTGGCTCTTTAAACTTTTCCTTGTCTCTTTTTAAAAAATTGGACTCATTTTTGTCTTTTAAAACATCAACACTAAATACAATATTATGACACCAGAAGATAACAAAAACGAACAAGACAGAAAATTAGAGGAAATGGATTATAATCCGGGCGAAGATATTTTCAACAGAGAAGAGCATATTCCTTTAGATGGCGACGGTAATCCTATTACAAACCCATCACACGTAAATGACGAAATGCCTTACGGACTGGATATTCCCGGAGCAGAAGACGACGACAATTTTGAGCAGATTACCGATCAGCTTCCGGATGAAGAGAACAGTTCTTATAGCCGTAGTGATAATGAAGATGACCACGAAGAAGAAAACGAAGATATTGTTACTTAATATAATCCCGCAACTGAAGCGGGATTTTTTATGTCTGAGTTTTAAATATGAAAACGTATAAAACTAATTTCCTAATTCATTCGCTTATTTTTATATTAAATATTAACTTTGGCAATCTTTGAATTAAAATAAGAATTAACGAAATTTATTATTCTGAAATTCTTTTAAAAGTATTTACATATGAAATTGAAGCACAGTCTGCTCGCTTTGGCAGCTCCGTTGGTTATGAATGCACAACAACTCATGACGCCTGAAATTCTTTGGACTTTGAAAAAAGTTGGTGTACAGGCAGTTTCTCCCGATCATTCTTCACTGATTTATAAAATCGGACAAACCGATCTTAAAACCGAAAAAACAAAAAGTGAAAATTATTTTCTGAATGTTATCAATAATCAGTCTTCTAAAATTGATTTAGGTAAAAAAGCATTAATTCAGTGGGATAAAAACGGAATTTATGCTCAGGAAGGCGATAAGATTTTCCTTTCTAAAGACAACGGGAAAATCTGGTCAGAATTTTACAACATTGGTGAAGCGGATAATATCGTTATTTCTCCGGATGGTAAGAAAATTGCGTTCAGCAAGCAGGTTTTGGTAGAAAAGTTAATGGGGAAAGATAAATATTCCGATACTCCAAAAACAACAGCGCAGGTTTATACTGATTTGAACCACAGACATTGGGATTATTTCAATGAAGGAAAATACAATCATGTTTTTGTTGTTAATACTTCAGATAAAGTAGAAGCTGCAAAAGATTTATTGGAAGGAAAAACATGGGATTCTCCGCAAAGACCTTTCGGTGGAGCGGAAGATTTTATTTTCAGCCCCGATTCTGCACAATTATTATACGTGACAAAACCGAAAAGCGGAAAAGAATATTCGACAAGTACAAACACCGATATTTTTGCTTACGATTTAGCTTCCGGAACAACAAAAAATTTAACGGAATCCAATAAAGGATATGATGTAAACCCAAAATTCAGTCCTGACGGAAAATCTTTGGTTTGGCAAAGTATGGAAAGAGACGGTTACGAAGCCGATAAAAACGACATCAAACTGATGGATTGGAAATCGGGGAAAACTTCAAACCTTACAAAAGCCTGGGACGAATCTGTTTCCGGAGATGTTTTCTGGAGTGGAGATTCAAAATCGATTTACTTTACATCAGCTTTCAGAGGAACAAAGCAGTTATTTTCTTTAAATCCTAAAGATTCAAAAGTTCAGCAGATTACAAAAGGAGATTTTGATATCAATGAAATTTTTGCTGACCAAAAAACTTCACTTTTAGTTTCAAAAACAGACATCAATCATGCATCGGAAATATTCTCTGTTAATCTTAAAAATGGAGAATTAAAGCAGATCACAGATGCAAATAAAGACATTTATGCTAAACTTTCTCAGGGAAAATCTGAGCTTAAAATGGTGAAAACTTCAGACGGAAAAGAAATGGGAGTATGGTTCCATTATCCGCCTAATTTTGACCCGAATAAAAAATATCCGACTTTGGTATATTGTCAGGGTGGACCACAATCTGCATTAACACAATTTTTCAGCACAAGATGGAATTTCTCTTTAATGGCAGCCAACGGATACATTGTTGTAGCACCAAACAGAAGAGGGATGCCGGGTTGGGGAACAAAATGGAACGAAGAAATCTCAAGAGATTGGGGAGGACAACCGATGAGAGATTATTTGGCAGCGACCGATTATGCGAAAACTTTACCATATGTTGATGGAGATAGAGTTGCAGCAGTTGGTGCAAGTTACGGAGGTTACAGCGTATTTATGTTAGCCGGAATTCACGAAAACAGATTCAAAACTTTCATCGCTCACGATGGTTTGTTTGATATGAAATCCTGGTATTTAACGACTGAAGAATTATGGTTTGCAAACTGGGATTTAGGTTCTCCATGGGAAAAACCGCTTCCGAAAGCATATACGGAATTCAATCCGAGCAATTTTGTTGATAAATGGAATAAGCCAATCATGATCGTTCAGGGTGGAATTGATTTCCGTGTTCCTTACGAGCAAGGTCAGGAAGCTTTCCAGGCTGCAAAACTGAAAGGTTTAAAATCTAAATTAGTCTATTTCCCGAACGAAAACCACTGGGTTCTTCATCCGCAAAATGGCTTGGTTTGGCAAAGAGAATTCTTTGACTGGCTGAAAGAAACTTTATAAATCTTAATTTTCCATTTCAAAATTCCCCTCCTTTGGAGGAGTGGATCAATTTTCATAGAAAATTGAGACGGGGTGGTCAAGATATTTATATAATTTAAAACATTTATATAATTAAAGATAAAATATCAATAGGAGCGGGCTTTAGCCCGCTTTTTGTTTCCAGAATGAAGAAGGCTTTAGCCAAAACTTACACATTTCAACTATGCAAAACAGAATTTTCTCATTTCCACCAATCATTGATAATAATTCCAAAATTTTAATTTTAGGTTCAATTCCTGGTGTAAAATCTTTAGAAAAACAGCAATATTACGGTCATCCTCAAAACAAATTCTGGAAAATTATTTTTGAATTATTTAATGAAAATTTTACGGAAGATTATACTGAAAGAATCAACGTTTTAAAAAATCACCACATTGCACTTTGGGATGTTATTGATTCCTGCGAAAGAAAAGGGAGTCTTGATTCAGAAATAAAGAATGAAGAAGCGAATCAAATTGAAGAGCTTTTGAAAAACCATCCAAACATTACAGCCATCTTTTGCAATGGCGGAAAATCCTATAAAAATTTACAGAAATTATTAGGTAAAAGCTTTAAAATTCCCATTCATTTATTGCCATCAACCAGTCCGCTTCACACCATTTCTTTTGAAAGGAAATTTGAAGAATGGAAAAAGATATTGGAATATTTAAACTAAAAAAGCAACTCCTTGAAGTTGCTTTCGTACTTTTTAAAACTATTTTTCTACCCTATAAACCTCTTCATACGGCTGTATCAAAACCCATCCGTTTCCGGAAAATTTCATCTGAAATTCCTCTCCGCTTCCCCTTCCGATAAGGCTTTTAAAAGAAACATTTGTTTTCAGTTCCGGACTTAAATTTCCTGACCAGGCGACTGTTGCATTAGGATCAGTAAAAACGGGCGCATCAGGAGTTACCAATAACGTCAGAGGTTCACCATGTGTCGTGATGGCAATATGTCCGGTTCCGGAAAGCTTTACCTGAAAGAGTCCGCCCGACATTACTCCTGCGATACTTTTTAACATGGTAATGTCACTTTTTATACTTTGTTCGTGTGCTAAAACATCATTTCCGTTTACACAGACCGTTTCATTGTTTAAATGCAGAATTCTTACCTTTTTTCCGTCATCTGCTACATATAATTTTCCTGTTCCTTCGGCTTTCATTAGTTTAGCACCTTCTCCGCTGATTGCTTTTTTTAATAGATTTCCCAGTCCGCCGGAAAGCATCCCTTGTCTTTCAAAGTTGATGTTACCAATGTAGCCAACCATGCTCCCTGTTTTTGTCCAGACTGCTTGGTTATTTAAATTGATTTCTAAAAGTGCCGGTTTTTCCAGTTCGAAATAATCTCTTTCTAATGGATTTTCTTTTGTTTCATTTACAAAAGATTCAATTGAATATTTGCTCATCGTTTAATATTTTGATAAGCCAAAATAGCGAAATTTTCTTTCAAATGAGATTAAAAATAATAAAATTACCATCTGTAATAACCATGAATAAAGAGGAGTGAAATAAATACTTGACAAAGGGGTATAGAATGTTGTATATTTGCACCTCGAAAATTACACCCTGTAATTTTTATAATTTTTAAACCGTAATTTAAAAAATGAAGACATCCGATTTTAATTTCGACCTTCCTGAAGAATTGTTGGCAGAACACCCTTCAGAGCATAGAGATGAAGCCAGATTAATGGTTTTAGACAGAAAAACGCAAACTATTGAGCATAAATTATTTAAAGACGTTGTAGACTATTTCGACGAGAAAGATCTTTTCATCTTTAATAATACAAAAGTTTTCCCTGCTCGTCTTTACGGAAATAAAGAAAAAACAGGAGCTAAGATCGAAGTTTTCTTGTTGAGAGAACTGGATAAAGAGACTCGTGTTTGGGATGTTTTGGTAGATCCTGCAAGAAAGATCAGAATTGGTAACAAACTTTTCTTTACTGAAGACGAATCTTTGGTTGCTGAAGTTATTGATAACACTACTTCAAGAGGTAGAACTTTAAGATTCTTATTCGACGGTTCTTACGAAGAATTCAGAGCTAAATTGAAAGAATTGGGAGAAACTCCGCTTCCGAAATACATCAAAAGAGATGTTGAACCTGAAGATGCAGAAAGATATCAGACCATCTATGCGAAAGTAGAAGGAGCGGTTGCAGCACCAACTGCAGGTCTTCATTTCTCAAAACATTTGATGAAAAGATTGGAGATCAAAGGAATCGACTTTGCTGAGGTAACCCTTCACGTTGGTTTGGGAACTTTCAACCCAATCGAAGTTGAAGATCTTTCTAAGCATAAAATGGAGTCCGAAGAAATCATCATTGATGAGAAAAATGCTCAGATTATCAACAATGCAGTACAGGAAAACAGAAGAGTTTGTGCAGTAGGAACAACTACAATGAGAGCTTTGGAAACTTCTGTTTCTTCAAATAAAAAAATCTCTGCATTTCAGGGTTGGACAAATAAATTCATTTATCCGCCACACGATTTCGGAGTTGCCAATACGATGATCACAAACTTCCACACGCCAAAATCTACATTGATTATGATGATTGCAGCGTTTGCAGGAAGAGATTTCGTAATGCATGCATACGAAGAAGCCGTAAAAGAGAAGTACAAATTCTACTCTTACGGAGATGCAATGCTAATTCTTTAAGATAGATGATGGAAGCTGGGTGCTGGATGTTTGCAATTCGGCGCTCAATCTTTCATCAAACACCCCATCATCCCGCACCCAACAATTCTATGAAAGACATTCGAACTTTATCTCTTGATCAGCTCAAAGACTATTTCGGCACCATTGGTGAAAAACCATTTCGTGCCAAGCAGGTCTATGACTGGATCTGGAGTAAAAATCTTCATTCATTTGAAGAGATGACGAATCTTTCAAAAAACCTGAGAGAGCATCTTATCCGTGATTTTGTCATGAATCCTGCGGCGGTAGATCAGTTTCAGAAATCGACAGACGGAACGATTAAAAACGGAGTGAAACTGCACGATGGATTAATGGTGGAATCTGTTTTAATTCCTACAGAAACCAGAACGACAGCCTGCGTTTCTTCGCAAGTCGGTTGCTCTTTAAATTGTGAATTCTGTGCTACTGCGAAACTGAAAAGAATGAGAAACCTTGAAGTGGCGGAAATTGTAGATCAGGTCGCATTAATTGATAGACAAAGCAAAGAGTATTACAATCGTCCGCTTACCAACATTGTTTTTATGGGAATGGGAGAGCCGATGATGAACTACAAAAATGTTGTGGAAGCCATCAAAAAAATTACCCAGCCGGAAGGTTTGGGAATGTCTCCGAGAAGAATTACCGTTTCTACATCCGGAATTCCGAAGATGATCAAAATGTTGGCAGATGATGAATTGAGGGTGAAGCTTGCACTTTCTCTGCATTCAGCGGTAGAATCAACGAGAAATGAAATTATGCCGTTTTCCGATAAATTTCCTTTAACGGATATTATGGAGGCACTTCAATATTGGTACAAAAAAACAGGTTCTGTTATCACTTTTGAATATTGTGTCTGGAAAGGCATCAACGATAAAGATGAAGATATTAAAGCCTTAATTAAATATTGCCGACAAGTTCCTTCCAAAGTTAATTTAATCCAGTACAACCCGATTGGGGAAGGAAAGTTTGATCACCGGAGCGTCGCTGCGGAAGAAAAATATGTTCGTGAACTCGAAAAAGCCGGAGTTACCGTCATGGTAAGAAAAAGCCGAGGTGGTGATATTGATGCCGCTTGCGGACAGTTGGCAAACAAAACTGCCGAATAGATCTGAATGAACTTCTCAAAATAATTACTTAATAATCCATTCACATCAAAAACCCTATTTTTGTTAAATGAAGAAGGTTTTTCTGTTATTTATTGTCAGTTTTTCAATTGTTTTAAATGCGCAACAATCCGAAATTTTTAAGCTTAAAAAATTCCGTGTTGCAATTTTAAATGATTCTATTCAGGAAACTTCAGGATTGAATTTTTTCGATAATAAGTTATACACTTTCAATGATAGTGGAAATCCCGCAGAATTATACGAAATAGATAAAACGTCGGGAAAAATTCTCAATACTTTAAAAACAAACGTAGAAAATAAAGATTGGGAAGCTTTAACCAACGACGGAAAAAACTTTTACATTGGAGATTTTGGAAATAATGCAGGAACAAGGAAAGATTTAAAAATATTTAGAATTCCTTTTCAGAATAATCAGCTGGTCAATGATTCGCTTAAAACAATCTCTTTCTATTATCCGGAACAAAAGGATTTTACTTCTAAAAATATCAATACCGATTTCGATCTGGAGTCGATGATTTATTTAAATGGAAAAATCCACATTTTCACCAAAGAATGGGCTTCAAAATCAACAACGCATTACACAATTGATCCCGAAAATTTTGAAAATCAAACCGCACAAAAAATAGAAGCTTACAAAACAGGTTTTATGATTTCCGATGCGTCTTATTACGATAAAAAGTTGTTCGTTGTAGGATACACCAAAAAAACTGAAGTTTTTCTTATGATTTTCAATGAATCTGAACCCGGGATTTTCTTTAAGCACAATCCAAGAAAACTTTATTTGGGAAGTGCCTTATCAATTGGTCAGATCGAAGGAATTGCTGTAGATAAAGCAGGAGTTTATATTTCAGGAGAAAAATTCTATTCTCCGATTAAAAAAAACAAGCCATTTTTTTATTTTATTCCGATTGAAAAATTAAAAAAGAATTAAGTTTTTAAACATTAAGGCAAATTTTTTAAAAATAAAGTGATTTGGATTTTTTAAGATTCTGATGAATTATTTGGCATAAAGCTTCAATCAATTTATAATTTTTAACAACTCTTGATCTTTTCGTTTTCTTAATGGTTTAATTTTCCTTAAAATTGCCCGAAAAAAATTATCTTTGTGGGAATTAATAATTTATCCATCATTCGAAGACTGTGGCGAACACTGTAGAAGAAATCAAGCGACCAATCAATGAGGAAATGAAGCTTTTTGAACAAAAGTTTTACGAATCAATGCAGAGTAAAGTACCTTTATTAGATAAAGTCACACGTTTTATCGTTACTACAAAAGGGAAGCAGATGCGTCCTATGTTTGTATTTCTTTGTGCAAAACTTACCGGTGAAGTGAATGAAAAAACCTACCGTGGTGCGTCAATGATCGAATTGATTCATACCGCTACTTTGGTACATGATGATGTGGTGGATGAAAGTTTTAAGCGTCGTAATTTCTTTTCAATCAACGCTTTATGGAAGAATAAGATTGCGGTTTTGGTAGGTGATTTTCTGTTGTCAAAAGCAGTTTTACTTTCTACAGACCATAAAGATTACGATTTGTTGTCTGTAATTTCAAGAACAATCAGAGAAATGTCTGAGGGTGAGCTTCTTCAGTTGGAAAAAGCGCGAAAACTAGATATTACCGAAGATGTTTACTATGAAATTATCCGTCAGAAAACGGCAACTTTAATTGCTGCGTGCTGTGAAATCGGCGCAGTGTCAAATGGTGTTGATGAAAATCTGGCAAAAAAAATGATGGATTTCGGAACATATACCGGAATGGCTTTTCAGATCAAGGATGATTTATTTGACTACTTAAGCTCAAATGTTATCGGAAAACCTGTTGGTATTGATATCAAGGAACAAAAGATGACTTTACCTCTGATTCATACTCTGAAAACAGCTGGCGAAACCGACAGAAAATACTATTTCAATACGATAAAACGTTATAACAACGATCAGAAACGTGTAAAAGAACTGATTGCCTTTGTGAAAAGTTCTGGAGGATTAGATTACGCAATCGGTGTTATGAAAGATTTCCAGCAGAAAGCAAAAGATATTCTCAATGAATTTCCCGATTCTGAAGTACGAAGATCACTTCACACCATGTTGGATTACGTTATCGAGCGTAAATTCTGATTTAAATTATTCTCATCGTTACAATAATCACAGCAAGTACGATGCAAAATAATGCGCTTAAAAATAAATAATCCGCAATAGTCTCAAATTTATTTCCTGTCTTTTCTTTTTTGGAACGGATGGCGAGAAATGAGAAGAAACAACTGAATGCAAAGCAAAGACATGCTACACCTGCAAACTCATCTAAATGGGTACTGTGACTTATTTTTGTGATTTTCAGTGATGTAATAATGACCAGAGAGAATCCCAAAAGATTGCTCGAAGCATTAAGAATATGTGAAGACTTTTTTTCCATCAATACAAATTTATTTCAAGTTAATTACAATTTTTTTTATTATCAAATTTTTAAAAAAGATTATTAAAAATTAAAATTAATTTAAAAAGTGTATATTAGCAAAATACTTCAAAATAAAAAATATTTTATATTTGGCTATGCAGACAACCTATATTGAAACTCAGCAAATTTCCTTTCAGGACTTTAAAAATCAGATACTTGAAGATTATAAATTAGGAAGAATTTCTCGTGAAATGTCTTATTTGGGCAGGAGAGAAGTGCTTACCGGAAAAGCCAAGTTCGGTATTTTCGGAGATGGAAAAGAGTTGCCGCAATTGGCAATGGCGAAAGTTTTCAAAAACGGTGACTTCCGTTCAGGATATTACAGAGATCAGACTTTTGCTTTGGCTGCAGATGCTCTTACTGTTGAAAGTTTTTTTGCACAATTATACGCCGATACCAGTGTTGAAAGAGAACCTGCTTCTGCCGGAAGACAGATGAACGGTCACTTTGCAACCAGAAGTTTAAATGAAGACGGAAGCTGGAAAGATTTAACGGCTCAGAAAAATATTTCTTCGGATATTTCTCCTACTGCAGGGCAAATGCCAAGATTATTAGGATTAGCTCAGGCTTCAAAAATATATAAATCAGTAAAATTCGACGGTTCTGAAAAGTTTTCGAAAGACGGTAATGAGATCGCTTTCGGAACGATTGGCGACGCTTCTACGGCGGAAGGTCATTTTTGGGAAACGTTGAATGCAGCTTGTGCGCTTCAGGTTCCGATGATTGTTTCCATTTGGGATGACGGTTACGGAATTTCTGTGCCTACGATGAAGCAGAGAGCAAAAGCAGACATTGCTGAAATGTTGAGCGGTTTCCAAAGAAAAGAAGGAGAGTTTCAGGGATGTGAAATTATCCAGGTGAAAGCTTGGGATTATCCGGCATTATTGGATGCTTATGCAAGAGCTGAACAGTTTGCAAGAGTTGAGAGCGTTCCTGTTGTGGTTCATGTTATTGAAGTTACGCAGCCGCAAGGTCACTCTACTTCAGGATCTCACGAAAGATATAAAAATGAAGATCGTCTGGCTTGGGAAGCACAGTTCGACGGATTGGTGAAATTCAGAGAATGGATTTCAAATTATTCAATCGAAATTGAAGGTAAAGAAGAGGTTTTAGCAACCAATGAAGAATTGAATGCTATTGATGAAGAAGCCAAAAAAACAGTGAAAGCCGGACAAAAACAGGCTTGGGAAAATTACCAGAAAACAATTACAGATTTAATCAGTTCAGTTTTACCTTTAGTTGAAAATCTTAAAGGGCAAAATATTGAAATTGAAAACTATATCAATCAATTCAATAAATTAGTTTCAAAAGCAAAGAAAGATGTTTTTCATTTGGTAAGAAAATCTTTGTTGGCAACAAGAGAAACAAATTCTGCGGAAAGAAACCAATTGATGCAAAAGTATAATGAGATTTTTGAGGTTGAAAAAGACAATTATTCTTCTCATTTATACTCTCAGTCGCAGTGGAAAGCTGAAAATGTAAAGGAAATCAAGCCAATCTATTCTGAAAGTTCCGAAGATGTAGACGGAAGAGTAGTGGTGAGAAATAATTTTGATAAAATTTTCGAAAAATATCCTGAAACTTTAGTATTTGGAGAAGATGCCGGAAATATCGGTGACGTAAACCAGGGTCTTGAAGGAATGCAGGAAAAATATGGTGACGTCCGTGTTGCCGATACAGGAATCCGTGAAGCGACGATTCTTGGTCAGGGAATTGGTATGGCGATGAGAGGTTTGAGACCAATCGCTGAAATCCAGTATTTAGACTATATTTTGTATTGTTTACAAGGGATGAGTGATGATTTGGCGACGGTTCAATACAGAACAAAAGGGGGTCAGAAAGCTCCTGTAATTATCAGAACAAGAGGTCACAGATTGGAAGGAGTTTGGCATTCAGGTTCGCCGATGGCGGGAATTCTGAACCTTTCAAAAGGTATTTTAATTTTAGTTCCTAGAAACTTAACGAAAGCTGCCGGATTCTACAATACAATGCTTCAGAGTGATGAACCAGCGGTAATTGTTGAATGTCTTAACGGATACAGATTAAAGGAAAAACAACCTGATAACTTAGGCGAATTCACTGTTCCTGTTGGGAAAATCGAGGTAACAAAAGAAGGAAAAGATGTTACTTTGGTAACGTACGGTTCAACCTGGAGAATTGTAATGGAAGCAGCAGAAGAACTTGAAAAATTAGGAATTTCTGCGGAAGTAATTGATGTTCAGTCATTAATTCCTTTCGATTTAACGCACGAAATCGCTGAATCTGTAAAGAAAACGAACAGATTGGTCGTAATCGACGAAGATGTGGAAGGCGGAACTTCAGCGTTTATTCTTCAACAGATTTTAGAAAAGCAAAAAGCTTTCAGATTCTTGGATTCTGATCCGTTGACGATTGCTGCAAACGACCACAGACCGGCATATGCAAGTGATGGAGATTACTTCTCTAAGCCGTCTTCAGACGATATGGTTGAAAAAATCTATGCGATGTTTAACGAAACAAATCCTCAGAAATATCCTGCGATATTCTAATTAGGATTTAAATAAATTTTAAAACCGCTTTCTTCGGAGAGCGGTTTTTTTGATTATAAATGTAGCTTGGTTTTAATATAATTCATCAAATATTCTTCTGAATTCCCCGAAGTATCATATTGAATATGAAGGTAGAAAATGATGAAAAATAAAATGATTATCAGAAACAAAGAAATATTGAATTTCCCGTCTATATAAAATCTTTTATCTGTATTGTTATTGTTTGGTAAAGCAGAAATGATCAGTATAATCAGCGATAATGAATAAATATGATTCCAGCGGAACCAGTCTGCACCCAAATAGTAAAGAGGACTTACCCAAGCCAATGAAATAATGATAAATAATCTGAAGGCATTTTTATATTCCGGCAAATATTTTTTTATAAAAGAAAATGATAAAAAAATCATCAGGAAGAGCTCTGCTGCAAAAAGAATATAAGATTTATAAGCAATAATCATATTCTCTCTTTCTTCTGTGGCGTTGTAAGTGAAAATATTCCATTTGTCGAGCTCAATTCCACGGGTTTTTAATAGTTCAATACTTTGCCCCTGGTTGATTTCACCACCGAAAAAGAACAAAACGATCATAATAAGAGTTGATAGTAAAGTAAGGCTTCCTAAATATTTCAGATCAATTTTCTTGGTTTTAAGAATATAAAAAGCGATTACAAATGGTAAGTAGAAATAGAAGAGTTCATGAATAAACAAACCCAATAAAAAACCTGTAAATAACAGTATTTTCTTCATTCTTGTGATTTCACCTGAAGCAAAATACAACAACAAAGCGAGTAAAATGATCTCTTTTCTGCCGGAATTAAATATGTTTACAGGCAAATACAAAATGCAAAGTGGCGAACATACTAGAATCAAAATATCCCAGTTCAGTTTTTTTGATAAAATCAACCGGATCAAAAAACAAAAAACAAGAATAAAGAAAAGTGACTGAACTAAGAAAACCTGTGTATGAAGCGGAATTTTAAAATAATCATGAATAAGAAACATCATACTACCCAATAAACCACGTCTCTTAAATCCTCCGTCTTCGTAATTGATCAGCCAGTCAGAAATTGTCCATCCGACAGTCGGAAGATTCGATTTAATGTACAATTGAATAAAAACATAGGCTAAAACAATTACAAGAAATCCTAAATAGGCATAAAGCTTTAGCTGTTTTGAAGTTTTTATCATCGGGTAAAATTCAATTCACAAAAAAAGAAATTTTTCTTGGAAAAAGCATCAATTTAATAAAATATTAATGGTGATGAATTTGTAAATTTTAATATTAAAATAGATTATGAATAACAAATAATCAGTTCAGAATTTCATATTAAACTTGAGATGTCTATCCGACAACCGCATTTTTCTTCTCTCTTTTTTCCAAAAGAGTCTTGCAGTCATTCGCTTTTTCAGGGTCATAAACATGATATTTCGTCTCCCATTCTTCCAGTTGATATAAAATCGGAAGAAGTGCCAAACCTTTCTCTGTTAACGAATATTCAACCCTTGGCGGAAGTTCTTTGAATTCTTCACGAATAACCAAGCCATCGGTTTCCATTTCTCTTAACTGGTCGGTAAGAACTTTTCTTGAAATAACATTAATTCGTACGGCAAGTTCGCCAAAACGTAATTTTCGGTCTTTGATTACCAAAACAATAATCGGTTTCCATTTGCTTCCCAAGGCAGACATGGCTTTGCCAAGAGGACAGCTGTATTCCATTAATTCGTTTTTTTTCATAAAATTAATCCGTTACTTTCAGGTTACTAATGTAAGTTACTGCAAAGTTACCACTATTTTTCAATTGAAAGATACAAAAATGAACTATTATTAGTTACTTTGTGTAACAATTATAAAATAAAAGTTAAAAATGAGCACAGAATCATTATTTACACCTTTTCAATACAAGAATTTAGAACTAAAAAATAGAATCGTAATGGCTCCGATGACGAGAGCGCAATCTGATAACGGAGTTCCGACTCAGCAAATTGCAGATTATTATGCAAGAAGAGCAGCTTCAGAAGTAGGATTGATTCTTTCAGAAGGAACGGTAATCAACAGGCCGGGTTCGAAAAATATGCAGAATATCCCTAACTTCTACGGAACAGAAGCATTAAACGGCTGGAAAAACGTTATCGATGCGGTTCATCAGAACGGAGGAAAAATGGGACCTCAAATCTGGCATGTCGGTGACACGAGAAGCTCCCCGGATTATCCGTTGGTTGATATGGAGAAAGCTTCTACGATGACTTTGGAAGATATTCAGGATACAATCGCTCAGTTTGCGGCATCGGCAAAATCAGCCAAAGATTTGGGATTTGATGTTTTGGAAGTGCACGGAGCTCACGGATATCTGATCGACCAGTTTTTCTGGGAAGTAACCAATACAAGAAACGATGAGTATGGCGGAAAAACACTTAAAGAAAGAAGCAGATTTGCAGTTGATGTTATAAAAGCAATAAGAGCAGCAGTTGGGGAAGATTTTACCATTATTCTGCGTCTTTCTCAATGGAAACAACAGAATTATAAATCAAGATTGGCCGCAAATCCTGCAGAAATGGAAGATTGGTTATTACCATTAAAAGAAGCGGGAGTTGATATTTTCCACTGTTCGCAAAGACGTTTCTGGGAACCGGAATTTGAAGATTCCGATCTGAACTTTGCAGGTTGGGCAAAAAAACTGACGGGTCAACCAACAATTACAGTGGGTTCTGTAGGGCTGAACAGCGACTTCATGGCGGCTTTTGCAGGAGAAGGTTCAGAGAAAGCAGATCTTACAGAATTGGTAAGAAGATTGGATCGTCAGGATTTTGATTTGGTTGCAGTCGGGCGTGCTTTATTAAGCGATTATCAGTGGGCAAAGAAGATCAAAGACGGAAGAGTAGAAGAGCTTGCTAATTTCGAAGGCTCAAGCTTAGGAGTTCTTTACTAAGAACAGAGTGAATTGCTGGTTTGTTTCGTGGTCAATTTATTTAAACTTTATTTCCACTATTCACCTGCGAAGTAAAATGGGCAGTTCACTTTTTTATATTACACATAATTTTACCTATAATTTTTTTAATTTTAGAAGAACCGTTTTCAAATTTTTGAGAGCGGTTTTTTATTTGTTTTAAATAGCTTAAAATTTATTTTAAACGCAAAGACCGCAAAGTTTTTTTGAATGTATTGAAAACATTTTTCGTTCGCAAAGGCGTTTCACTCAGCAAAGCAAATCTAGCCTTAGCTGAACATTACTGCTATCTAGACAATAATAATCTCGCTTTACAAACCAGTGTTTTTCGCTGGCTTCTAATCATTATTTTCGAATTAGTAGGAGAGGAATTCAGCTAAAGCTTCTGCTGTCATTTGCTGAACGAAGTGCCCTTGCGAACAAAAAATATGCAGATGTTAGTGAAAAAACTTTGCATACTTTGCGTTAAAAAGATTAGCAAATTTCTAAAACAAAAACCGCCTGAATAAAATTCAGACGGTCATTAACAAGTTTAAATATCTAATTGTCACCTAGACAATAATGATTTCTTCTTACAAACCAATATTTTTCGTTGGTTTCAGTTGTTTTTTGATGTTTTTTGGGATTGCATTTTTATGAACCAGAATTGCAGTTGATTTATACTCAACATACGGTCTTGTCACATATAAATATCCATCAAAATCATTGGTTACACCCCAAGAATTTTTCACCATATAATATTCTTTACCAGATTGGTCTTTTGCCAAACCTACGATATGCATTCCGTGATCATCCGTTGTAGAAAGGTTGTTTAGTGCTTTCTGACGCATGTCTTCAGTAATGGTTTTGTCTTTTTTCGGTTCTGTAAATAAAGTTCCGCTGTTGCTTTTGTTAATTTG
Source organism: Chryseobacterium sp. CBo1 (assembly GCF_001693475.1). Taxonomy (NCBI): domain Bacteria; kingdom Pseudomonadati; phylum Bacteroidota; class Flavobacteriia; order Flavobacteriales; family Weeksellaceae; genus Chryseobacterium; species Chryseobacterium sp. CBo1. The sequence goes on from NZ_MAUH01000013.1 coordinate 17,062, forward strand.
GTCTAAATCTGCATCCGGAACATAGGCAACTCCATTTTTATAAGAGAAATAAGGCTCGGAAACATCGGTTGCCCAACCTACAGAATACCCTTTGTTTACGGCATTATCGATAATTGCAGTAAGATCTTTCATCGGAACATTCCAGTCAGAATCATGGCTCCAGTTATCAGGAATCGGAACTACAAATTTCTGATAGTAAGGATAATCTTTGTATGATGAAATTTCAACATAATCTTCAGGATTAATTCCTACTACTTCTTTAGCGAAAGTTTTCGGAGTATAATTTTTTCCTTCATACGTAAAGTTTGCAGGAACTTTTCCTAAATATTCATCCAGAATAGCATCTACAGAATCCATCCAGTTATCAGACAATTTTCCTTTTGAAGAATCTGCAACAAGACTATCCAATACAGGTTTTAATTTTTCCTGCATCTCTTTAAAGTTGTTCAATGTTTGTCCGGCTTTCAAACCAGTGTAAACATCCTGTGGAACAGCACCGTACTTTTTATACATGTTTACCACATCATGAAGCTCACCTCCGTCTCCCCAGCTGATTGCTCCGCTGTTCAAAACATACAATTTCGCTTTATCGTGATAAGAATTTCTAGCAGTAAAGATTTCTGCCAAATCAACGGGCTTTTTACCCATCCTCTGCATTTCAGACTCAAGGAAAGAATTTCCTGAATAGCTCCAGCAAGTTCCCGATGAACCCTGGTTTTTCACCGAAGTAGCACCGACATCTTTCAACGTAGTAAACTGGAAATTGGCATTTTGAGACTGGTTGTTCTTCAACTTGTTGATCAGGTCATCCTGAGCAAACATCATACTTCCTGCACATAAAACAAAAAGTAGTGACGCAAATCTTTTGTTTTTCATAAGTAACAATCTATTTGTTTTAAAGATGATATGAATTATTCAATTAAAAATTTAAATAAATAAAACTTTATCAGCTTTAAATTATATCGTAATAGTCGGCAATATTAAGAATATGTTACAAAAGATACTGTTAAAAAAGGGTTAAAATTGAGTTGGAGAGCTTTAGAGTTTGAGCGTTGTGGTGTTTGGAAATATTAATAAATATTATAATAATCTTTCATCAGATAAAAATTAGTAGCTTTTACAAGTGAACGGCCCATTAAACCTGAAACAGTCAATCATTAAAGAAATCTTTGTGAACTTGTGTTCAATTTAGTTTTTATAAATCTATCAACAATCAACTAAAAACAACCAACCGCTTAAAGTATTTCATTATTTTTAAAAAAAGTTTATAATGTTTCCAACCTGCGAGAAATTTCCTGCATCTATAAGAGTATAAAGCTTGACTATGGAAAAAGAATTACTGTTAGAATGTCAGCGGAACGACCGCAATGCACAGCGGAAAGTTTACGAAAAAATGGCTGGTAAACTGTACTCGGTCTGCAAACGTTACCTGAAAAACGACGAGGATATAGAAGAAGTATTGGCAGATACTTTTTATAAAATCTTCACAAAGCTTGACCAACTGCAAAACCATGATATTTTTGAAGCATGGGCAAAAAAAATTGCCGTGAATGAATGTCTGCAGAAACTAAGAAGTACAAAATCTCTGCATATTTCTTTAGATGAAAATTTCATAGAATCTCCTGATTCTAAAGTGGAAAACCTATCCTTTGAAAAAGATATTTTGAAGCTTTTGAATTTTCTTCCTGAAGGTTGCAGAGCCATTTTCAATCTGTTTGCCATTGAAGGGTATCCGCACAAAGAAATTGCAACAATGCTTTCAATAAGTGAAGGTACTTCAAAATCCCAGCTGAATTTTGCAAGGAAAAAATTACAGGAACTTCTCGTAAATCACAACATTTAAACTTTACAACAATGGAAAATAATCACGATATCGATAAAAAATTCAACGAGGCTTCTCAATCTTTGGAAGAACCTGCGACTTTTCCAGGTTTTGATAAAGTTTGGTCAAAAGTTGAAGAAAAATTAGATAAAGAAGAAAATAAAAAGAAAAACACACCAATTTGGTTTCCTTACGGAATTGCCGCCAGTTTGATCATTGGTTTGGGTGCATTTTATTTCATTAATAAGAATGATGCTTCAGAAATTACAAAACCTGAGCTTGCCCAAAATACAGTTTCGCCTAACTCTGTTTCAAATGTTCAGACAATTGACAGTACAGTAAAATCCAATATTGAAAAAGAATTGGAGGGTGTAGAGAAGAAACAAAATCAGAAGATATTAGCCTATGAAGATGCTAAAATATTGTACGATCGTTACAATCATGAATCAGGTTTTATTTTTGAAGAAAAACCATTAATAAATCGTATTAAAAATTATAAAATAAAGCCAATAGCAATTCATAAAGAAGTTCCTTATATTCCTTTTGACAGTGGCTATAAAGAAAAAAACATCGAAGAGGTTGTTGTACTTGGATATAATAAAACAGCTACGAAACCTACAGCAGTTGCATCATCATCGAGTATAAGTGGAAATCTTATTGCAAGTAATTCACCAGGTGCAGGATTTTTAAATTCTTTAAAAGGAGAAGTTGCGGGATTGTCAATTAGTTCTTCTTTTGGAACTCCGGGCTCTTCCAAAAGTGCTATTCTTATTCGTGGAGCAGCTTCCATTAAAGAAGGTTCAGAACCTTTGTATATTATTAATGGTGAAATTGCAAGCGGAGAAAAATTCAAAAAATTAAAACCTGAAAGCATTAAAGAAGTTTCTGTTATCAAAGACGCAGCCGCAACTTCTATTTATGGAAGCAGAGCAGCAAACGGAGTTATTGTAGTTTCTACAAAAGATACTTCAAAAACTAAAAATAAAAAGTTTAATAAATTTCTGAAAAAACTTTTCCCAAAAACAAATACAGGTGTTTTAGATAAAACGGAAGAGAAAAAAGAGGAACTTCCAAAGGCAGGACAATTAACCGCCGGAGAAGCAAACGATTTTTCTAAATGGAATTATTGGATGGATATTGCTCTTCCGGCTTTAGACAGATATAAAAATGAATGGCAGTTTTTCCCTGAAAGAAGAGTTTCCGTACAGCTGGTTAATAAAAATAAAAAACCTGTTGTCGGAGAGAAGCTGAGATTGGTTAACGATAAAGCTGAAATCGTTTGGGAAGCGGTAACAGACAATCTCGGGAATGCAGAATTATGGATTAATCCGCTGATTAACTCTTATGAAAATACCGGAAAATATATTTTAAAAGATAAAGCAAACAATATTATCAGCAATCATCTTAAAGAATTCAAAAACGGGCAAAATCTGATTATTCTTGATAAACCCTGTGTTGAAAAAAGAGCCTTAGATCTTGCTTTTGTAGTCGATGCAACAGGTTCGATGGGAGACGAAATTGCTTATTTACAGTCGGAACTTTTGGATGTTCTGAAAAAAGTTGAATCTAATCTGAAAAATATGGAAGTGAGATACGGATCCGTTTTTTACAGAGATCAGGGAGATGAATATGTGACCAGGAAGTTTGATTTTAACGACAATGCTGATCTGCTTTTGAAATTTATCAAAGAACAAAATGCTTCAGGCGGTGGTGATTTCCCGGAGGCAGTGGTAGAAGCGATGGATGTTTCGGTAAATGATCTGAAATGGAGTACAGAAAATGCTACCAAAATTATGTTTTTGATTCTTGATGCACCGCCACATCAATCTCAGGAAAATATAGATAAGCTTTTTAAATATGTGAAAGCCGCGGCTCAAAAAGGTATTACCATTATTCCCTTATCTGCAAGCGATATAGATAAACAGACAGAATATCTGATGAGAACTTTTGCACTGATGACAAACGGAACTTACACTTTTCTTACCAACCACAGCGGAATCGGGAACAATCACATTGAACCTACAGTAGAATCTTATGAAGTAGAAAAATTAAATGATCTTTTGCTGAGACTGATTTTACAAAGAGCCACCCTTACAGAATGCGATAAAAACACATCTCAAAATTACCTGAATAAAAAACTGGAAACCGAAGCAGGAAGTCAGGCTGAACATCAGATAAAAATATTTCCCAATCCTACGAAAGGTCCTGTAAATATTATTTCCGATCTTCCGATTGATGAATTGTTTGTCTATGACTTAGCCGGAAAAATCATTATGAAAAAAGAAAAGCTGTCCGGAAAGAGTGCTATTGATATATCATCTTATCCGCAAAGTGTTTATCTAATCAGAGCCAGAACAGAAAAAGGATGGGAAACGTTTAAAGTGATTAAAAACTAACAGAAAAAGTCTTATTCAAAAAAAGAAATTTCTTCGGAGATTTCTTTTTTTTCTCTATTTTTAGAAATATTATTGAAGATGAAAAAAGTTTACCTGTTGTTGCCTGTATTTGCAGTGCAGTTTGCCTTTGCGCAGGACTCTCAGCGTTATTATTCGGGAACGTTTTTTAATGAAAAAAAGAAACCTCAGAATTTTCTGAAAATTTTTAATAAAAATAGCGGTGTTTATGAATTAACCGATGAAAAAGGCTTTGCCATTATCGCTGCAAAAGAATATGATACTCTGGTTTGGAATAGCGGTAAAAATATTCAGGTTGTACATTATGTTCAGGAGCTGAAAAATATACTTGAAAGACAGGTTCCCCGACAGACAGTCGAAAATATTGCTTCCAAAGATTATGAAAATCTGATCATCAAAACTGAAACAGACGAATTCAGTATTGAAAAATCTTACGATTCTCTGAGAAAAAATTCAGATCATGATTTTTCTGTTATCAGAAAGCTAAAGCTAAAATCGGATTCTTTATATAAAATTAAAAGCCAACCCCAAAAATATCTTGTATTTAACGGGAATTTCAGCACTTCGTTAGACGTGAAAAACCGAAACCGGATTCCCAAAACGCAAAGCAGATATGTTCAGGGAAGATCAGAAAATGGTTCACTTGTTTGGAAAGGTCCGGATACAGGCGAAATGTTCAGCTTTGGACCGGATATTTCGACTCTGGGTTTTAACGGAATACCTTATGAATATGATAATAATGGTCAATTAGTTGGTTTAAATGACGGAATTTCTCCTGCAAAAATTTATGATAACAATCTTTTCAAAACAACAGTCGGGTATAGTAATCAGCTGAATCTGAATACAATAATTAAGAGCGGAGGTTATAATGAAAATGCAAGACTTTCTCTGAATATCGGCCAGCAAAAAGATCAGATGTATTTTATAGATCAGTTTGATATTGCAAATACATTTAAAGCTAAATTCAGCACAGAAATTTTAAAATTTAAAATCAATGCAGGTTTTAATTACACCGGAAATAAAGCTACAAATACTAACAGAATAGGACTTTTCAACCGACTTTATCAGAATTCTCTCCTGACTCCGGTTTCCTTTTCGAATAAACAAAGTGCTTATCTGAACAATGGTTTACAAAGAAGTTACAGTCTGTATGCAGACAACCCTGAATTTCTTTTCAGTCAACCGGAAAAATATAATTATTACGAAAATATCCGTCAGTTTAATTTTGATGTAAACAGACAGTGGAATGGTTTTAAGCTAAGCATCAGTCAGGCTTATGATAATCAGGATATGATGCATCGTGATGTTTATAAGATTTCTACAAATGGTTTTCCGGTCGGACTTTACAATATCAGAAACCAGAAAAATGAATTTTACAATTCTAATATTTTGGCGAGTTATAAATTGCACGATGGCGAACTCGATAACAAATTTAGTTTAAATCATATTTTAAATGACAGGAAAATCAATGTCAGTCATAGTTTAGACAGAAACTATTTTTATCAGAGAACTTCACAGGATTATATTTTTAATTATAATCTGGATTACGAAAACTATAATGATTTTGAGTTTGGTGTGAATATCGGCAACTCATTTTATATTTCGAATACGTCGCTTAAAAATAAGTACTGGATACCAAAGGTAAACGGATATTTTACTTTTAAGGATATTTTCGGATGGAATAATCTTGATGTGCAATTCATGGGAGCTCATACACAATTGGCTGCAGAACCCGAAATTGCAAAATCTTACTCATCTTATACTACAACACAGTTTTCTGCACAAAATGCATATCAGTATTTTCCTCTGAAAGAAGTTGAAACATTTAATAATCTTGCGAATATTAATATTAAAGAATCTAAAGCCGGCTTTAAAATTATTTTGTTTAATCCCAGAATTAATTTGACTGCAGAATACTTTAAACGAAAAATAAATAACGATGTATTTCCTGTTTTCGAAAATCAGGATTTAGTTTTGAAAAATCTCGCAGACCATACGTATGATGGGTATGAAGTCAATTTCAATTATGATAACATTTATCACAGTTATGATTTTTCCATCGGTAGTAAAGCTTCATTTTTTAAATATAGAGATATTGTCGATCGTGTGAATTCCGGGTACAATAATCTGATGATTTCAGGATTTAATGATATTTATAAAACATTATCCGAAGGTCAGATTTTAGGAGCTGTGATGGGAAGTTATTATGAAAGAAATGCAGAAGGTAAATTGATAATTGACGATTATGGTTATCCTGTAAAAGCTTCAGGAATGAAAATAATTGCAGATCCGACTCCGGATTTTGTGATGAAATTTTCTCATCAGATCAATTATAAAATGTTTGCGCTGAACATCAACTGGGAATGGAAAAAAGGCGGTCAAGTCTGGAACGGAACTCAGGCTGTTCTCGATTATTACGGTCGTTCTCAGACTTCCGGAGACGAAAGAATTATTAAAAATTATGTTTTTGAAGGGGTAAATTACAACGGAAATGCCAATCAGATTCCTGTTGATTTTTACAATCCGGATCTTGCGGTTGGTGATAATCGTTGGACAAGATATGGTTTTTTGGGAGTTGCCGAAAATTATGTTGAGAAATCAGATTATGTGAGAATTAATGATATTACGCTTTCAGCTTATTTTGACATCGGGAATTTTCGAAGAGCTTTAGGCGTTAGTTTTTATGTGAATAATATCTTTCTTTGGCAGGCAAACCGGGGAGTAGATTCTAACCAGAATTTTTATGATTTTGACAACAGCCGCGGTTTAGATTTTTTTAATCTTCCTTCTTTTAAAACCTATGGCTGCACCGTTTCTTTTAAATTTTAATACAATGAATTTTAAATTTCTACGCTCTATATTTTTTGTTTTTTCTTTGTTTCTAAGTATTTTTTTTAATGCTCAGAATAATTTCAGTGATTTCAAAAAAGAAAAAACATACATCCATACCAATCATGTTTTTTATAAGCCCGGAGAAGAAATGTATTTCAAAATATATGTTCTTCAGGCACAAAATAATCTTCCGGCAGATCAAAGTAAAGTAGTAAATTTTGAACTGGTCGATCCGAGTGGCTCGGTTGTGAATAAATCGAAGTATGAAATAAAAAATGGTCATGCAGAAGGGTATTTTTATTTCGGAAACGATATGAAAGGCGGAATTTATAAAATAAGGGCTTTCACTGCATGGATGCAGAATGAGTCTGGCAAAAACGTCTTTGAAAAAGAGATTACTCTACAGAAAATTGTGTCTCCACGAATTTTAATGAAACTCGACTTTCCGAAAAAAGGTTATGGAGCAGGAGATGAGGTTTTGGCGGAGTTTTCGATGCGGAGTCTAAGCAATCTTCCGATTCCTTTTTATGAAGCTTATTTTACGGTGATGCATGAAGGCGAAAAAATAACCGAAGGCAATTTGATTACTGACAGAGAAGGAAAATATCTGCTGAAATTCAAACTTCCTGAAGTGTTGAAATCTTCCGATGCTTTGCTGAATGTAAAAGTTAATTTTGATGGTTTCACAGAATCTATTTCGAGAAATATTCCGATTGTTTTGAATAATCTGGATTTAAAATTTATGCCTGAAGGCGGAACTTATATCAACGGAGTCGAACAGAATGTAGCATTTAAAGTTTTGGATGAATTTGAAAAACCTGTAGATGCAGTTTTAGGAATTTATAATCAGAATCATCAGAAGTTATTGGAAGTTTCTTCATATAATTTCGGTATGGGAAGCTTTTCTTTTAGTCCTAAAAATGGTGAAACATATTATGCAAAAGTTGTAAAACCGGAAAACATCAGTCAGGTTTATGATCTTCCTTTTGCAAAAAATGACGGAATTGTTTTAAATAGTATAAAAGAAAATCAAAACATACGATTAATCATAAACTCTACATCTGAAAGAAGTGTTTTGATTTCTGGAAATTTCCGTGAAAAAGAGGTTTATTCTAAATCATTAATTCTGAAAAAAGGATTCAATCATCTTGAAATCCCAGAAGAGGAGCTTCCGACAGGAATTTGCAGATTTACGGTGACAGAAAATAATATTCCTTTAGCGGAACGAATTGTTTTTGCGAATGAAAATAAACAGATGAAAGTGAAAATTTCCCCGGTAAAGAAAAACTATTTGCCGAGAGAAAAAGTAATTGTGAATGTAGAGACAACGGACGAAAAAAACAATCCCATTCCGGCAAATCTTTCGATCAGTGTTGTTGATGATAAATTGTGGACGTATGCCGATGACAAGCAAAACCATATTCTTTCATGGCTTCTGGTGGATTCAGAATTGAAAGGGAAAATTGAAAAACCGCAGTTTTATTTTGATAAAAAGGAGGAGAAAGCTGCCAAGAGTTTAGATTTAGTTATGCTTACGAATGGTTACCGTTATTTTGAAATGAATGACGATATTAAGAAAAACGGAAACTACAAATACCTTCCGGAAAAGAAAAACCCGATATACGGAATTGTTGAAGACTTAAATAGAAGACCTGTAAAAGCTGAAGTTTATCTGGTGAGTGGTCATTCCAAAATAAAAAAGCAGACAACTTCGGAGAATGGCTTGTTTTATTTTTCGGATTTGAACAGAAATGAATATTATTCTGTTATTGCTAAATCTGCAGATAAAAAACAGAAAGTGAAAGTGAGAATGCTTTCTTATACACTTAATATTAATCCTTTAGTGAAGCAATCTTTAGAAAATATTGATATTGATGAGATCATAAAAGAAGCAGAAATAAAGGAAAAGACAGCATCAACTGAAGGATTATCGAAAAATTTGCCTTTGAATTCTAAATCTGATACGATTTCAAGAAATACACAGATTGAAGAGGTTGTAGTTTTAGGATATAATAGTGTTTCAAAAAAGTCTTTGGCAACAAGTTCTATTACGACAGTTGAATCAAAAATGTTTGAAAATAGACCAAATGTTTCTTTTTTACAGTCACTACAAGGTCAAGCTCCGGGTTTATCCATAAATTCATCTTCAGGATCTCCCGGTTCTGCTAAAATAGATGTTGTCATACGAGGAGTATCTTCAATTACTTCACAATCTGAGCCTTTGTATGTGATCGACGGAATGATCTCAAATTCAACATTATTTAGAAATTTAAATCCGAATAGTATCGATGCCATTTCTGTTTTAAAAGATGCGGCAGCGACATCAATTTATGGCAATCGAGGAGCCAATGGAGTCATTATTATTAATTCCAAAAAAGGAAGAAATTCAAACATCAAATTCGACATCACTCCCCAAACCTATTTTGCGGTTAAGAATATTCCAAATGACAGCCTGGCTCACTATGAATACTCACGTAAGTTCTCTTATCCTGTTTATGAGTCTACAAACACTGCTTATCGCCACGATTACCGTGAAACATTATATTGGAATCCTGTTGTAGAAACCGATAAAAAAGGAAAAGCTCAGATCGAATTTTATCAGTCTGATGCCAGTTCAGCTTTCAGAATTATGACTGAAGGTACTTCTGCAACAGGATTGATAGGAAGAGACGAAACTACTTACGCTGCACAAAGCTTAATATCTATTGACGCAAAAATTCCACAGTATTTGACAAGAACAGACCAAATGATCATTCCAGTTGTGATTAAAAATAATTCATCGGAAACCAGAACTTTAACGATGGATGTAATTGTTCCGAATCATATCAAATTGATGAAAGCTGACAGTTTGATCACCTTAAAACCTTTAGAATCCGGGAGATTGTTTGTAAAAATGCAGACAGATAAATTGATTAGTTCCAATATTCAGTTTGCTGTAAAATCAGGAGAATTCAGGGAAACGATGATTCTGCCTTTAAAAGTTGAAGAAAAAGGTTTTCCGCATCATTTTTCTATCGTAAACAATAAATCTGAATATTCAAAAATAAATATTCCAGAGTATATTAACGGAAGTTTGATGGCATCTTATTACGTCTACGAAAATTCGGCATTGCAGATGTTTGAAGATTTAGAACGCTTAAAAAGAGAACCTTACGGATGTTTTGAACAGCTGTCTTCAACCGTTTATCCCAATATTTTTATTCTGGATTATTTAAAATCAACAAAAAAGATAGATGCCAATACAGAATCCAATGCCATTCGTAATATGAAGAAAGGCTATCAGAAAATGTTATCTTATAAAAACAGCGATGGTGGTTTTTCTTATTTTGGAGGAAGTGAATCTGATGTCTCTGTTTCTGCTTTTGCTTTGCTGGAATTCAGAGATCTGAAAAAATATGTAAATGTTGATACAAAACTGATTCAGAAACTTACCTCATTTATTTTATCTAAAAAAAATGCAAACGGTCTTTTTGAGGTCAGAAAAAGCTACGAAATGCAAACCGGATATTCCGAATATTCTTGGGCGAGAAATATGTATGTTTTGTACGCTTTGTCTAAAATTGGTTTTAAAAATGAACTGATTCAAAATTATGAGTACAGCTTAAAAAGAGTATTGGCAACAAAAGATTCTTATCAGTTGGCTTTGATGGCAAATACAGCCTTCAATCTTGGTAAAAATGAAGATTATAGCACTTTGATTTCTCTTTTAAACAAACAATATTCAGATAAAAATGTAAAAACTGAAATTACTTTTACGGGTTCTGGAGGTATTTCAGCCAATGCAGAAACACTTTCTCTATATATGATGGCACTTCAGAAAAATGATAAAGCCAATCAGCTTGAGATTGCTGAAGTAGCAGATGATCTGATTAATTATAACGGCTATTACGGATTTGGCTCTACTCAGGCAACAGCTTTAGCTTTAGAAACACTTTCCGTTTTTTTTGCTAAAAATGAAAAACTGTACGGAACAGATAAGCCTGTCATTAAAATTAATAATGTTGAAGTTTCCGGGAAAAACAACAGCTTTGCATTGGCTTTCAGAAAAGGAGAAAATGATTTAAATATTGACTATTCAAATAAAAAAGGCTTGCCTTTTAAACTCGATTATCAATATTATACTTTGGAAGCTCCGAAAAGTGAAAAGATTCCGGTAACATTAGAAACAAAACTAAAATCACAAACTTCAAAAGTAGGAGAGACAAACAGAATGACAATTACCGTGAAAAACAAAGTCAATGGGCAATTACCAATGACCACTGCGAAAATCGGAATTCCTGCAGGTCTTACGTTGCAAAATGCTTTATTGAAAGATATGGTTGATAAAAAACAAGTTTCTTATTACGAAATATTTGATAATTATCTTGTTCTGTATTGGGAATATTTTGAAGCAAATGAAATAAAGACAATCAATTTAGATTTAAAAGTAGAGTTTGCAGGAGATTATATAGGAAAAGCGAGTAATGTTTACCTTTATTATATGCCTGAATCGAAGTTTTGGAATGAAGGAATAAAAGCTATAATTGAACCTTGACTTTAAGTTTACGAATAATTATTTGGCTGGTTTTGTAATAAATCAGCCATTTTTATGTATTTCTGATATGGGAGAATATTTTTTAAAATTAAACTTTCAATAATTTTTGAAAGTTCAAAAATTATTATTATATTTGTATTAGAAATTTAAAAGAAAACAAAAATGCAACTTTCAGAAGCAAAAGAAAAATACATTCAGACGTGGGGAACTTTGGCAACCAATTGGGGAATCAACCGTACGATGGCGCAAGTTCACGCATTACTTTTGGCTGAAGGAAAACCGCTCTCTACCGATGAGGTGATGGAAATGCTTGAAATTTCAAGAGGAAATGCCAATATGAATTTACGAAACCTGATGGAGTGGGGATTAGTAAGAAAAGAATTGCTGAAAGGCGACCGAAAAGAATATTTTTTTGCCGAAAGAGATATGTGGTATCTGTTCAAGCAACTCGTCAAAGAACGTAAAAAAAGAGAAATCGAACCGGTTTTAAGCTCAATCTCTGAACTGAAAAATGTTAATGAAAATACGGAAGAAGCAAAACGATTCACAGATTTAATGATTGAAATGGAAAATGTTACCGGAAAAGTTTTCAACATTATGGATCTTGCCATTAAAAGTGATGATCACTGGCTGGTCGGAAAGATCACCAATTTATTAAAATAGAAAGGACTCGAAAATCCTTTTTTATTTCAATTTAAGTTTCAAAAATTATTGAAAGTATAGTAAGATATAATAATTAAAAAATAAAACTCATGAAACTGAATATTTTAAAAGCAGAAGTGATTTTTCAAACAATTTTAAGTTTAGGAAGTCTTTTTTACATTCTCGTAGATTATAGTAAACAAGATCAGGCATCAGACTTTTTTATTGCCCTCTTTTTTATGGGTGTTGCTAATCTCTTAGGTTTTTTAATAAGAATCTGCACGGTCGCAAGTAAATTTCACCGATATTACTTCTTTGGAGTGATCTTATTTTTCATTTCATTGTATGCTATCTCTTCTTTATCTATCAATTCTAATATTGATTTTGAGATCTACTTTATGGGCATAGGAGGAATACTTTTTAATATGTACTATTTGATTTACGGATTCTATGTCATTAAAAATTATCGTGGAGAATAGAAAGAGATAGAAACTCTTTTTTATTTCGAACTAAATTTTAAAAATTATTGAAAATAAAATACTTATAAAATGTTCAATATCATTTCATATCTGTTATTTCTTGGAATCAGTTCATATATAACGATTGATGTGGGTAGAAGATGCTTCAACTCAGGAAAAATTTATCTGGAATATCTCATCAAAGACAAAGATTTTTGTTTGACCGTCAATCGGATTCTCCTTGGAAGTTATTATCTCGTCAATCTCGGTTACATCGCCATCAATCTGAGTTTCTGGAATAGAATTTCAAATATTGAAGAACTTTTAACTACCGTTTCCACTCGCATTGGAATCATTGTTTTAATCCTTTGTGTATTGCATTTTACCAACATTACTGCTCTTTATCTATTAAGAAAAAAATTAACTATAAAATAAAATTATCATGACAGCAACCATCCTTACCCAAACGTACAACTTTTCAGCGTACATGATTTATCTGCCAATCGTCATCACTTTGACTGTGCTTGTTTCTCAGTTTTTGTTTAAAAATTCTAAAACTTTTATGATCGATATTTTTCATCAGAAACAAGACATTGCAATGGCAACCAATTCACTGTTTAAAATCGGCTTTTACCTTTTAAATATTGGTTTTGCCCTTTGCATCATTGAGTTTTTCCAAATTGAAACGGTCGAGAGATTAGTCGTTGCTTTAAGCAAAAAAATTGGCGGATTCTCCATTTACCTCGGAATTATGATGCTTCTGAATCTTTTGTTGTTCTTAAAAGGTCGCAAACATGAGATGAATAAAGATAAAATCAAAGACGAAGAAATTATAGAATCTTAAGTCGTAAAATTAACCGTTATGAAAAATTTAATCATTCATTTATTCCTCATCTTTTATTTCAGAGGAAAATCGAAAAGTCAAATGTTTTAAAAATTATTGCCATGAAAACTTTTTTAAAAATCGATTATTATCTACAGATGACTGTATTTTTTGGCTATCTAGTTGTTGGGTGTTTGTATCAATTAAGTGAAACAATTTATTCTCAGTTTGGTTTATTTCCTATTTTGTAGTGGGGGAGTTCAGTTGGTAAGCTATTTACTGAAAGTAATGATAGGATTTTGTACGGATCTATTCATAAAAATCTATGGAATTCTGATTTTACCGATATGGATATATTTACTTTTAAACAAAATAAACTTTCCTCTCGATTTATTCTCTTTTATACCGGTCACCGGAATATTCTTGAGCCCAATAATGGCGGTTGCCTATTTATTTTACTGTAGAGAAAAATCTAAAGATTTTTTAACGAGCCTATAATTTTTAAAATCAAATGTTATGAAAACCCTACAAAACCACACCCTCATCTACGACAACGAATGCCCCATGTGCAACATCTATTCTAAAGGTTTCATCAAAGCCGGAATGTTGGATCAAAAAGGTAGAGAAGCCTTTACAGAATTAAGTTTGAAGAACAAAAACCTGATTGATTTTTATCGTGCAAAAAACGAAATTGCACTAGTCGATCATGAAAAGAATCAAGTGATTTACGGTTTAGATAGTTTATTACTAATCATCGGAAATTCCTTTCCAACATTAGAAAAAATTGCCAGGGTAAAACCTTTGCATTGGTTTTTCAAAAAGCTGTATTCTTTCGTCTCTTACAACAGAAAACAGATTATTCCTTCTGCAAAAGATCATTCGGGCGAAGCTTGTGTCCCTGATTTTAATTTGAAATACAGACTGGTTTACATCTCTTTTGTAATATTATTTTCTTCTTATGTGTTAAGTATTTTCAGTGCTCGGTTAGGTTTAAATTTAAATCATAATTTCGGAAGAGAATTTGTAATTTGTTTAAGTCAAATCGTTTGGCAAACTCTATTTTTAAGAAGATATTTAAAAGTAAAATTATGGGATTATCTGGGAAATATGATGACCGTGTCATTAATCGGAACGTTGCTTTTAATTCCTGCATTAATTTTAAACTTAAATCCAATTTCATCAATAATTTATTTTGGAATTGCCGTCTTCATCATGTTTTTAGAACATATCCGAAGATGTAAAATATTAAAATTAAATTTTCTCCCAACGATTTCATGGATGATCTTTAGAATGACGGTTTTGATTATTTTAATCTTATCAAACAAATAATGTTGTAAAGACTCCCGAAGGGACGATTTTCTAAAGGATAGGATGAAATCCTATCACCAACCACAACCACCAACAACCACCAACAATGAACCAAAAACCAAAACAAAATGAAATTCCTAAAAGCCGAATGGCGAAAATTGGCCATCATCAACTACGAAATAAATCCTGAAATCCTCATGAAATATCTTCCAACAGGAACAGAACTCGATTTTTATCGGGAGAAATGCTATGTGAGCCTTGTCGGATTCATGTTTTTGAATACCAAATTACTAGGACTGCCAATTCCTTTCCATCGCAATTTTGAAGAAGTAAATTTAAGATTTTATGTAAAGAAAAAAGAAGGCAATGATTGGAAGAGAGGAGTAGTTTTCATCAAAGAAATCGTTCCTAAATATGCCTTGAGTATCGTTGCAAATTCAATTTACCAGGAAAACTATAAAACCAGGAAAATGAACAACGAAATGTATTACAGCGAGGATAATTTGATTATAAAATATTCATGGAAAGAAGATTACTGGAATTCCATACAGATAAATGCTGAAAGCAAATCCCGAAAAATGGACAACGAATCTGAATTTGAATTTATCACCGAACATTATTGGGGCTTCACGAAACGCGGAAATAAAACCTCAGAATATGAGGTCTGCCATCCAAAATGGGATTGGTATCCGGTGAAAGATCATCATTTGGAAATAGATTTCAAAAAGGTTTATGGAAAAGATTTTGAATGTTTAAATCACCAAAAGCCTTTGTCCGTTATGCTTGCAGAAGGCTCTGAAATTGAAGTCAGAATGAAAAAATATTTGATAGAACAGCCAAGTAAAAAGTAAAAAGAGCCAAGTGGAAATGCTGAAAAGATATTTTTTATTCAAAAGAAAATCTTTGATTTTCAATCTCTTGTGCTCTGAAATATTCTCAATATATTTAACTAAAACTAATATGACTAATGTGTTTAAACTCTCAATCTTAGCCTTAACCTCAATCTTAACCTCAAAAAAATGAAAATCATCATCGCTGCCGGAACCGGATTTCTCGGTAAAAACCTTGAAAAATATTTCGTTGAAAAAGGAAACGAAGTCTATATTTTAACAAGAAATCCAAAACGTAAAAATGAAATCCATTGGGATGCAAAAACTGTGGGTGAATGGAAAAATTTGCTTGAAAACTCTGATGTTTTAATCAATCTCACAGGAAAATCGGTCGATTGCCGTTACACAGAAAAAAATAAAAAAGAAATTCTCGCATCAAGAATTGACAGTACCAAAGTTCTTCAGGAAGCCATTGATTTATGTTTTAATAAACCAAAAGTCTGGCTAAATTCAAGTTCGGCAACCATTTATACCCATTCCGAAACCCATTTAAATACAGAAGATAACGGAATCATCGGCGATGATTTCTCTATGAATATCTGTAAAAGCTGGGAAAAAGAATTTTTTAAATCAAAAACAGAAAATGTAAGAAAAGTAGCTTTACGAACTTCCATCGTTTTAGGGAATAATGGAGGAGCTTTTCCAAAATTAAAAATGCTGACAAAATCAGGTTTAGGCGGAAAACAAGGAAGAGGAAACCAAAACGTAAGCTGGATTCATATTGATGATTTTTGCAAAGCGATCCAACATATTATTGATAATGAAAATATGTCTGGAGTAATCAACGTAACTGCTCCAAATCCTCTGTCTAACGAAGAATTTATGATGAAATTAAGAAAAGAAATGAAAGTTCCATTTGGATTAAATGCGCCTGTTTGGCAGTTAGAAATCGCTTCAATCTTCATGGGAACAGAGACCGAATTATTATTAAAAAGCCGAAATGTTTATCCTCAGAAATTAATAAAAAGTGGCTTTGAATTTACTTATTCAAATATTGAATCTGCATTTAACGATTTGGTTTAAAAATAAAAAATAAACGGGATTAGAAACCCACGCAATAGAAAATCTTCGATTTTCAAAACTAATGTGTTCTTTTATAAAGTGTGATAATAATCTTAAATTCTAATGTGTTTTAATCTTTTGTGTCTTTTGTGGTTAAAAATTTCCGCTGAAATATTAAATTAGCAAAAACTAAACTTCGATGTTCATCAAACCAAAAACTAAAATCATATTTCTTTCCTCATTCATCATATCATCCACTTTTTTTTCACAGGCTCACAATGTTTCGGAGGGCTACCAAAAACCAACTGATCCATTGGTTATTCAAAATCTTGAAAACTGGCAGGATTTAAAATTCGGATTGTTCATGCATTGGGGAACGTACAGCCAATGGGGAATTGTCGAAAGCTGGAGCTTATGTCCAGAAGATGAATCATGGACACAAAGAAAATCCGAACACGGAAAATCTTACAATAAATATGTAGAAAACTACGAAAATCTTCAGACGACTTTCAATCCGACTCAATTTAATCCTCAAAAATGGGCAGATGCAGCAAAAAAGGCAGGAATGAAATATGTGGTCTTTACAACAAAGCATCACGATGGTTTTGTAATGTTCGATACGCAACAGTCTGATTACAAAATAACTTCTTCAAAAACCCCTTTCTCCAAAAATCCAAAATCGGATGTGACAAAAGAGATTTTCAATACATTCCGAAAAGAAGGCTTCAAAATCGGAGCTTATTTTTCAAAACCCGATTGGCATTCTGACGATTATTGGTGGTCGTATTTTCCGCCAAAAGACCGAAATGTGAACTACGATCCCAAAAAATATCCTGAAAGATGGAACAATTTCAAAAAATTCACATTTAATCAATTAAATGAAATCACTTCAAATTACGGTAAAATCGATATTCTTTGGTTAGACGGAGGTTGGGTTCGTCCTTTCAACACCATCGATCCAAAAGTAGAATGGCAGAGAACCATCAAGGTGGAACAGGATATTGATATGGATAAAATAGGGATAATGGCTCGAAAAAATCAACCCGGAATTATCGTTGTAGACCGCACTGTTCCCGGAAAATGGGAAAATTATGTGACACCCGAACAAGCCGTTCCTGAGCACGCACTTTCTATCCCTTGGGAGAGCTGTATCACGATGGGTGATTCGTTTTCGTATGTTCCGAATGACAATTATAAATCCTCTCAAAAAATCATTGAAACTTTAGTTAAAATCATTTCCAGAGGTGGAAATTACCTAATGAATATTGCTCCCGGACCCAACGGAGATTACGATGCAATTGTTTATCAAAGATTAAACGAAATCTCAACTTGGATGGATCACAATCAATCAGCGGTTTTTGAAACGAGAGCTGTC
Source organism: Chryseobacterium sp. CBo1 (assembly GCF_001693475.1). Classification (NCBI taxonomy): domain Bacteria; kingdom Pseudomonadati; phylum Bacteroidota; class Flavobacteriia; order Flavobacteriales; family Weeksellaceae; genus Chryseobacterium; species Chryseobacterium sp. CBo1. The sequence continues at coordinate 35,162 of NZ_MAUH01000013.1, forward strand.
GCACCTTATCATGATGGGAGTTTTTATTACACACAAAGCAAAGACGGAAAAACGCTGAATATTTTTCACATTGAAGAAAAAACGAATTATCAAGCTCCGTCTACTCTGAATTTTATAATTCCTGAAACTTTTAAACCAAAATCATTAATAGTTTTAGGCTTAAAGAATAGAATTAAATGGAAAAAATCGGGTGATCTAATTGAAATTCAATTACCTGAAGACCGTAAAAAATTAAAATACACAACTGTAATTCAAATTAGTGAATAGTTGTGAACCATTTCTTTTTAAAATGACTTAGGAAATCGAAGCGTTAAGAAATTTTGAAAAAATTCCGTTAAGAAATTTCTACTGTTTGAGTGTCGGCAAAAATTATTATTTATTTGTTAAAACGTTGTTTCCGACCGAGTTTAGAAATTTTAGGAAGTTTTTCAAAATTTTAGCGGAGAGTTCCAAGTCTTGAACTTTTGGTTCTTTTGTTTCAAGACAAAAGAACAATTATTAACTCAAAATCATTTTATGAGCTATAAATTTAGATTTAAAATCACATTTATTTCATTGCTGAGTATGATATTTATTTCCGCTCAAAAACCTTTATACAAAAACCCGAAACAACCTATTGAAGCCAGAGTCCAGGATTTGCTGAAAAGAATGACTCCGGAAGAAAAATTCTGGCAGTGTTTCATGATTCCCGGAGATTTGGACAATGTTCCGAAACGTCAATATTCTCACGGCATCTTCGGATTGCAGGTGAGTGCAGGAAATCAAGGTGGTGGCGTTGCCGGACAATTGTTGAAATATAACGCAAACGAAGACGCAGAACGACTGGCGAAAAAAATCAATGCCATTCAGAAATATTTTGTGGAAGAATCCCGATTGGGAATCCCAATTATCCCTTTTGATGAGGCTTTGCATGGATTGATGCGTGAAGGTGCGACGGCTTTTCCTCAGGCAATTGGCTTGTCGGCAACTTTCAATCCTGAGTTGATGAAAGAAGTTTCGACAGCCATTGCCAAAGAATCTAGATTGAGGGGAATTCGTCAGATACTGACTCCAGTTGTAAATTTGGCAAGCGATGTTCGATGGGGAAGAACAGAGGAAACGTATGGTGAAGATCCGTTTTTGACTTCGGTAATGGGCGTTAATTTCGTCACTTCATTTGAAAATCAGAGAATTATTACTACTCCAAAACATTTTTTAGCAAATGTTGGAGAGGGTGGAAGAGACTCATATCCAATTCATTGGAGCAAAAGATATTTGGAAGAAACGCATTTGATTCCTTTTCAAAAAGTCTTTACACAAGGCAAAAGTCGTTCAGTGATGACTTCTTATAATTTATTGAACGGAAGACCTTCAACGGCAAATCATTGGCTGTTGACCGAAAAATTAAAAAAAGATTGGAATTTCAAAGGTTTTGTCATCAGTGACGCAAGTGCGGTTGGAGGTGCAAATGTTCTGCATTTTACGGCAAAAGATTACGATGACGCTTCTGCACAGGCCATCAATGCAGGACTTGATGTAATTTTTCAGACAGAATATCAACATTATAAATTGTTTATTCCGCCATTTTTGGATGGAAGAATTTCACAGGAAAGAATTGATGATGCAGTTTCAAGAGTTTTAAAAGCAAAATTTGAATTAGGTTTGTTTGAAAATCCTTACGTTTCTAATAAAGATATTGAAGAGTTAAAGAAATTAAATCATAAACCATTAGCCGAAAAAACAGCCATTGAATCTTTTATTTTGCTTCAAAATAATAATCAAACGCTCCCGATTTCTGAAAATTATAAAAAGATTTTAGTAGTTGGAACGGATGCTGTTGATGCAAGATTAGGTGGTTATTCAGGGCCGGGGAATAAAAAAGTGAGTATTTTGGATGGAATTAAAAATTTCATTAAAAATAAGAATATCGAGGTCAATTATTCAAAAGGAATTGACTGGAATTTGAAGAATTTCACAACCGTTCCGAGTGAGTTTTTATCTTCTGAAAATCAAAAAGGTTTAAAAGGAAATTATTTTCCCAATCCCAATTTAAAAGGAAATCCAGCTTTTGAAAAGCAAGATGAACAACTGAATTTCAAATGGACATTGTATTCCCCAAATCCTGAAAAACTGCAACCCGACAATTACAGCGTTCGTTGGATGGGAAAATTAGAAGCTCCAAATTCTGGAAAATATCAGCTTGGATTACGTGGAAACGATGGTTTCAGATTATATTTAAATGGAAAATTAATGATCGACAATTGGGAGAAGTTGAGTTATTCAACCAAAACAGTTGATATAGATTTTGTGAAAGGTCAAAAATCTGATATTGTTGTTGAATTCCACGAAAATAGAGGTGAAGCGAACATTGAACTGATTTGGAATTATGGCTTAAATGATTATCAGAAAGATTTTAATGATGCTTTAAAAATGGCTCAAAATGCAGATTACATCATCGTCACAGCAGGAATTCATGAAGGTGAATTTCAGGATCGTTCTTCGTTGAGTCTACCCGGAAATCAGGAACAGTTTATTCAGGAAGTTTCAAAATTAAATAAACCGACAACAGTTGTTTTGGTTGGCGGTTCTGCTATTAAAACTACCGATTGGAAAGATAGAGTCGGCGCCATTTTAGATGTTTGGTATCCCGGAGAAGAAGGCGGAAATGCCGTTGCAAAAGTTCTTTTCGGAGCAGAAAATCCATCCGGAAAATTGCCGATTACGTTTCCGATTGAGGAAGGGCAGTTACCTTTGATGTACAATCATCATCCGACAGGTCGTGGAAATGATTATTATGATTTAAGCGGTGAACCATTGTACCCGTTTGGTTTTGGATTGAGCTATACGACTTTTGAAATCTCTGATTTACAATTAAATAAGACGAAATATTCTGAAAACGAAACGATTGTTGCAAATGTTAACGTAAAAAATATAGGTTCTAAAGCCGGAAGTGAAGTCGTTCAATTATATGTAAAAGATTTGCTGGCTTCGGTTTCAAGACCGATTATCGAATTGAAAGGTTTTCAAAAAGTACTGTTAAAACCGGGAGAATCAAAGCAGATTTTGATTGAAGTTCCGGTTCAGGAATTGAAATTTTTAGATGAAAAAATGAATTGGATTGTAGAAAAAGGAACCTACAGAATCATGGTTGGAAATTCTTCAAAAAATCTTCCTTTAAAACAAAATATTGAAGTCCAGTAAAATATGGAGTAGAATCTTGGTACGATATATGTAATATTTTACTTTAAACCTGAATGAATTTAATTGATAATGATTAATTCATTAAAGTCATTCAAAAAAAGTAAATGTCATGAAAAAGTTATTTATATCAACAATTTTATTGATGGGTTTATCAGCAACGGCATACGCGCAACAACGTCCGCCTGCACCACCGCATCCTTCGAAAACGCAATTATACAACAGTAAACTGAGTGAATTAAATAAAAGGTATAATGCAGAAAAGAAAATGATTTTAAATCATCCTGTTGCAACTAAGAAAATGAAACAGGATCAGCTTAGAGCATTAAATGAAAGATACCAGAATGAAAAACGTTTGCTGAGAACTGCTAAATAGATATTGAAAATATTATTAAAGTGAAAATTTCAATATCTGTTCAGTTTTATGAGATTTTTAAATTAAAATAAAATTTATTGAAAGAGAATGCTTTTTGTGTTCTCTTTTTTGTTTATAATTAAATAAAAATGGTGATTATTATGCATCACCTCACGAATTATCAGAAACGTGGTGCATCCAATATTTTTCCTTAAATTCGCATAAAAATTTTAAACTAATGAATTACGATATTATTGTTATCGGGAGTGGTCCTGGTGGATATGTTACTGCAATCAGAGCGGCACAGTTGGGTTTCAAAACTGCAATTATCGAGAAAGAAAATTTAGGTGGAATTTGCCTCAACTGGGGATGTATTCCGACTAAAGCTTTGTTGAAGTCGGCTCAGGTTTTTCATTATATTAATCATGCAGAAGATTACGGTTTGAATAAAGTGGAAGCTAGTTTTGAGTTTCCAAACGTAATTCAGAGAAGCCGTGGTGTTGCCTCTAAAATGAGCAAAGGGATTGAATTCTTGATGAAAAAGAATAAAATCGACGTTATTTTAGGAACGGCAAAAGTACAAAAAGGTAAAAAAGTTTCTGTTACAGATAAAGACGGGAAAGTAACTGAATATACAGGTACTCACATCATTATCGCAACTGGAGCTCGTTCAAGAGAATTACCAAACTTGCCACAAGATGGTAAAAAAGTAATCGGATACAGACAGGCATTATCTCTTCCTGAGCAACCAAAATCTATGATTGTTGTAGGTTCTGGAGCGATCGGAGTTGAGTTTGCTGATTTCTATAACACAATGGGCACAAAAGTAACTGTTGTTGAATTTATGCCAAACATCGTTCCTGTGGAGGATGAAGACGTTTCTAAGCACTTAGAAAAATCTTTGAAAAAATCAGGGATCGAAATTATGGTAAATGCTTCTGTAGAAAGCGTAGATACAAGCGGAGAAGGCGTAAAAGCGACTGTAAAAACAGCAAAAGGAAACATCGTTCTTGAAGCTGATATTTTACTTTCAGCTGTTGGAATCGCTGCAAACATCGAGAACATTGGTCTTGAAGAAGTGGGAATTCAGACAGATAAAGGCAGAGTTTTGGTAAACGAATGGTACGAAACTTCAGTTCCGGGATATTACGCAATCGGAGATTTGATCCCGACTCAGGCTTTAGCTCACGTTGCTTCTGCTGAAGGGATTACTTGTGTTGAAAAAATCAAAGGAATGCACGTTGAGAAAATTGACTATGGCAATATTCCTGGATGTACGTATTGTCACCCTGAAGTTGCTTCTGTTGGTCTTACAGAAAAGCAGGCTAAAGAAAAAGGATACGAAATCAAAGTTGGTAAATTCCCTCTTTCTGCAAGTGGAAAAGCTACTGCAAACGGAAATACAGATGGTTTCGTTAAAGTAATTTTCGATGCTAAATACGGTGAGTGGTTAGGTTGCCACATGATCGGAGAAGGGGTTACCGATATGGTTGCTGAAGCTGTTGTTGCTAGAAAATTAGAAACGACTGGTCACGAGATCATCAAGTCAATTCACCCGCACCCAACGGTTTCTGAAGCGATTATGGAAGCTGCTGCTGCTGCTTATGGAGAAGTAATTCATATTTAATTTTTCACTTTGTCAAAGTTGAAAATCTTTGACAAAGTTTAACAATATCAAAACCACAGATTCTGTCTGTGGTTTTTCTTTTTGTAAGATGATTTTTTTGATTTTATTTCACTTATTTTCTTAATTTTATTCGCTTAATAAAAATACAAATTAAAATAAATTATGTTTAAGAAATTAGCTGCAGAAGCATTAGGATTGGGAGACATCGGTAAGATCATTCCTTCTCAGGATTATGACAAAGTAGACTCTGATGATTATATTTTGTCGGAAGACAATGAGAAAATTTTCTTCTTGATTAAATCTAAAAGAGACGAATATTGTTTTACCAACAGAGCTTTGATTCATATCGATGGGGCCAGTGCGATTGACAGAAAAAGAATTTTAAGAAGATACGAATATTATCAGTTTCCTTTTTCGAATGTAGTTTTGCAGACTGCCGGAACAATCGATTTAGATGTTGAAATCTCATTCAATATCGGAAATATTCCTTTGATGATCAGTGTTGCAAAAGGTCAGGTTGATCAGTTGAAAGACTTGTACAAAGCACTTTTGGCAATTCAGCAGGAAGTTCATCACAATCATTCATTACTGAATTTTTCTAATGACAGCATCCAGAAAGCAATTGGCAGTGTGGCATCGGGAAAGCAGGAAAATGTTTCGAAAAGTCAGGAACTAAAGGCCATCAACGAATATATTTTCGCCTGGAACACCAATAGTTTTGATCGATATACCCAAAAAGATTTCTCCAAAATTTTTGAAAAATATATTAATAATTAAGATTCAATAATTTATATGTTAGAACCACAGATTTTTTCTGTGGTTTTTTGTTTTAAAACAATTAACAAAATATTTAGAATAATTAAATACCATATTATAGGAGGTTTTCTTACATTTATTCAATGAACTTTGAAAAAACAGGATTGGTTTTATCGGGCGGCGGAACCAAAGGTATTGCTCATGCAGGAGTATTAAAATTCCTAAGCGAACAGAATATTGATATCGATATTCTGGCTTGTTGTAGTGCCGGTTCTATTGTAGGTTGTCTTTATGCAATTGGCAAAAAACCTGAAGAGATTTTAGATTTCTTTCAGTCAGTGTACTTTTTCAATTGGAAACATTTTGCATTCAATCAGCCTGGTTTGGTCTCTTCAGTTATTTTTAATAACTATCTGAAACCTATTTTTCATGATATGAAAATTGGGGATTTAGATAAGGAAGTAAAAATTGTTGCTACAGAATTGGTTGGCGGAACGGAGAAAATTTTTGATAAGGACTTCCTTGTTACTGATGCAATCATCGCTTCATGTTCCATTCCGGGAATTACGACACCTTATATTTTGGGCGAGGAAATGTATTGTGATGGAGGTGTTCTGAACAATTTTCCTGCAGATATTATTCGTGATGATTGTGATAAACTGATTGGCATTTTTGTTTCGCCTCCCCATGATATTAAAATCAACGATTTAAAATCGATTAAAGCCATTGTTTCCAGATCTTATGATCTACTGTCATATCGCATCGAAAAGGTTAAATTTGAGTATTGTGACTGGTTTATTTCGTCTCAGGATTTATCGAGCTACGGAACTTTTGAAAGAAAAAAAGACCGGTTAGAACAAATTTTCAATATCGGATATCGTGCAGCTAAAGAAAGCTTTGCAGAAAGCAATTATTTTACACAACTGAAACAATTAGGCTCATAAAGAAAAAACTCTCACTTTTAAAGCGAGAGTTTGATATTTAATTTTTAACGATTTGCGCATCCTGATTGACGATTGTTTTACCGTTTTGATCGATAACAACTAATGTGTAAGGTGCTTTTTTCGCTGAGGCAGTAAGGTAATTTCTCCAAACCTGATAAATTGTTCCATTATTATTAAATTCAAAATAATAATTTCCTCCTGATCCGTCCGGAATCAATTCTCCGTTACTGATAATCATAGCTGGTTTTGCCGTAATTTTCGTATTGGCTCCCCAAGATTGATACAGGTAGTTTCCATTGGGTTGTTTATCAATTCTTACTTTAAATTTTTTAGTTTTAATAATAACCGATTTTGGAACGTTCTGAAAATATCCCGTTCCGTTATCTTTAATAGGATTGGGCGTAAAATCGTTCGCTGAAATCAGAGAAAACTGAGCAATACATAAAGTTCCTAATAATAATTTCTTAATCATTTTATTTGTTTTAAAATTATAAAAGGGGAATCAAATTTAGAGCCAACCGAAATATTAAAAATTATTTCTTTTGATTTGCAATGATAATATTTTCTATTTCTTTTTTATCTATGTTATTTTCAAGTAAGAATCCTCCATCTTTTATAATTTCCTTTTCATACTGCCATTTTTCCCAATTATAGATATAAAATTTAGTATGAGAAATTAAAACTTCTTTTCTTTCCACAGAATCGCTGTAATTTAAAGTAGCTTTTTTCTTTTTAACAATATAAATTGGAATAGAATTTTTTAGATAGATTGTTGTTTTGGAGAAGTTGTTATCATATAAATACCAGTAATGTTTTAAAACAACTTTTATAGGTTTTTCTTTATCATTTTGAATTTCATCAGCCGAGGTTACTTGATGTTCATCAGTAGAGTGACCTGGTTGGAAAATGTGAAAATCTTCTTCATCAGCATTGGTTTTGCTATTAATAAAATTAACCTCGCTAATAATTTCTTGCTTGGTAATTTGAGCATTAAAAATATTTGTTGAAGAAAAAAAATATAATAAAATTAAAGAAAAATAAGATTTTAAATTCATTTTATTATGATTTTGAAAATTAATGCTTCGTCTCAATTTCAACCTTAACGCTAACCTCAAAATTCTGGGTATAATGCGCAAAAGCTTCTTCCAGACTGCTAAATTTCCCTTTAAACTCATCGATATTGCAATCCTGAAGAATATTTCCTTTGTGAATAAGAATCACGCGGCTACAAAGCGCCTCAACTTCCTGCATGATGTGTGTAGAAAGCAAAACCGTCTTTTCTTTGCCGATTTCTTTAACCACATTTCTGATTTCAAGAATCTGATTCGGGTCTAATCCGTTTGTAGGCTCATCCAGGATCAACAAATCCGGGTGATGAATAATTGCCTGTGCTAAACCAACCCTTTGCTTGTAACCTTTAGAAAGCTGTCCTATTTTTTTCGATTTTTCGGGAGTAATTCCGACCAGTTCAATCACTTCATCTACTCTGGCTTCAGAAATTTTGTGAATATTGGCTACAAACTGAAGATATTCTTTCACATACATTTCAAGGTAAAGCGGATTGTTTTCAGGCAGGAAACCGATCTTTTTCTTGCTTTCAATCTCGTTTTCTGTAATGTTTTTTCCGTTAAAAATAATTTCACCTTCATCGATTTTCAATGCCCCAACAATAGATTTCATCAAAGTCGATTTCCCTGCTCCGTTCGGTCCCAAAAGCCCGATGATTTCACTTTTATCAATATTGATATTGATCGTATTAAGAGCAGTCTGCTCACCAAATTTCTTTGTTAAATTGATTACCTGAAGAGACATAAAATGAAATATTTTGGCAAAAATAGAAATAAAAAAACTCATTCGGTAAGAATGAGTTGATATATGTTTAAAAAACAGAATTTATTTTCTCTTTTTTGTAGTTTTAGCCGGAGTTTTTGATGAAGCCGGAGTTTGGTTTGTATTATTATACTGAGTCTGTGTTGCTGTATTGTTTACAGGATTTACAGGCACTTGCTTCACGGCAGCTTTATAAAGAGCAGCTTTCGGAGTTCCGATCCCAAAAATTTTGTCGATTTGCTTTTTATTCAAAAACTGAGATTTACCAACATATTTTTTATTCTTGTTGATGTACTGAATAAACTGTACTGTCGGTTGGCCGTAGTTTCTTTCATACTGAAGCTCGATGATGTCATTGGGAAGTTCTAAAGAAATATTTCCTGCAGGCTGATCGATAAAACCGTCGGTAATCATTTTATAAAGTTCCTGTACATCACCATTCATATCATTGAATGAGAATGACCTGAACGTATTGAGATTACTCGTATTAATATCCTGATAATTGAAAGTGAACTTATTATCTTTTTTATATAATCCGACAGAATTATCTTTTCCTATTTCGACTAAAGTTTCGTTTTTCAGGACTTTAATCTGCGAAAATACAGATATTCCGAAAAAACAGGTAAGAAGTAAAATTATCTTTCTCATGTGATTTTTTGTTTAATACTTTGGTTGGTAATGCTAATTTACAGATAAAAATAACAAACACCAATTTTTTTATTGAGGCAAAAATAACGTTTTTTTTCAATTTACCTTTTTGATTGTTATGCTGTTCGTAACATTATTATGATTAAAAACTATTATAGAAATGATTTAAAAAAAGGGTATATGTCAAAATTTTGTATTTATGTTTGTTACTTATTGAAAGATTATCAAAGGATTAGCGTTTTTTATTGTAAATAAATTTTTCAGAATTGGTATTTTCTTTATAAAGGTAATGTGGTACTGATTTTGCGCTGATTCTTCACTATAAATATAATTTGCTGAATAATAGTCGCTTGTTTATTTTTAGCTTTTGTATAATTTTAATAAAAATTTAATATTTAAAAAAAATAATATTATGGTCTGATATTATTTAATTCAGGATAAAAATTTAAACATATCATGAAAAAAACAATTTTATTGATCATATTAATCGTACTTGGTGCATGCAATAAAGCCAATGAAAACCCGAAGGATTTGGCTTTAAACAAAAGCAAATTATTGCCAAAAGCAAACTCTGCAGAACCTGTAAGAAAAATTTCAACAGATGAAGCAAAAAGAATGGCTGAAAAACAATTTCAAAAATATCTGCCCAAAATACTCGATTCCCATAATGCATATTTGGATAGTCAGGATACATTTACAGGAGATTTTACCGGTGACGGAACTGATGATGTCTTGATTTATTTTTCTCTCGCTCCCAAAGAAGGTGGAAACACTATTGTTGGGCAAGGTTTGGTTTTATATAAGAATACCGGAACTAATATTAAAGTTATTGGAGGGTACGAACCTGATTATTTGTTTAATTTTAAAAAAATAAATAGCGGTAAAATCTACGTTGAAAAATTAGAATATGCCGAAACAGACGGAAGATGCTGCCCATCTATCAGAACAGAGCATCAGCTTACCATTTCCGGAACTAAAATTTATTAAGGAAATACCAAAAAACACCAATTGCATATGAAAAATCTGATAGGAGCTGCTGTATCGCTAATAATCTTTATAAGCTGTGAAGGCAAACAAAAGTCTTCAAAATATGAAAATATCGAAGTTCCAAATAATCAATCAGCTCTTGAAATGGAACATATAGATTCTGCTGAAGCAAAAAAAATTCTTGAAACTCCTGTTATCAGATATCAAAATTCAATAAATGGTTATCAATTCAACCTGCCATTCAATTACAGAATTAATTTTATTGATTCAGGAAATGATTCGGGGAGCTATTATCAATTTCAATGGAAAATTAATGACAAATTTTCAATAGACAGTAATGCAAAAGGATTCAAGCGTTTTTCTGTTTCCAATTTTATACCTTATATTCCTTCAGGCGCAGGTGAAGGCGATTTTTTTGTTGTACCCGATCTTCATTCGGCTCAATTAAAAATTTCTGATGTTCTCAAAACAGCTGATGAAACTTTTTTTACGGATCATAACACTGCGATCATTAAACTGGATGGTAGAGTAAGAGCATTCTTTTTTGAATATCTTCCAAAATCAAAAGAATATCTGATCTATCTGAGCAATACACCTTTTTGGAACAAAAAGCCAAAGCCAACATCCGAAGAAGAATTAAACCAATTGCTTCACCAATTGAGAATGGCTAAAAGTATAATGAAACCTATTGGCAATCAAAATAAAGACTGGAATTCTTATAAAAATCAACTTTCAATTTTAGAAAAAGATTTTTTCAATACAATAAATACTGAAACGAAAAACGCATTTTCTACAGATGCCAATTTAAAAGTTTATGCTCCTGCAGATCAGGGAAATTTTGAATATTATACGGTTTTTAAAAATAATCAAGAACTTAAAGCGGTTTGGGCAAAACTTCAGTCTGTACCTAAAAACGGAGTAATTTCTATAACTGAAGGTGATAAAATGTTTCAATATCTGTCGGAAAACAATTTCAGATTTTTTTACAACTCCAATTATAAGGTGATAGATAAAAATACTTCGAGTGCAATATTTAAAAGGGATTCCGAAGATTCATTCTGTTTGATAACCCAAAATAAACAATTTTTCATTTTTAAAACATTCCCGGCTCTTACAACAATGAGTAAAGATTATTATAAAAATGAGATTGAATTTTACAAAGAACTATTCGAAAACTATAATTAAAAGGCGTTTACTTGAAAGAATAAAACGTGTTTTTTAGTTGATAAACCAAATTTCAAACCGGCTTCCTTGTTCCAAAGGTTTATAATTGAGATAACCTTTATGGGCTTCGATAATACTTTTACTCAGCGTCAAACCAATTCCGGAACCGCCACTTCTCGTCGTAAAAAACGGTAGAAAAATCTTATCCTGAATTTCCTTTTGAATTCCGATTCCATTGTCTTCTACACTTAGAATGACACGGTTATTTTGAGTTTTTATTTCTGTTTTAATCGTTCTTTCAACATTATCAGAAACGGCGTAAATGGCGTTGAGATAAAGATTGATCAGACAACGTTCAATCATTTTTTCATCTGCTAAAACCACTAGATTTTCTAATGAATTAATGATCTTAATTTGTTTTTTGTCAAATTCAGGTTTCAGAAAACTGAGTGCAGATTCTACAATTTTATGTAAAGGAACGGTTTGAAAAACGGGTTTTGGGAGCTCTGCAACTTGCCTGTAATCATCTACAAAATTCAATAATTGTTTCGATTTTGAATTGATAATCATCAGACTTTCTTTCATGTCTTGTTGATCTTCTTTTTCGATGGTTTCCTGATTGGCAATATACTCAAGGTTTTGAATTAAGCTGTTCACAGGAGTCAATGTATTCAAAAGTTCGTGAGAAATTACTTTCATCAGGTTGTTCCACGCCAGTTTTTCTTTTTGTTCAATAATTTTCTGAACCGATTCTAAACTGATGATGCAAAAACGATGTTTCGCATTCTGAACTTTTTTGGTTCTGAGAGAAAATGACTGTTTCGTATTTTCATTAATTGAAATATCAAAAAATTCCTGAGAGTTTTCGTAGCGTGTTTGTTGGATAATTTTATAAAAATCCGGAGCTTTATTTTCATAAAGATTCCAGGAATTGTATTTCGGAATCTGCAAAATTTCCAAACAGACAGGGTTCACATAAAAAATATCCCAATGATTATTTTTTTCGGTTAAAATCATCAAACCAATTTCCAGTTGATTTAAAATTTCTTCATACAGAAGTTTGTAGGAAGACTGCGAAAGATGTTCTTCTTTGCTTTGATAATAAAGTTTAACGGCATTATCGGCCAAACTGTTTTCTTCAGATTTCGGAAATAATGAAAAATCCTTTTTCTGAATTGCCAAAAGCAGTTTTTCCGTTTTCTGAATATAAGACAAAGCTGAATTTTGAGCCAAAAAAATACAGAGCAAACTTATCAATGAAAACAAAACACAATTAATCCATTTGTTGTGAGAATAAAAATCAAACGCAAAAATCCCACTGACGATGGCCAAAAGAATAAATATGATCCAGAATATTTGTTGTTTTTTCATTTTGTACTCTTTCTTTAAAGCCTTGTTAAGGCTAATAATCGGATTTTAACATCCATCAACCAAAAACTATCAACCAATTTACAACTCAAACTTCTCCATTCTTCTGTACAACGCTGCTCTCGATAAGCCTAAATCTTCTGCAGCCGAAGAAATATTTCCTCGGTGTTTTTTCAAGGCTTTTTTAATCAATATTTCTTCCATTTCTTCAAGATTCAGATTGATCATTGTACTTTCAGATTCTTCAGGTTGTGGCATCAGCAATTTAAGATTTTTCTCATTGGAAAGAATCACGCTTCTTTCGATGCAATGGTCGAGTTCACGGATATTTCCCGGCCAGGAATAATGCGTTAATTCTGAAATTAAAACTTCATTTAAAGCCAAATCAGGTTTGTGATATTTCTGTTTGTATTTATCCAGAAAATATTCGGATAGATTCGAAATATCCTCTAAGCGTTCTTTCAAGCTCGGAATATTTAATTCTACCGTATTGATTCTATAATACAAATCTTTTCGGAAACGGTTTTCTGCAACGGCTTTTTTAAGATTCTCGTTGGTTGCAAAAATAAACCTCACATCCAATAGTCGCTCTTTGCTTTCTCCGATTCTCGACAGTTTTCTGTTTTGAATCAAACTCAATAATTTAGTCTGAAGATGAAGCGGAAGATTCCCGATTTCGTCAAGAAAAACGGTTCCGTTTTCGGCGTTTTCAATTTTTCCGGCGTAATCCTGATGCGCATCGGTAAAGGCTCCTTTTTTATACCCGAATAATTCGGCCTCAAAAAGATTTTCCGAAAGACTTCCCAAATCGATATGAACAAAAGGCTGGTTTTTTCTTTCCGATAATTCATGAATATGCTCTGCCAAAACATATTTTCCGGTTCCGTTTTCGCCGAGAAGCAGAACATTCGCGTCAGTCGGAGCGACTCTTGTGATTTGTTCCATCACATCTTTCATCTCAAAAGACTGCGTTTCCAATTGATATTGATTGGCTTTGATGCTGATATTTTCCCACTGATTTAGTTTTTTATTTTTTCGGGAAATATCGACGGCGAGATTCACAGAAGCATACAATTTTTCGTTATTCCAGGGTTTTAGAATAAAATCGGACGCGCCATTTTTTAAAGCTTCAACAGCCAATTCCACTTCGCCATAAGCGGTCATCAGAATAATCGGAAGCTGAGGTTCCAAAGTTTTGATTTCCTGCATCCAATATAAGCCGTCTTGTCCGTTTTCAAAACCTTTTCGGAAATTCATATCGAGAAGAACTGTGTCAACTTGCTGTTCGGATAAAAATTTCAGAATATTTTTTGGCTGACTGAGGCAACTTACTTCTGTGAAAAACTTCTTGAGCCAGACTCTCGCCGAAAACAAAATATCCTCGTCATCATCAACAATTAAAATATGAGCTTCTTTTTTTCGCATTTTTTTATTTGGTTGTCAGTTGACAGTTTTTGGTTGGTGGTTATGATTGTAGCACTTTAGAAAAAATTTAAAAACAATCAACTAACACCCGACAACCATCAACTAAATTTGTCCATTTTCGCACAAAAAGTGTCCGATAATGAACAGTTTTAAAATTAATTAAATTTTCTTTAATCACATTTACAATGCGTTATAGATTCATAAACCTCTGGCAAGTGTATTGTGTAATTGTTTGTAAATAAATTGGTTATCTACAATATGGATACGAAAATAGTAAAAAAGAAATCTAAATTAAAATTTGTCCTAATTATATTTACTTCTGTTTTGGCAGTTTCAGTTTTTGGATGGTATTTTCTTAATCAGAAAAAAACATACAATGTAAAGTCAGAAGATATTACAGTTGAAGAAGTGACGAAAGGGAAATTCGAAGATATGCTGATGGTCACTGCACAGACGCAATCACTCAATTCTTCTTTGGTAAATGTTCTGGAAGGTGGTGCTGTAAAAGAAATTTTTGCAGAAGACGGTCAGATACTAATAAAAGGACAACCCATTGCAAGAGTTTACAACCCGAATACAGAATTCAATTACCTGAATCAGGAAACGGGAATTATGCAACAGATCAGCCAGATGAGAAGTTCGCTTTTGGAATTAAAAAATCAGGAATTCAATCAGGATAAAGAATTACTGCAGTCTCAGAATGACTATAATACGGCGTTGCAAACTTTTAATCTTCAAAAAAGATTGTATGATGCAGAAATCGGAAAGAAAACTGATTATGATATTGCATTTCAGAATTTGAATTATCAAAAAGACAGAAAACAAATCGTGGAAAAAGGCGCTTATAATGAGAAAATTTCGAGAAATTCCCAGTTTGCAGCAATAAACAGCTCAATTGACCAAATGGAAAAAAGTTTAAATATCCTCCGTTCCAACAAAAACAATTTCCTGATTATGTCGCCTGCTTCTGGGAGATTGTCATCATTTAATATTTCTCTAGGACAGAATTTAACGACAGGAGAAAGTGTCGGGAAAATTGATTTGATGGGCGGTTACAAACTGGTAGCAAAAGTAGACGAATATTATATTAATAAATTAACCAACGGCATCAAAGGAAGTTTAGATAATAACGGAAAAGAATATGAAGTCATTATCACCAAAATTCTTCCGGAAGTGAAAGACGGACAATTTTCTGTGGAACTGAATTTCATTGACGCAAAAATTTCAACTCTGAAAATAGGGATGACTTTCGGAGTGAAACTGAAATTATCAGCCGACACGCAAAGTATGATGATTCCGAAAGGAAATTTCTACAAAGACACGAACGGAAAATGGATCTTTGTAGTGAAAGGCAACAAGGCAGCAAAACGGAATATCAGTTTAGGAAGAGAAAATCCTCTTTACTATGAAGTAGTTTCCGGATTGAAACAAGGAGAATCTGTGATTACTTCAGATTATACCGAACTGAAAAAATACGAGATATTAGATATTAAAAAATAAATTTTTAACAGTTAATTTTAAAATTAAATAATACACTTTAAATAAAAAAAAATAGCAAAATGATCAATATTCAAAACCTTTCAAAAGTATATAAAACAGAAGATGTTCAAACCAACGCACTTAATAATGTGAGCCTGCAAATCAAAGAAGGCGAATTTGTTGCGATAATGGGACCTTCCGGTTGTGGAAAATCGACTTTTCTTAATATTCTTGGACTTTTGGACAGTGCTTCCTCAGGTTCTTACCAATTTGAATCGACTGAAACAATCGGAACTTCTGAAAAGAAAAAATCTGACATCCGAAAGAAAAACATCGGTTTTATTTTTCAGAATTTTAATCTGATTGATGAACTTACAGTTTATGAAAATATCGAATTACCATTGATTTACAACGGTATTTCTTCCTCAGAAAGAAAAAGAAGAGTAGAAGAGATTATGGAGAAAATTAATATTTCTCATAGAGCAAAGCATTATCCGCAACAGCTTTCCGGAGGTCAGCAACAAAGAGCGGCTGTTGCAAGAGCTTTGGTTACCCGTCCAAAATTAATTCTTGCCGATGAGCCAACCGGAAACCTGGACAGCTCAAACGGAAATGAGGTAATGAATCTTCTTGCGGAACTTCACAGAGAAGGTTCTACGATCGCAATGGTAACGCATTCTTCCTACGATGCAGGTTATGCTTCCAGAATTGTGAATATGAAAGATGGTGAAATCTTTTCCGAAGAACATTCTTCCCAAAGAAAAGATGTTTTCGAAAAGGCTGATTCTAAGAACTTTGAGTAAAAAAAGAGGGAAACGGGACGATCGGAGCAGGAAGTTATTGAACGCAATAATTTAAACATCCAGCTTTCATCATCCAGCTTCCAACCTAAAAAACTACAATTATGCTAAAAAACTGGCTCAAAATTGCCTTCATCAATTATAAAAAGAACTGGCTTTCCACCATCATCAATTTGTTTGGATTAACCATCGGTCTTACAGGATTTATGCTCATTCTCATGCATTGGAATGACGAAGAATCCTACGAAAAATGGAACCCGAAGAAGAACCAAATCTATGGAATTCAGAGTTATTATAAAAAAGATAAAGGGTACGGAAGCAATATCTCTATCCCTATGGCAGAACGCGCTGCAAAGCTGATTCCGGAAGTGAAAGATTTTGTTCTTTTTAATTCGTCCGGAATGGGTTTCAAGATGACAACAAAAAACAAAACGGTTTATCAGCAAGAAGGATTAGCAACATCCGAAAATTTCTTCAATTTTTTTCCATTTAAATTAATTTCAGGAAGTTTTAAAAATGCTCTTAAAAGCGAAAATGCAGTTGCTCTTTCTACAACTTCAGCCAAAAATGTTTTTGGAAGAACCAATGTTGCGGGAGAAAGCCTGAAATTTAATGGTAAAAATTATATCGTAACTGCAGTTTATGAATTACCGAAGGAAAACAGTCTCATAAAACCTGAATTTATTATTCTGGCTTATGAACAGATGAAAAATGACAAAGAAGCTTGGGGAAGTTTTAATTACGGATGTTTTTTTATGTTGAAAAAAGATGCCGATTTAGTTGCTGTGCAAAATAAATTGGTAAAAGAAGTTTTCGAATAAAGAGCAAAAATCAATGAGGAAGGTTCTGGTGTTACCGTTGATAAATATATGGAATTATATGGTCCGAATAGTTGTGAGCTGATACCATTAGACAAATTAAAACTTCATGCAAAAGCTTATTGGTTCGGAAATGGCGATTTACAAACAATGATGATTTTGCTAACGCTTTCTATTCTGATTGTTGTTCTGTCAGCTATAAATTTTATTAATCTAAAAACAGCACAAGCTTCTCAGCGTGCCAAAGAAATCGGTGTAAGAAAAGCCATAGGAAGTACAAAATCGAGTTTGGTTTTTCAATTTTTATTGGAAGCGTTTATCATTTGTTTTGCATCATATCTTCTTTCTTTGGCTTTAGCAGAGCTTCTTCTGCCAAGTTTCAATAAGTTTTATGACAAAGAAATCGTGATGAATGACTGGCATATTTACTTTTATTCTTTCTCGATGGTTTTGGCGGTTACCTTGATTTCCGGATTAATTCCGGCAATGTATTTATCGAACTTCAAAGCTATTGAAACTTTAAAAGGAAATTTTGCAAGAAGCAAAAACGGGATTTGGTTGAGAAATGGAATCTTGACCTTGCAATTAATGATTTCTTCATTTTTCATTATTGGAGGTTTGGTTGTAAACTCACAAGTGAAACATATGATGGATAAAGACCTTGGTTTTAGTGGAAAGCAAATATTGTACGTTAATTTTAGTGAGAATGTAGAAAAACCCTGGCTGAAATATGAACGCTTGAAAAATGAGTTAAGTAAAATTGAAGGTATTGAAAGTGTTTCTTTCGGAGAAGCGGTTCCGGGAAGTGGCAGATTCAGTAATTCAAATGTAGATTTTAGAGATAAAAGCATCAATGCCCAGCACGGTTCTATGGATTTTGATTATCTCCAGTTTATGAATGTAAAATTGAAAAAAGGCCGCTGGCTGAATCCTAATTTAGCCTCCGATACAATTGCAAATGTTATAGCAAATGAAGCTTTTGTGAAAAAATTCGGATGGACAGATGATGAAGCTTTGAAAAATGAAATTCGTCCCGGTTTTGATAGCAAACCTTATCATATTGTAGGAATTGTGAACGATTTTAATATGTGGAGCCCGAAAACGGCAGTGGAACCCATCACATTTTTCCACTACAAAGAAACTACCTGGAAAAGATTTGGTGTGTATAATATTCAATTGAAGTTGAAAGCAGATGATATTGATGCAACGGTAAAAAGAATCAAAAAATATTGGCAAGAAAAAGCAGAACCGGGTTATCCTTTTGATTCCTATTTTATTGATAAAAAATTTGCCGAGAGTTTTGTTAAATACCAAAAACAGCAAACATTGTTCACTATTCTTAACGCAATGGTTTTGATGGTAGCCTTACTTGGGTTATTCGCATTATCATCATTAATGATCGAACAGAAACTGAAAGATGTTGCCATTAGAAAAACTTTAGGAGCATCAGACAAAGCTTTAATTATTGGATTAACAAAACAATTCCTTTGGATTACGCTGATTGCTGTTTTAATAAGCATTCCGATCAGTTATTATCTGATGAACGAGTGGCTGAAAGATTTTGCTTACCGAATTGATATGCCTGTTCTTCCTTTCGTTCTGAGTCTTATTTTATTATTAATTCTCACTTTCGCTGTTGTCAGTATAAAAGCGTATCAAGCATCAAAAGTGAATCTTGTGAAATATCTGAAATACGAATAAACTGTTGCTCATTGTTTGTTGATAGTTGATAGGAAATTCTTACAACTAACAACTGACAACCAAAAACCAACAACCAAAATTATGATTAAAAACTGGCTCAAAATAGCATTTATCAATTATAGAAAAAACTGGCTTTCTACCATTATCAATGTTTTGGGATTGAGTGTTGGCTTATGTGTTTTTCTGTTGATCTATATTCATTGGCAGGACGAGAAATCGTATGAACAATGGAACCCGAATAAAGAAAATATTTATCTTGTAGAGAACTGGAATTCGTCATTCGGAACAATGGCGGTTTCCAGCTATCCACAAATATTCGAATCGAAAGAAACATACCCGGAAATTGAAGATGCAACAATATTTAACGACTGGGGAAGAAAGAAAATTAGTTTCGGGAGCAATTCAGCTTATGTAACGGCGGGAGCAACAGTTAATTCTTTTTTTAACTTTTTCCCTTTTGAGAAAGTTGCAGGAGATTATAAAAATGCTTTGACGGATATAAATAAAGTGGCATTGTCTGAAGAAACGGCGAGACTACTTTTTGGTGACGATTATATAGAATCTATCGGAAAAACGGTCAGAGTTGAGGTTGATGATAAAAATTATATCGTTACCGCCATTTATAAAAAACCAACGGAAAATACTGTTTTTAAACCTGATTTCGTGTTTATGAATCCCTATATGGAAAACAGTAAAACCCAATGGACGAGTTACAGCTATTATGGATTTTTTAAAATGAAACCGGGTTCAGATATTAAAGCTATCGAAAATAAAATTTCAAAAAAAATACAAAAGGAAGATGAAATTTCAGCAAAAAAATGGGGTTATGAAATTGATAAGAAAAACCCGTTAAAAGTTTATCTGTCGCCACTTGCCAATATAAAGCTTGATGCAAAAAGTGAAGGCATTAATAAAGGCGACAAAAAATCGATCATGATTTTGTTAGGATTATCCGGGTTGATATTGCTTTTGTCTGGGATTAACCTAATAAATATTAAAACAGCTCAGGCTTCACAAAGAGCGAAAGAAGTCGGCGTAAGAAAAGCGGTAGGAAGTACAAAATCAAAACTGATTTTACAGTTTCTGCTGGAAACTTTTATAATTTGCTTTACGGCTTACATTCTTGCATTGGCAATGATTGAGCTTTTGCTGCCCTCTTACAATAAATTTCTTGGGAAGGAAATCGAGGTTAATAATTTAAGTCTGTTTCTTTACACAGGCTTGTTGCTGATTCTGTTTTCTCTGATCTCCGGGTTGATTCCTGCGATGTATCTTTCGAATTTTAAACCAATCAATACTTTAAAAGGAAATTTTGCAGGCAGCAAACACGGTGTCTGGCTGAGAAATTCTATTCTGACTGTACAATTGATCATCTCTTCGTTCTTTATTATTTGTTCGCTCATTATCCATGCTCAGGTAAAATATATGATGAGTAAAGATCTTGGTTTCAAAGGGGACCAGGTTGTTCAGATCGATTTTAAAGAGACCAAATGGGAGAATGATTACAATTTCAAAAAATATAAGCTGCTGAAAAATGAAATTTCTAAATTATCAGGCGTAACTGAAATTACAGGTTCTATTCAGTCGATAGGCAGAGGAATTACCAATAGTTCTGTAGCTAAAGATGCAAGAGACAGTACAAAAACAGTGGAAGGTACTGGTTTGGGAGCTATTGATGAAAATTATCTGCGTTTCTATAAAATAAAATTTTTGTCGGGAAGAGATCTGAACTGGAAAATAGCTTCGGATACCATCAATGGAGCTGTGGTAAATGAAACTTTTGCTAAAAAATTAGGCTTTAATCCTAAAACTGCTTTAGG
Source organism: Chryseobacterium sp. CBo1 (assembly GCF_001693475.1). Taxonomy (NCBI): domain Bacteria; kingdom Pseudomonadati; phylum Bacteroidota; class Flavobacteriia; order Flavobacteriales; family Weeksellaceae; genus Chryseobacterium; species Chryseobacterium sp. CBo1. The sequence continues at coordinate 56,061 of NZ_MAUH01000013.1, forward strand.
TAAAGAAATTCTGACAGGCTGGGATGACAGGAAAAAATATAAAATTCTTGGCGTAGTACAGGACTTTTACTACAGTGGAGTCGACAAACAGATTACACCGGTCGTTTTCTTTAATTATGACAGAAACTGGGTGAAAAACAATATGTCTAATATTCAGATAAAAGTTTCCGGAAACGATATCGAAGGTACTTTGGAACGCATTAAAGAATTCTGGCTTACAAAAGCAGAACCGGGTTACCCCTTTGAATATGAATTTGTAGATAAGCAGTTTGCAAAAACTTTCGAGAGATTCCAGAAACAACAAACATTGTTTACGACTCTGAATATTGTGGTTCTTGTCATCGCATTATTGGGATTATTCGCTTTATCCTCATTATTAATAGAGCAAAAACTAAAAGATGTGGCCATCAAAAAAACTTTAGGTGCCGACGAAAAAACAATTGTATGGGATTTAACCAAACGGTTTTTACTGATTTGTGTGATTGCCGTTATCATCAGTATGCCTTTTGGATATTATGCGATGAACGAATGGCTGAAAGATTTTCCTTACCGAATCGATATGCCGGTTTGGCCATATGTTTTGAGCTTATTTTTATTGTTGATCCTAACCTTTACTGTGGTAAGTTTCAAAGCTTACCGCGCCACAAAAATTAGTCTCGTTAAATATCTGAAATACGAATAATGCCGGATGACAGATGCTGGAAGGTGGAAGTTTGATGTGTCTAAACTTCCTGCCTCCATCATCCATCTTCCTGCCAAATTTAAAACATGAAAAAAATACTCTTCATATTCATCATCAATCTATTTCCTGCTCAGGAAAGCTGGAATCTTCAGAAATGTCTGGATTATGCCTCTACAAATCATCCTTTAATTAAACAGGCAACCGTAAATATTCAGAAAAACGACCGTCAAATTGCAGCTTCAAAAGGAATGTTGTTACCATCAGTAAATGCGGGAGTGAATCACAGCTATAGTTTCGGGTCGTCTATTAATCAGTCAAACAACCAGCGAGAAGCGCTCAATACGCAATATGATCAGGTTTTTGCCCAGGCCAATGCTGAATTGTTTAACTGGAAAAATTATCTGAATATTTCTCTCTCAAAACTCAACAAAACAACGAGCACTTACAAACTGAAACAAGCTCAAAATGAAGTGAAACTGAATGTAATTCAGACTTTTTTCGCATATCAGAACAGTAAAAGCTGGCTTGATGTTTTAGAAACACAGATTTCAGGAATTGAAGAGCAGATCAAAAGAACTGAAAAAGAAGTTGAGATCGGAAACCGTTCTAAAAGTGATGTTTACGATATTAAAGCAAACCTTGGAACGTTGCAGGAGCAATGGGTTTCTGCAAAAAATCAACGTGATTTAGCCAAAATAAACCTTCTCAATGCTCTGAATTTGCAAGATGATTCGATAGATTTTGTGATGGCGGAAGAAGGTTTGTTGAGTGAAAATTTTTCGGATTCAGAATTTACGCAGAAATTGATAGAAAATAATCCTGCCTATAAAACCATACTTGCAGAAATTCAGGCTCAGGAAAAAAATATAAGTATCGAAAGATCGGGCTATTTACCAACTTTAACAGGAAATTACAGCTGGTCAACGTTTTATAATAAATTTTTAGGAAATAATCAATCTGTAAACATCAATTTTGCAGATCAATTTAGCCAAAATAAAAATCAGTCGGTTTCATTTGGGCTCAATATTCCTATTTTTAATAAGTTTCAAGTAAAAAACAATGTAGAAATTGCCAAACTGAATGTGATTAATTCTAATTACGATAAAGATTTAATTGTGAATGATCTCACAAAATCGATCAATTCGATAAAAGCTCAGTTTCTGAATGCTCAGGAAAAATATAATCTTCTGGAATTAAATTTCGAAAACCAAAGACTCTCATTTCAAAAATCGGAAGAAAAATATAAGGAGGGCTTAATGGATGCCTACACGTTTTTTGTTGTCCGAAACAACTGGCTTCAGGCAAATTATAATCTTATCAACAGTAAAAATGATGTGATGCAGCAGACGGAACTGCTAAAGATTCTGAAGAATGGATTTTAAATAAAAATTCACTTTGAAATTTTATAGAAGATAACGCGACATACATCAAAGTAGGGTTATGGCTATTGATGTTTCATTAAAAATGAAGTGTTTATGCATTTATTTAAAAGGAAGCGCAGAAATTAAAGGTCAGAAATTAAACCTCAAAGCAATCAGAAAATAAGAGATTTATTGATGGAAGTTCCGATGATGATGTAATTATTATAAATTTTCAGTTGATTACAACTACTGCAATCATTGAAAGAAAGTTTCGCATAATTTTTTTACTGATTTGCATTTCCGTAAATTTGGCGTGTAAAAATAAATAAATCTTAAGTAAGAATGGAAAAGTATAATTACGGGGTCATTGGTCTCGGAGTCATGGGAAGAAATCTGCTTTATAATATTGCCGATAATGGTTTTTCTACAGCAGGATTCGATCTGGATGAGGAAAAGGTAAAAGAACTTCACAATGGGGTAACTCTGGGAACCGCGGTGAAAGGAACTGCTTCTCTAGAAGACTTTGTATCAGCTTTAGAAAGTCCGAGAAAAATTATTTTGATGGTTCCTGCAGGAAAGCCTGTAGATGCTGTTCTGGAAAACATTACGCCGCTTCTAAGCCCGAAAGATATTGTAATTGATGCAGGAAATTCTTATTTCAAAGATACCGAAAGACGTATTGCTGATTTGGCTTCTAAAAACCTGCATTTTATGGGAATGGGCGTTTCCGGAGGAGAGCAGGGTGCAAGAAGAGGCCCAAGTATTATGCCCGGTGGAGATTTGGAAGCTTTCGATTTAATAAAACCTATGCTGGAATTAATTTCAGCAAAAGTAAATGGTGAAGCTTGTACCGCTTACATGGGGAAAGGTTCAGCAGGAAACTATGTGAAAATGGTTCACAACGGAATCGAATATGCCATTATGCAATTAATCAGCGAGGCTTATGATTTGTTGAGAAAAGGAGCCGGTCTGAACAATGATCAGTTATACGAAGTTTTCAAAAGCTGGAACGAAGGCGAAATGAATTCTTTCCTTATTGAAATCACAAGAGATATTTTCCAGCAAAAAGATGATTTGACAGACGGTTTTCTTGTCGATAAGATTTTAGATAAAGCCGGAGCAAAAGGAACCGGAAAATGGACTTCAGAACAGGCAATGGAAATTGGTGTTTCGATCCCGACCATTGATGTTGCCGTTACTTCAAGAATTATATCAGCTTATAAAGAGGAAAGAATAAAAGCTTCTCAATTATATGCTAAAGAAGAAATTTCAACACCCGAAAATGTAGAATTATTCATCCAGGAAGTTGGCGATGCATTGTATCTTGCTACTTTGATCAGCTATGCGCAAGGTTTGGCATTATTGGTAAAAGCTTCTGAAGAATATCAGTTTGAAATCCCATTGAAAGATGTTGTGAAAATCTGGAGAGGTGGTTGTATTATTCGTTCTGTTTTATTAGAAAAATTCTATTTGGCTTATTCTAAAGATGAGAATTTATCGAATATTTTATTGGATCAGGAAATTTCAAAAATCGTAAAGGACAAAATTTCTTCATTAAGAAAAACGGCTTCTTTCGCTGCATCAAACGGAATCCCAAGTTTAGGAATTCAGGCAGCTTTAGGATATTTCGAAGCTTTCACGACAGCATCTTTACCGGTAAATCTGCTTCAGGCTCAGCGTGATTATTTTGGAGCACATACATACCAAAGAACAGACAGAGAAGGAGTTTTTCATACTTCATGGCAAAACCTAAATAAATAAATCAGGAAAATGAGCGACAACACAATCCTGCATCCAACGACGGTCGTTATTTTTGGTGCAACGGGAGATTTGGCAAAAAGGAAGCTTTTTCCTGCGTTTTACAATTTATATATTGATGGCAGAATGCCAAAGGGTTTCAATATTTTAGCTTTAGGACGAGCCGAAAATACGGATGAAAAATTCAGAGCTTATATTAAAGAAAATCTGGAAAGTTTTTCAAGAAAGACGATAACGCCGGAAGACTGGGCTGGTTTTCAGGCACACATCAGTTATTTTCAGCATCAGCTGGATGAAGAAAGTTCTTATCAGAATTTATATCAGAAACTGGAAGATTTCGACAAAGTGTATGGAATGAGAGGAAACAGGCTTTTCTATCTTTCGATTGCTCCAAACTTTGTATCGGTAATTTCAAATCACCTAAAAAATACTTCAATAGCTTCAGACCCTGGAAAAGATCGAATTATCATCGAAAAACCTTTTGGTCATAATAAAGAGTCTGCTATTGAACTCAATGATCTTCTTTCACAAACCTTTCAGGAGGAACAGATCTATCGTATCGACCATTATTTAGGCAAAGAAACGGTTCAGAATATTTTAGCATTCAGATTCGGAAATTCTATTTTTGAACCTTTGTGGAATCACAGACATATAGAATCCGTGCAGATTACTGTTGCCGAAGAAGTAGGAGTAGAGACAAGAGCAAGCTTTTATGAACAGACCGGTGCTTTACGAGACATGATTCAGAATCACCTTTTACAAATTCTTTGCATGGTTGCCATGGAACCGCCGGTTTCATTGGAATCAGGAGAAATCAGGGATCGTAAGGTAGATGTTTTAAAATCAATCCGCAGAATTTCACCGGATAAAGTAGATCATTATGCTGTAAGAGGTCAGTATGGAAGAGGAAAAGTAAACGGTTTAAAAGTAAACGGCTATCGTCAGGAAGAAGGAATCGCTCCTGATTCGAATACGGAAACATTCACTGCTATTAAGTTTTATCTGGATAACGAAAGATGGGAAAACGTTCCTTTTTATGTTCGTACCGGGAAAAAAATGAAGGAAAAACATTCTTACATTACGATTCAGTTTAAGCCACTTCCACATTCTACATTCTCCGAAAGTACATCACTTCTGTCGGCGAACCGGTTGATTATTAATATTCAGCCACAAATGGACATCAGATTGCAGTTTATGTCTAAAAAGCCCGGACTTTCTTTAGAACTAAAACCTGTGGAAATGATTTTTGACAATTTTGCCTGTCAGACAGACACTCCTGAAGCGTATGAAACACTTTTATTGGAAGCACTATTAGGCGATCTTACTTTGTTTATGCGTTCGGATCAGGTGGAAGAAGCTTGGGATGTTGTAAAAACGATCCAGGAAACCTGGGAGAAAACCAAAGATTCTTCTTTCCCGAATTACGAAGCAGGAAGTTGGGGACCCGATGACAGCAATGCATTGGTGGAAAGACAAGGGCATCAATGGGTTTAAAATTTAATTAAAGACTAAATGAATATTACAATATTTAATGATCTGGATGTTTTATACAAAAAATCAGCAGATCTGTTTGTAGAACTTTCGGAAAAGGCAATTCAAAAGCGTGGAAAGTTTGTAGTGGCATTAAGTGGAGGTTCTTCTCCAAAAGCTATTTTCAGCTTATTGTCGACTCCGGAATACGCAGATGAGATAGAATGGAATAAAATTTACTTTTTCTGGGTAGATGAAAGATGGGTTTCTCTGGATGACGAAAAAAGTAATTTTAAAATGACTTTGGAGACGCTTTTGGATAAAGTTCCGGTCAATAAAGATCAGATTTTTCCGATGTATAAAGATGGGATCGAGCCAAAAGATTATGCTAAACAATATGAAGCGCAAATCACAAATGTTTTGGGAGACGACGGTACTTTCGATTTTATTCTTTTAGGAATGGGTGATGATGGTCATACGGCATCTTTGTTTCCAGGTGAGAAAGTTTTACACGAAAAAGAAAAATGGGTGGATGCTTATTACCTGAAACCGCAGGAAATGTATAGAATTACTTTGACTGAACCTATCATTAACAAAGCTGAAAATATTCTGATTGTCACATTTGGTCAATCTAAAAAACACGCTCTTAATGAAGTCTTAAACGGAGACTATAATCCGGAATTATATCCGCTTCAGCTAATTGAAAAGAAAGATGGAGTACAGATTTTTACCGATGAAGAGGCGGGAGCCTGATCTGATAAACGACACTAAATTAATATTGGAATAGTTAAGAAAAGTATTCCTTTGATTACAAATGAGGCTGTCCCAAAAGTGGGATAGCCTCATTTTATCTGTGAATAATAACAGAAGTCTAACAAAATATTTGTTTGAAGATATAGATATGTTTTGAAGATGTTGAATGATAGTTAATTATAATTGATTAAAATCAGGATATACGCATAAGTGTGAAAATTATATTTCCACATAAAACAATTTGATTCAGTCAGGTAAATTATCACAAAAATTAAATATTTTTTTATATTTAAATATCTAAAATCACGATATGCTTGAAGACTTTGAATTTTATCTTTTTTTGGTTTTCTTAATTATAATGCTCATCATGTTGGCCAAAAAGATACGGGTTGCCTATCCGGTACTGCTGGTATTAGCAGGACTTTTTATAAGTTTTATTCCTGGTGTACCGGCACTTAAGATTGATCCCGAATTATTATTTATTATTTTTTTACCTCCTTTGCTGTATGAAGCTGCATGGTCAACATCATGGAAAGAACTCTGGCGATGGCGTAGGATTATTTTTAGTTTTGCTTTTGTAGTCGTTTTTTTTACCGCATTCTCAGTTGCTGTTTTCGCCAATTATTTTATTCCGGGATTTTCTTTAGCTCTTGGTTTTTTATTGGGCGGTATAGTTTCTCCACCTGATGCAGTAAGCGCCGGAGCAATTTTAAAATTTGTAAAAGTGCCAAAAAGACTGGCTTCAATTCTTGAAGGTGAAAGTTTGCTGAACGATGCTTCTTCTCTGATCATTTTCAGATTTGCAATGATTGCTGCTGCAACCGGTCAATTTATCTGGCATGAAGCGGCTGGAAGTTTTGTTTGGATGTGCTTTGGTGGTGTGGGAATCGGGCTTGCTATTGCATACATCTTTATGAAACTACACAAAATTTTACCTACCGATTCAAACACCGATATTTTACTGACTTTTATTGCGCCATTCTCTATGTATTTGGTAGCAGAACAATTTCATGCATCAGGAGTTTTGGCGGTTGTGACCGGCGGATTATTCCTGTCTTATCGCAGTCATGATTTTTTGAGCAGTGCATCGCGAATACGTACGGTAACCGTTTGGGAAAGCTTTTGTTTTTTGTTGAATGGAATTGTTTTCATGCTTATAGGTTTAGACCTGCCAGAAATTGTTTCCGGTTTAGGTGATACAGATATTTACACTGCAATCGGTTATGGAGTTGCAGTTACTGTTGTTCTGATTATAGTAAGAATTTTAGCAGGCTATGCAGCAGTAATTACAACCTTGGTGATGAGAAATTTTATCACCGTTGCAGATGCACAATCGCCCGGTTGGCAAACCCCCATAATTATTGGCTGGACCGGAATGAGAGGCGTAGTATCTCTTGCTGCCGCACTTTCCATTCCGTTGACGTTAGATGATGGAACTCCGTTTCCTCAAAGAAATATGATACTTTTCATCACATTTATAGTGATTCTGTTAACTTTACTCTTACAAGGACTTACGCTTCCTTTTTTACTTAAAAAATTTCCACCGATAGACCGGGATTTTATTAAAAGTGAGAAAGAGATCGATTACGATATTCAGAATAGTTTGGCAAAAGTGGCAATTGATAAAATACGTAACGATTATGCTCATAAGGTAGACAGTTTCCCAACTTTGAAAGATCAGTTGCAGAAATATGAAAGGCAGGTAAACAGCTCTGAAATTATTCTTAATTATGAGGAATATAGAAAAATTTATATCGACATTCTTGAAACTCAAAGAAACTGGCTCATCAATAAAAACAGGGAAGAGCTGTTGTTAGATGAAGAAATAATCAGAAAACATCTTCGTCTGCTTGATCTTCAGGAAGAAAGATTGAATATGAAAAGCTAATCTTTAACAATGAAAATAACTTTCAATTCTACGAAACCTTACCCGATTCTTTGATTTCTTTAAACTTGCAAAAAAAATACTCCAAAGTAAGAGACTTTGGAGTATTTACAAATTAAATTTTTATGACAAAAGATCCTGCATTCCGAATGCGGTTAAAACTTTTGAATATTCAGTTGCTACAGCATCATTGGCAGCTCTTACAATTTCTCCTGTAGTAGGATCTGCAACAGTTCTCAACGGTCTTTGTCCTTTCGGTAAATTGATAAGCTTTACAACTGCATCAGCAACTTCCTGCGGATCAGGTTTTACTGTTTCAATCATTTTGCCAACGGCTCCAAATATTTTATCCGGTATATCAGCGATCAATTTATAATCATCATTTACGGATGTATCAGATCCGAACTGAACCTTTTGAGACATTTCGGTAGGAAACGAACCGGGTTGTATAATTGCTACATCAACTCCAAAAGGTCGCAACTCGTAATGTAAACTTTCGCTTAAACCTTCCAAAGCAAACTTTGAAGCACCATACGTTGCGAAAAAAGGAGCGGAGAATCTACCCCATCCACTTGAAACGTTGATAATCAATCCTTCCGACTGTTTACGCATAAAAGGCAATGCCAACTTCATCAATCTCCATGGGGCAATAACATTGACATCGATCATTCGCTGCAAATCTTCCGGTGTTGAGCTTTCTGCCACACCAAACATTGAAATACCAGCATTGTTTACCAATACATCAATGGTTCCTTCTTTCGCTATAATGGTGTTGATTGCATTTTGTACACTGGTTTCATCAGTTAACGACACATCCAGAACAGTAATATTTTCCACTTGTGCTAAAGCTTTTGCCTTCTCCGCATTTTTTCCGTCGAGATCTCTCATGGTAGCGTAGACTTTATGTCCCAATGCTGCAACGCTATTGGCAGTAAGCCATCCAAAACCACTATTTGTTCCTGTAATCAAGACTACTTTTTTATCCATTTTTTTTTGTTATTTAAATTAATAAAACAAATTTCGGATTCTGGCAAAAGAAAACATTTACCATATGGTAAAAAGTGATTTACCTGATGTTTTTTCTTATTCTGCTTAATGATTGCTGGGTAATCCCTAAATATGAAGCTATGTAAGACAGCGGTATTCTGTTGGCAAGATTAGGAAATTTGTCAAGAAATGAGAGATACCTTGTGGTCGCATCTTCTGAAACTAAAGGACTTCTTCTTTCAATGGTTTTTAATAAACAGTTTTTTAAGATCAGACCGGTTATATCATGCCAACCCACGATGGTATTTCCAATGTCATCCCAGTCTTTTTTCGAAAAAACAAGCAATTTACAATCGGTAACTGCCTCAATATAATCGGTAGCCACTATTTGTGCCTCAAAATTTTGTTGATCCGAAACAAAGTTAAGCTCGTCTATAAAATGATGAGTGATTTCCTGACCTTTATTGTTGTAATAGCAAAAACGAACAACTCCCTCTAGAATAAATCCCACCTGCTTGGGAATTTTACCGGCCTCAGAAAAATATTCTCCTTTTCTCAGGTCAATCTCCGTTGCTTTGTTTGTAATAAGGCCAATCTGCTGCTGATTCAGATGACCAAACTGCAGAATGTATTCAATAAACTCTTTCATAGATTAAAAATACTTTATTTTTTGTGCAATAGATTTACCATATGGTAAAAAGTATTTGTTAAATACGAATCGCTCTGAAAACTGATTTGAACAAGCATCATAAAATAACTGGAGTTTTCTTCAGCCTATATTTCGTTTCAAATTTTTTATTTGATTAAATTTTGTTTTATAATGATAAATAATGTTCGAAATCTTTCTAAAATACCTTGCCGACAAAATGGAACTTTCAAGTTAAGATCCAAATAATAGAATCTGTACGCAAACCATTTGAAGAGTTTGTGGCTTTTTCTTTAATAATCAATTTTAAATAAACTTAAAAGTAAATAGGAGCTATTTTTCTGATGATTATAAATAAAGATCCAATCTGCAGATTTTACAGATTGGATCTTTAAACTAAACTTAAATACTTTATTCTATGATAAGTTTTAAAGTAAATAACTTTCGGGTATGTACTTTTACGAAATAAACACCTTTTGGCAAGTTTTCATTCACCAAAGAGAATTTCTGATCATTTACATTTTTAGTTTCATATAACAGTTGTCCTGCAGCTGAAAGAAGTTGAATCTTTTCTATAGGATAATCACTTTTAATAAAAGTTGGCTGTCCTGGTTTTGCCGGGTTTGGATAAAGAATGACATTTTTCTCGGTAGCATTGTGCGTTTCGTTTGTACCCAATGTACTTCCCACAACCTGAAAGGAAACTCTGTTCGAAACTTCTGTGTAAGAATCGTTGGTAAACATTACCATATAATAATTACCCGCTGTGGTAGGAACACCATTTACGTTTCCGGTGATTGTTTTTGTACCTTGGGTTACTCCATCAAAATAAGTATACGATGTAAACTGATCATTCGGTGTTTGTACACTTTGCGGATAAATTCCCAGCCAGTCTTTGATAATTCCGGGAGAATCTGTCCATGAGGCAGTGATATTTTCACCTAAAGTATAAACAGGTTTGTTTATCCAAAGGTCAGTTACGATATCGCCTACTTTAAAGAATACTTTTTCTCCGATTTGCGTATACCCGTCTTCCAAAAGGTAGGTTGCGTAATAATAGCCCTTTGGTAGTCCTGTAAAGTTTTTGGTTCCTGCAGCAGTTGTTACATAGCTCCACATTGCTGAAGGATTGGCAGATCCGGGAACCTGTCCCATTTTGTAAATTCCAATCCAATCGTTGGTAAGATTTGGCCCGTTTGTATAATTAATAACTACCGTTCCTCCGACAGGGTAGGTGTCTGATGTAGCCTGCAGAACAACTTTTGGTCCTACATAAAAGTTTTTTCTTCCGGTGATCTCAGTATATCCGTTATTGGCAAAGAAGCCAGCGAAATATTGACCTTTAGTGGCTAGTCCGCTATTGAAATCTGCTGTCCCGGAAGTCTGCCCATTTGTATATTTATAACCTTGTGAGGTTACAGCAGAAGGATTTTGTCCTTTTTTATAAATTCCAACCCAGTCTTGCTGATTTCCCGGCCCATCCGTGTATGTTGCAAGAATAGCTTCATTTTGAAGATACTCGGTTTTGTTTAAAACCAATGCTGGGTTTGAAACTACGCTTCCTGTTATTTCAAACTGTTTTGCATCGCTCCAGTCGCTCCATTCAAGGTTTCTGTCTCTATATCGTACTTTTACATAATAAACTCCGTTGGTTATAGAATTTGTAGCGATAGTGGCTTTGGTAATATCAACTCCTGCGTTTAAATTTTTTGTAACGTCAGGATTTCCATTACCTTCTTTGCCAAACCAGTTTTCGTAGTCACGGTAGAATTCTTTGTCGATAACCGAAAAATCAGCCGTTTTACTGATAAGAAACTGTGTTGTATTTAAAAGCTCCGAAGTTGTGGTTGAGAAATTGCTCCCGTTTATTGTTAAAGGTAAAGTTACAGGTGCTGTAAAAACATTAGTAATAGCAGGTTTTGCAGGTTTAGCCAAATTTTTATACCTATGGAAACTGTCGACAACAACACTGTTCTTTTGGTTATAAATACTGCCGATGGAGTAGCTTTCTATATCGACCTTACCATTTGGTACATCAACTTCAACGATTTGATATGTCCAGTCTGTCAGTGTTTTTTGTACATCGTCAAAATCCTGTTCATTAGACATTCCCCAATACTGATCCCATGCGGTTCCACCTGAAATGATCTGGTAGTTTGGTGAATTTTTAAGCTGTCCTCTATGGTATAAGTGGTGATGAGCACCAATGTGCATAAGGTATTTTTCAGAAGAGGTAAGCAAAGGTACAGCCGTATTTCTTACCCATGTTGAAATATCTCCTACATATTGCTCTGCCTGATAAGGTCTGTGGCTTAAAGAGATAATCCAGTGTACAGTGTTGTCAGTAGCTGCGGCAGCTATAACCTGTTGAAGCCATGTTTGTTGTGCAGCTCCTGTGTGTTCTGAACTTAAACTTATAAAAAGAACATTACCTGCCTGCTGTGCATAATAATTCTCGTTTCCTGAACTAATATTTTTGTAGCTCAGCTCATCGATGAAGAAATGGGCATAATAAGAGCTCATACCCAAAGTACCATACGTCTCATGATTTCCTACAGTAGTTTGTATGGGAAGGTATGGCGAAAGTTTTTGATTTTTCTTAAAGTGAACATTTTCATAGTGGTCGAGTGTACCAACGTCGACCTGATCTCCCACCATAAAGGTTAAAGCAATATTGTCTGATGGATCCTGGGTCAAGCCAAATCTTTGTTTTATTTTTTTATAGGCATGAAGGTTAAGAGAATCGTACCTGGGTTCGTTTTTTAACTGGTTGTCACCCATAATCAGAAACCTGATTTTACCGTCTGCAGTTGATGGTTGTCCCGGAAGTGGAAGAGTGCGAAAATTATATACTAAAGACTCATTCGCTCCCGTTTTTACTTTATAATAATATTTTGTATTAGGCTGAAGATTGGTAATCTTCGCCGTATGATAATAATAGTTATTGCTGTATCCGGTATCGGAAAAAATATTGGTCGTTCCTGTAACCGTTACATTTAGGTTTGATGATGAAGTACCATAATAGACTGTTGTCTCATTGTCGGAAGAAGTTTTCCAGTTGACAATCATAGAATTGGGAGTAGGATTCTGTAGATACGTAACCGGTACCTGTGCAAAGCATAACTGTGCCATTAAACAGCACAATAGAAGTAAATAATGTTTCATTTGGTAGAAATAATGGATTAGATTTTTAACTGACCAAAGCTAAATCCTTTATATTACTGCGTTGTTACAAGTCTGTTAATTAATGCTTAATAAATTATCAGTACAACAATAAATTAAGACTTGCACTATTCTTTGACTTTTTTCAACATTAGATAATATTAAAAATTAGAGGTTTTTTTAATTTTTAACTATAGTTTTGCCTAAACAAATGCAAAATAGACAATGCCAATAAATCAATTACCTCCAGACGGAGGAATGTTATATAAAGAAACAGATATGGCTCAGTTTTTCCCTGAGCCGTTAAATGCAATAACTGCTGTATTATTTTTAGCCTTAGCTATTTTTTGGACAATCAAAATAAAGGGTAATTTTAAAGAATATCCCTTTTTAACTTTTTGTTTAATCTTATTATATATTGGTGCCATTGGCGGAACTATTTATCATTCATTCAGACAATGGCCGGTATTTATTGTGATGGATTGGTTGCCCATCATGTTACTTTGCTTGTCTGCCGGATTTTATTTTGTAGCTCAGAGCACCAGATGGTATTATGCTGTTGTAATGGTTCTGGTATATCTGATACTCATGTTTGCTCTGAAAAACTGGATTTTGATAGATAACACTTCTCTTTTTATCAACATAAATTATGCAATCATGGCTTCGTTTGTGCTTTTCTCCGTATTAAGTTATTTGATTTATACCAGGTGGAAAGCCGGCAAATGGGTAGCTTTTGCTTTATTATCGTTTACTTTAGCATTAACCTTCCGTATAGCAGATAAATGGGAATGGTTCAGTTTCGGAACACATTTTCTATGGCATACTTTCGGGGCAGTAGCGACATTTTGTATGTTTAATTATATCAATCTTACGAAGAATACAATTAGAAAAACATAGATAGTTTTCATTTTCTTTGAAAAACTAATTCATAAATAATCTCTGTTTAATTTTAACCACTTTAGTTGACTTTAGAAAGTTTAAAATAATACGGCATAATAGTACAGTAAAGTATATAACTTAAAATAGCTTTAGTGTTTAAAAAGCTTTAGTGTCTTTTGTGGTTTAATAAAAAAGTTTAAGCATTTTTTTTGTAAAATTCAGAATATAATTCTTTAAAGTCGAAAGAAAAACGATTTACTTATATTTGCCCCGCAAAGCAAATTCAAATGTTCAGAAAAGTAATCACTGTATTTATTCTTGGCTTTTTTACGGTTTTTTGTTCGGCCCAACAGGTTCGGCCCTCAAAATCATCTGAAATTTATCGCGACCTTAAAACGCTCAAAAATATTCCTAAAGTTTTATACCTGGCTGCTCACCCCGATGATGAAAATACAGGATTACTATCTTGGTTAATCAACGACCAAAATGTAGAAACGGGCTATCTGTCTTTAACCAGAGGTGATGGTGGTCAGAATTTATTAGGCACAGAACAAGGTGTTGCATTGGGTTTAATCAGAACGCATGAGCTTTTGGAGGCAAGAAAGTTGGACGGTGCCCAACAGTTTTTTACCCGCGCCATCGATTTCGGGTTCTCTAAAAATACAACCGATACCTTTAAACAGTGGGATGAAGATAGCATCATATCTGATGTAGTTTGGATCATCCGTAAATTCCGTCCGGATGTGATCATTTGTCGTTTTCCGCCTACTGCAGCAGCAGGACACGGACAACATGCCGCTTCGGCTGTGGTTGCAGAAAAAGCTTTTAAACTGGCAGGCGATAAAAATGCTTTCCCAAATCAACTAAAATATGTGAATGTATGGCAGCCAAAACGTGTATTGTGGAATACTTTCCGATTTGGTGGGGTCAATACGACAGCTGAAAATCAACTGAAAATTACGGTTGGACAATATGATGCGCAATTGGGAGTGGGGTATGGTGAACTGGCGGGATTAAGCAGAAGTTTGCATAAAAGCCAGGGTGCGGGAACACAGTCTGTAGCAGGGATCAAAACTGAATATTTTAGTCATGTTGCCGGTGAGCCTGCAAAAACAACACTTTTTGACGGCGTACTTAAAACCTGGACGGCAAAAGGTAACGCTGATATTGACCAGTCATTAGATAAAATTATTTCCGCTTTCAATTTCAATAAACCTGACCTGAGCTTGCCTGCTTTGCTTGCTTTACGAAAAAAGGTGATGGCGCTTAATGATTCAGACCTGAAAAAGGATAAACTTAAATCTCTTGACAATATCATTTTAAGTTGTGCCGGATTTATGGGTGAAGTAGTAACCAATCAGGCTGAATCCGTTGCCGGAGAAAATTACAATTTCAGGTTAAATCTGATTTCAAGAGCTGAAAATCCTGTTATTTTAGAAAATGTAAAATGGCTGAGCCAGTCAGAAAGCTTTACCAGAAAATTATCAAAAGATTCTTTAATCACCATTGAACATAACATTCAGATTCCTGCTGATGCAGCACTCACAGAACCTTACTGGTTGGTAAAACCAGCCACAAACGCGGCAACTTTCTCTGTTCCGAATGATACTTTAATCGGTTTGCCCGAGGCAGAATCACCACTGAATGTTTTGCTTGATGTAAAAATAGGTTCTGAGAAATTTCAGGTTAAACTTCCTTTGTCTTTCAAGAAATTAGACCCGGTGCGTGGTGATGTGGTCGAAGCCTTACGTATTGTTCCTGCATTGGAACTGAAGTTTACACAACCGCTTTATCTTGTAAAAGAAAATGAAGATTTACATTTGAGTTTAAATGTTAAGGTTAATTCCAATAAACAGTTCAACAATGGAAAAGTCAATCTGATGTATAATGGAGAACGGTTAGGTGGCGCTGATGTAAATTCAATAAATGGTAAAGATTTCACCATCGATTACACTATTCCAAAAAATAAGCTTGCTTCGATAAATTCATCTCGTTTGCAATTGGATGCCAATTTTGTTGCAGACGGAGTAACTTACAATAAAAAACAAATATTAATTCAATATCCGCATTTACCATCCTTACAATATTTTGCACCTGCAACGGTAGCTGTAATGAAAGGTGATATCCAAACGAAGGTTAAAAAAGTAGGTTATATACAAGGTGCGGGAGATTTCATTCCTGAGTTCCTACGTATTGCGGGTATTCAGGTAGACGTGTTAAAAGATGATGATTTTTATGGAAACTTAAATGAGTCTGGAAACGGCGGTCAAAACAAACTGTCACAGTATGATGCCATTGTTCTTGGTGTTCGAGCCAATAACACAGAGAAAAAGTTGGATCGCTGGATGCCTTTTTTATGGTCTTATGCAAAAGCTGGGGGAAATTTGGTGATGCAGTATAACACCAACCAGGATACAATCGTTGACAAACTGGGGATGTACAATTTTAGTATTGCCAATAAGAGAGTTACTGAAGAAAATGCTGAAGTTAAATTTTTAAATCCAAATCATAAATTACTGAATTTTCCAAACAAAATTACGGCGAATGATTTTAATGGATGGGTTCAGGAACGTGGTGCTTATTTCCCGGACAAATGGGATGCAGCGTATGAACCGCTTTTTGAAATGCACGATACCAATGAAGAGCCTCTTCAAGGATCAACTTTATATGCCAAATATGGGAAGGGTAATTTTATTTATACTCCTTTGTCATTTTTCAGACAGTTGCCAGCCGGAAATGTTGGGGCAGCACGTTTATTTTTAAACTTTTTATCTGCACAGAAAAACTGATGAACAAGCAACTTAAAAATTGGAATACCTGGTACATACTATTAGCAGCTGCATTAGTAGTTCAGATCGCATTTTATTATTTGTTTACTAAATTCTGGGCATGAGCAATATAGATTGGACAGTTCTTATTTTTACATTGGTTGCGGTGGTTGTTTACGGCGTATTCATCGGTCGTGGTCAAAAAAGCAACGAATCCTACCTGAAAGCAGATAATAAAATGCCCTGGTACATTGTTTTAATAGGGATTATGGCCACTCAGGCAAGTGCCATTACATTTCTTTCGGCACCGGGACAGGCGTATACAGACGGAATGCGTTTCGTTCAGTATTACTTTGGTCTGCCTTTGGCGATGATTGTAATTTGTATCACTTTCATCCCTATTTTTCAGCGCTTAAATGTTTACACTGCTTATGAATATTTGGAAAACCGTTTTGATAAAAAAACAAGGGTACTCACGTCACTGCTTTTTCTTTTTTCGAGAGGCTTATCAACAGGAATCAGCATTTATGCTCCGAGTATCATCTTGTCAAGCGTTTTAAACTGGAATATTTATTTAACGAATGTTTTAACAGGAGGCATTTTGTTGATTTATACCTATGTTGGCGGAGCAAAAGCGATCGCGCATACCCAAAAATTACAGTTTCTCATTATTCTGGGAACCATGGCTTTTGCAGGTTATTTGCTTATTCAAAATATGCCGAATGGAATTGGTTTCAACGATGCACTTTATCTGGCAGGGAAATCCGGAAAGCTCAATGTAATCACCACAGAATTCGACTGGAAAGATAAATACAATATCTGGAGCGGCTTAATTGGCGGTTTTTTCCTGGCACTGTCTTACTTCGGTACTGACCAGAGTCAGGTTGGGAGGTATATTACTGCGAAAGACAATACCAATGCAAAAATGGGCTTGCTGTTGAACGGATTGGTGAAAATTCCGATGCAATTTGCTATTCTCCTGATTGGTGCTTTGCTTTTCGCTTTCTTTTCTCTAAAACCGGCTCCGATTTATTTTAACGAACGTTCTTATCAGCATTTAAAGGAAACAAAACCGGAACAGGCTGCGGTTTTTGAAAAAGAGCATCAGGATTTACAGATAAAATTTAATTCAGAATCGAAAGAAATTTTAAAATTAAAAGAAACTCAATCTCCCCAACTTAATAATAAAATTCAAGATTTTAAAAACACACAAACTCAGGTGAAAGCACTTCACGGCAGGGTAGAAGAAGCGATTAATAATTCAAACTATAATGCGGAGAAAACGGATACCAATTATATTTTCCTGTATTTTGTAAAAAATACATTGCCTGTAGGGATGATAGGTTTGTTGTTTGCCGTTATTTTTTTGGCCAGTTGGGGTTCAATTTCGGCAGCGCTGAATTCCTTGGCCGCCTGCTCATTAAAAGATGTTCATTTGATATTTAAAAAAGAAATTCCTAATGATGCAACTGAATTGAAATATAGTCGCCTCCATACTTTAGCTTGGGGTATATTCTCCATTGGCGTAGCCATGTTTGCAACGCAGATGGGTTCTCTAATTGAAGCAGTCAATGTATTGGGTTCTCTTTTCTACGGTCCGATACTGGGGATTTTTCTTGTCGCATTTTACTATAAAAAAATCGATGGGAAGAATGTGTTTATTTCTGCAATTTTATCTGAAATTACAGTCATTGCGGTTTATCAGTTTGATATCGTTTCTTTCCTTTGGCTTAATGTAATCGGGGCAGCGGCAGTCATTATATTTTCGGCAATAGGTTTACTGTTTTATAAGAAGAAAGCAGTAAATTCGTAAATAAATAAACAATCAAACAAAAATATTATGAAAGCAATGATTAAATCTGCTACCGTACTTTTTGCTGCAATGACAATTTCAGTAAATGCTTTTGCACAAGAAACTAAAAAACCTGCAAGTCCGGCGGCTACGGCTACAGGAAAAATTAAAGATGCAAACATTACAATAGCCTATAGCAGTCCTTCTGTTAAAGACCGTAAAATCTGGGGTGACTTAGTAGCTTATGATAAAGTTTGGCGTGCGGGTGCCAATGAAGCAACGACTTTCGAAACTGATAAAGATATTACCGTTCAGGGTAAAAAACTGGCTAAAGGTAAATATAGCTTTTTCTTAATTCCAAAGGCTTCCGGAACCTGGACTGCAATTTTTAATAAAGAAGCCAAACAATGGGGTTCTTATGATTACAAAGAAGCACAGGATGCCTTAAGAGTTGATGTTAAAACAAAGGCTTTACCAACCAAACAGGAAACTTTAGTATATAAAGTAAACAGCAGCGGATTCACAATGGATTGGGATAAAATTTCAGTTCCTGTAGAAATAAAATAAATTTTAAAATATAAGTGATTAAAATCCCGTTAGTGCGGGATTTTTTGTTTAAAATTTGATGCTTTATCAAAGATTACTATTGAAGGAATTTTAAACTGTTTATCTCAAACAGTTTCTTTCAAGAACCCTGACGAGCGCAGCATCAAAGACATTTATCGATGATTTAGTTCGATTGAGTCAGACTAAACAAGAAGTAAAAAGCGTATTAAAATTAAATTTCTTTCCATAAATTTGCTGTTTATGAATTCCGAAAAACGCTCTATTAATTTTAGCTCTGATCTGATTATTCAGGCACTCGCTACATCTCCTGCACCGACGTCAATTTACTCCGGCGAAAATATGATCATACAGTTTGCGAACGCAGGAATGTTAGCGCTTTGGGGCAAAGATTCTTCGGTTATAGGAAAACCTTTGATTGAAGCTATTCCGGAACTGCACGAGCAACCGTTTTTAGATATATTAAAGGAAGTCTGGCGTACGGGTAAAACGTATTCTGTATCTGATGCTCCTGCCACATTGATAAAAAACGGAACCGAAACACTTGATTATTTCGATTATGAATATAAAGCGCTTGTTGATCATAATAACAAAACATGGTGTATACTAAATACAGCCCTTGAAGTGACCTCGAGACGTGAGTTCTTGCAACAAATTCATGAAAAAGAAGAAAAAGAGCAGGTTCTGAAAGAGCAAATGGCAGCAACACTTGAGGAATTAACCGCAACAAATGAAGAGCTCAACTATTCAATAAAGCAGCTTGCCTACCGGTTCCGCTTGGAGCACATATTTTACTTGGAAAAAAATACGTTTACATATACTCATTATATGAAGGCGCTTATGTAAGAGCAGGTCAACCCCTTTTTCAAATCGATTCCAGAATATATGCTGAGCAGTATAATACAGCAAAAGCCGGCGTTTCTGTAGCGAGAGCGAATCTAGCCAATCTAAAAATCGACCTTGACCGCAGAAAGGAGTTGGTGAAAGAAAGTATTGTTTCCAACATTCAAATCCAACAAGCCCAGGCTGCGTACGATGGTGCAAAAGCATCCTTGACACAGGCTGAAGCAACGGCACAATCGGCAAAGATCAATCTTGATTTCTGCACGATCAAAGCTCCTGTCAGCGGTTATCTTAGCAGAATTAATTATCGTTTGGGAAGTATGATAAGTCCGGCTGGCGTAGAACCCATTACGGTACTTTCAGATTCGCACGAGGTGAATGTGTATTTCAGTATGAGTGAAAATGATTTCCTGACATTCCAGAATTCCCAGGTCGGAAGCACTATCCAAGAAAAGATTCAGAAAGCTCCATTGGTAGGATTGCAGATTGCTGATGGTCATCTCTATGAGGAAAAAGGAAAGATCGATGCGGTCGAAGGTCAGTTCAATTCCAGTACGGGATCTGTGACTTTCAGAGCTAAATTCAATAATCCTAAAAACATTATTCGTGGTGGAAATACAGGAAAAATCGTGATCGACCAACATTATGATAATGTCATTATGGTCCCGATCGCATCTACTGTCAATATTCAGGACAAGGTGTATATTTTTTCAGTGGATAAGGACAATAAAGCTGTTCAGAAAGCTATTGAGGTCTCTGGAAAAAGCGGTACCAACTATATGGTGACAAGCGGCATCAAAGCTGGTGAATCTTACATCGTTTCTGGCTTCGAAAGATTACAGCCGGGAATGCCTGTCGTTCCTAAAAAGGCCAATCAACAAGCCAATAAAACTTCACCGAGATCAGCATCCGGGAAAATATAGGATGTGCCCTGAAGTTTAATTTCAAATAAAAAATCAATGTTAAAAACGATTATAAAAAGACCGGTCTTAGCGACCGTTATATCGGTGTTGCTTGTCATCCTGGGAATTGTAGGGATGAAAACGCTTCCAATAACCTCTTTCCCTGAAATTGCGCCACCAAGTGTCACCGTAACTGCAGTTTATCCCGGAGCAAGTTCCGAAGTGATTGCGAGATCTGTTGAACCGCCGTTGGAAAATGCAATCAATGGTGTTGAAAATATGGACTACATCACATCCACATCCAGTAATGGTAACCTGATGCTGAATGTGGTGTTTAAGTTGGGGACGGATCCGGACCAGGCTGCGGTAAATGTGCAGAATAGAGTAGCACAGGCAACCAGCCAGCTTCCTGCAGAGGTGAATCAGATCGGGGTGACCACGATGAAACGCCAAAACAGTATCCTGGCAATGCTTACCCTGTACTCGGATGATCCCTCGGTGAACGATCTATTCATAGAGAATTACGCAAAGATCAACCTTGTACCAGAGCTGAAACGTATCAAAGGGGTAGGTGATGCAATGGTTTTTGGGAACAAGGATTATTCGATGAGGGTTTGGCTCGATCCTCAAAAAATGGCCTCATACAATTTGACACCGCAAGAAGTGGCTGGTGCCATTCAAACGCAGAATGTGGAAGCAGCACCCGGCAGATTTGGCGAAAGAAGCAAGGAAGCCTTGGATTATGTCATCCGCTACAAAGGAAAAAATACAGAACCTTCACAATATGAAAATATTCTTATCAAAGCGGGTAATGATGGAAGCACGTTGAGGTTAAAGGATATTGCCAAAGTGGAATTCGGGTCCTATGATTACGGCGTCTCCACACTTTATGAGAAAAAACAAGGTGTAATGATCGCACTGTTTCAAACGGCAGGATCCAATGCGAATGAAATTGAGATTGCAGCACAGAACAGAGTGAAAGAGCTTTCTGCATCTTTCCCGGCAGGTGTGAAATATACCTTTATGTACAGTTCCAAAGAATCACTGGATCAAAGTATCGATCAGGTGATCCATACTTTGATCGAAGCGTTTATCCTTGTTTTTATCGTTGTATTCATCTTCCTGCAGGATTTCAGGTCGACATTGATTCCGGCCATTGCAGTTCCGGTATCTATTGTAGGAACCTTCTTCTTTATGAACCTGTTCGGATTCTCGATTAACCTTTTAACATTATTTGCTTTGGTCTTGGCAATTGGTATCGTGGTAGATGATGCCATCGTGGTTGTTGAAGCCGTTCACGCCAAAATGGAGCACCGGAAACTTAATCCGAGGGCGGCAACAATGTCTGCGATGAGTGAGATTACTGGAGCGATTTTCTCTATTACTTTGGTAATGGCTGCGGTTTTTGTACCGGTTGCTTTTATGGAAGGGCCAACGGGAATCTTCTATCAGCAGTTTGCTTTAACACTGGCAATGGCAATCGTGATATCAGCAGTCAATGCACTGACCTTGAGTCCTGCCTTGTGTGCGATTTTATTGAAACAGCATCATACACCTGGACACGGACACGAGCCGAAAAAATTGTCATTTAAAGAAAAATTCTTTGCAGGCTTCAACGCGTCATTTGATAAAATGACTTTCCGATATGGAAAATCGGTTCTGTTCTTATTGAAGAAAAAATGGGTCGCTTTTTCAGGGCTTGCGGTTGTAATCGGTCTATTTGCGTGGATGTTTATCATTACGCCGACAGGATTTATTCCTGATGAAGACCAATCATTTTTGATGGCAACTGTTACGCTTCCACCGGGCTCAACGCAGGACCGTACGACAGATGTTGTGACGAGAGCTGAGTTGATTTTAAGAAAACATCCTGCGATTAAAAGCGTAGTTTCTGTGAATGGTCTTAATATGTTGAATTTCAGTACATCATCATCCAGTGCTGTATTTATGCTTAAATTGAAAAATCCTAAAGACCGTGGTGAGGTACACGACATTAATCAAATAATCGGTCAGCTTCAGGGTGAGGTGAGTCAGATAAAAGAAGCGTCATTCTTTGTTTTGGGAATGCCTACTGTTCCGGGATTTGGTAACACAAGTGGTATGGAAATCGTTCTTCAGGATAAGACTGCTGGTTCATTGACCAAATTCAACGAAACTTCGAATGCCTTCATTGGTGCGTTGATGCAAAGACCGGAAATAGCAATGGCATTTACCACATTTAATGCTTCCTTTCCACAGTACGAACTCGTAGTTGATGAGGTAAAGGCAAAACAATTGGGTGTTAATGTTTCAGATGTTATGTCTGTGATGCAGGGATATTATGGAAGTATGCAGGCTTCAGATTTCAACAGATTCGGGAAATACTACCGTGTCGTGATGCAGGCTCCTCCTGAGTACAGGGCAGACCCCAATTCTTTGAACGGAATCTCGATTAAAAATAATGTTGGGCAAATGGTTCCGGTAAATACATTAGCATCTTTGAAACAAACAGCTGGTCCGGAGGTAGTTGACCACCATAATTTATTTAATGCCATCAGTATCACTGCGATTCCGGCTCCGGGATACAGTACAGGTCAGGCAATGGCGGCGCTCAAAGAAGTTAGTGCCCAGAATTTACCGACAGGATTTTCATACGACCTGAAAGGAATGGCGCGTGAGGAGCAGTCTTCAGGAGGACAGTCGGCAGTGATTTTCGGATTGTGTTTTATCTTCGTTTACTTCATCCTTTCCGCACAATATGAAAGCTATCTGGTTCCATTTGCAGTGTTGTTAGGAATTCCAACGGGATTATTAGGTGTGTTTGTGGGAATTTCAATTGCTGATATTGCAAACAATATTTATGTGCAGGTTGCTTTGGTTATGCTTATCGGTCTGCTTGCGAAAAATGCAATCTTAATCGTAGAATTTGCAATGCAGAGAAGAAAAGCAGGGAAAAGTTTAACGGCCGCTGCAGTGGAAGGGGCGAAAGCAAGATTAAGACCTATTTTGATGACATCTTTAGCGTTCATTGCCGGTTTGCTTCCCTTGTTATTTGCATCAGGGCCATCCGCAATCGGTAACCATTCCATCGGATATGCAGCGGTTTTCGGAATGTTGTTCGGAACTGTTCTCGGGGTGTTCATCACGCCGGTTCTTTTTGTTGTATTTAAATATCTACAGGAAAGAATAAGCGGGAAACCACTTGACGAAAGTGTCTGGGATTATGAACCTTCAAAACTCGCAAAACACAATCATTAATATAAATAGTTTGAGAGCCCAAAGATAATTCAGGGTAGGCAAGAGTATGATGTCTGCCCAATTATCGGCGGTAAAAAAAATTACAATGAAATCAAATATCAGATTATATACAAGTATCGGAACCGCAGCTGCACTTTTAAGTTTAGCATCATGTAACGTTCAAAAATATAAGGCTCCGGAAGCAGACTTGCCCGAGAGTTTCAGAGATACCACTCAGTTGGATGTTGCGCAGGATAGCACACAAAGTAGTATTGCAAAAATTCCGTACAAAGATTTTTTCACAGACCCGACTTTGCTTTCGCTGATTGAAAGCGGTATCAAAAATAACAATAACCTCAAAGTTTCCATCAAAAATATCGAATCTGCTGCATTGAGCTATAACCGTTCGAAATGGGGAAATGTTCCAAACGTAAATTTAAATATAGCAACTGCGTCCATTAGCAGACCATCTGACAATAGTATGAACGGACAAATGTTCGGACAAATGCTAGGTCAAAGATATATAGAAGACTACGGTAGTAATATTTCAATTTCTTGGGAAGCAGACATTTGGGGAAAAATAAAAGGCAGAAAAGAATCGGCTTTGGCGGCTTATCTTCAAACGCAGGAAGCTGCGAAAGCGGTTCAGACACAGTTGGTTGCGCAAATTGCACAAGGCTACTACAATCTTTTAATGTTGGATACGCAATTGGATATTACCAATCAGAATTTAAAACTGGTGGATAATACCTTGAGAATGATTACTAAGCAGCAGGAATTGGGAATTACAACAAGTCTTTCCGTTCAACAACAGGAAAATACACGTGACCAAATGCTGGTGACGATTCCGATAATCGAGCAGTCGATTACGATTCAGGAAAATGCGTTAAGTATTTTGACTGGAAAAATGCCGGGTGAAATCCAAAGAACATTAAAGCTAACAAATATGCAGACGCCGGAATACAAATCGGTAGGGATTCCCACAGAACTTTTGAGCTATAGACCGGACGTGAAAAGCAGTGAGCTGAGCGTGAGGCAAGCTTTTGCCAATGTGAAAGTTTCCAAGGCAAGTATGTATCCGGCTTTGAATATCACGGCACAGGGCGGTTTAAATACTTTCAACTTCAAAAATTGGTTTGACATTCCAGGGTCATTGTTCGGAGCAGCTGCGGGTTCACTTGCAATGCCTCTAATCAATGGAAAACAATTGAAGACCCAATATGAACAGTCGAAAATTGCAATGGATCAGTCTGAAATCAATTTCAAACAAACGGTGTTAAGTGCTGTTGGTGAAGTGTCAAATGCTTTGGCCAACATCGAATCTGCCGATAAGCAGGAGGTGATTACCGTTGTTTTGGTGGCAAGGTCAGATAAAGCTGTAACGACTTCAACCAAATTATTCCAACAGGATATGGCGACCTATCTTGATGTCATTACAGCTCAAAATAATAAGCTTCAGGCAGAGTTGAGTTTAGCGAATATTAAATTGCAGAAGCTGAATTCAGTTGTTGATTTGTACCGTGCCCTTGGAGGAGGATGGCAATAAACCCAATGATATGAACGACCATAATTAAATTTTTTTCTTGTTGTAGCAGTTGGTGGATTCCGCCGGCTGCTATTTTAAAATTATAAAGAATGAGTGATACAGAAAATAAAATAAAAGCGGCCACGGTAGACCTTCTGTTAAAGGAAGGGAATTTCGGATTTACGCTTTACGATGTCGCTGAAAAATCAAGGGCAAACCGTACGGTCATTCACTATTATTTCAGGTCGAGGGATAATCTTCAGGCTATTGTTACCAAAGAGATTCTTAACACTCTAGTACAACCTCGATACGAAACATTGATATGTCAAGATGATCTGAAAAGTAAGATCCTCAATTTTTTGGAAGAATCGGACAAGATCTGCAGGCTGTACCCGTACATCGATGTTTTTCTCATGGTAAGACTTAAAGTCAGCCACGATCTGCAAAAGTATTTTCAGGATGTGTTAGAAAGTTTTAAAGATCTGATCTCAGAAGTTCAGGAAGCGATCGACCGGAAAGAGATCAATTATCCTGATGCACAAGTTTTTTTAAGCGATCTGTTTTCACTTTCTTCCTTTTCATACATCTTCAGTAATTTTTTCCGCAGTTTAGACCTTCCTGTGCATCGCAAATCGATCTTTGATGACTGTAAGACTAAGAACGGAAGAATTTTGGATATTCTTTTTGGCAGGAATCATTAAGTAAACAAAGTTGAAATGGTAATTTTTAGTTGGGAGACATTGATGACAATGAAAATATATTGTGGGAAGTAAAGAAAGAATTTTAAAGAAAAAAGCTGAAGTTTCCAATTTGATCATCGAAGTGGCAATGGACATTTTGAACTCGGAAGGGATTGACGGGATCACGATTAGAAATATTGCATCCAGAATAGAATATTCTCCTCCGGTCATCTATTCTCACTACCAAAATAAAGATGCGCTCACTGATCAACTCATCATTATTGGTTTTAATAAATTACTTGAGCAAATCATTACTGATGAACGAGATTCAGCATCTCCTGTATTGAAACTGGAATATATGTTTTGCAATTATATAGAATTCGCACTGGAAAATAAACCACTTTATCTTTTAATGTCACGCAGAATTGTTGAAAGTTCAATCGATAAAATTAGAAATAAAACAGATGAATTTTCTACATTGGTAAAGGCGG
This sequence comes from Chryseobacterium sp. CBo1, assembly GCF_001693475.1. Classification (NCBI taxonomy): domain Bacteria; kingdom Pseudomonadati; phylum Bacteroidota; class Flavobacteriia; order Flavobacteriales; family Weeksellaceae; genus Chryseobacterium; species Chryseobacterium sp. CBo1. Next base: position 82,425 of record NZ_MAUH01000013.1, read on the forward strand.
AAATTCAACGGATAATCCCCGTGAAAAAGAATACTTTTCAAGTTGATGATATCTATTTCGGTATGATTTCGCTTGTACACGGAATTGTTTCTGTATGCTACGCATCAGAGGAATATTCTATTAAAGATAGAGATGTTGCAGTCCGAATAATGATCAAAGGATTTCTTGAAGAGGGAAAATAGAATCAGGTTAAAACATTTTCGGCTTTATTTTTAGTTATTTAAATCGGTTAAAAAATTAGCATCAAGCTTTCTCATATAATAAATGTATTGAAAAATGCGATATCATTTCGATAAATTTGGTAACTTAAATCAATGAAAAGAAAGGACGAAATTAAGCAATATACGATCAGGAATATCATCAACTACAGAAAACTCGACTGGAGTATTTCAGATGATTTCCTTTATCTTACAGATGTTCCGGAGATTTTCGAGCCTTTTGAAATGAAGCCGCATTATTTTGCCTATGGAATTATCAATTCCGGTAGCATCACGATCGAAGTGGACTACCAGAAATTCCTGATAGATGAGCGTTCATTATTAATTTATCGTCCTGAACAAAGTGTAAAGGTTATAAAGATAGAAGCTGGTACAAAGGGAATGTTTGTACTGTTTACGAAAAAGTTTATGGACTATCTTTTCGAAAGTTTCTTCTCTATTGCTCCCAATTCTTTTCTGAAAAACAAGTTCGGTTCACAGGTCGTTCTTTCCCCAAAAGACCACTCGAAAATGAATACTTTGTTTACACGTACACTGGATTTTTTAATTGCTTCGGAGGCAGACAACGAAAGGTGGATTTATTCCGCAAAAAGTATGCTTCTGGCATTGATCAACGAAAGTGATTTTTTGGTAAACAGGTACATAGAAAACAGAAACACAATTCATCAACCTCGTGAGGAAGAGATAGGATACAACTTCAAAAAATTGGTCTCAAAGCACTACTTAACCTTTAGAAATATTGAATTTTACGCCCAAGAGCTGAACATCACAACCAATTATCTGCACAAAATTGTAAAAAGCCAGTTTCATCAGACTCCTGCAGAAATCATTAATATGGCGCTCCTGTCTGAGTGCAAAGTGCGTTTGTCGGATTCCAGCGAGTCAATAAGTCAAATCGCCGATCATCTTCAGTTCACCAATCTTCAAACGTTCAGCCGTTATTTTAAAAAGCAGACTGGTGAGACGCCCACTTCGTTCCGAAAACACAGTATTTTGATAGATCCATAAAATGATAAAGTTTGTCCAACTTCGGGTAAGCAATAGGAGATAATCAATCGCTAATTTTATTTTATAATTAAATTCAATTAGTATGGAACGATTAAAAGGAAAAATAGCCATTATTACAGGTGCATCCCAAGGGATGGGAGAGTCACACGCAAGAAAATTTATTGCAGAAGGAGCCAAGGTTATACTTACGGATCTCAATGAAGAAAAGGGAAAAAAGATAGCTGATGAATTAGGTGAAAATGCTTTGTTTATAAAGCACGATGTTTCGGATGTAGAGCAATGGAAAAATGTTGTATCGAAAGGTGAAGAAAAGTTTGGACCCATCAATGTTTTGGTCAATAATGCAGGAATTTTAGGTCCGATAAAAACGGTAACCGAAATTTCGGAAGAGGAATATCTGAAGGTAGTTGAAATCAATCAAAATGCTGTTTTCTATGGAATGAAATATACGATACCATCAATGCAGAAAGCTGGTGTCGGTTCCATCGTGAATATTTCCTCAGTTGCCGGAATTGTAGCAATCCCGGGATATCCAAGCTTGGCCTACACGGGCAGTAAATTTGCTGTCAGAGGTCTTACAAAGGCAGCAGCGGTAGAATATGGTAAAGAAAACATCAGAGCCAATTCAGTGCATCCAGGATACATTAAAACCCCAATGATGATGGAAGCCACTGGCGAAGACGGAAGCGGAGCAGCAGATGTGACGCCTCTGGGCAGAATGGCAGATGCAAGTGAAGTTAGTGACCTGGTCGTGTTTTTAGCATCTGATGAATCATCGTTTCTTACAGGAACGGAGCAGGTAATAGACGGCGGGATGAGCATCCAATAGTTTAATTATTAATTATTCGCTGGTTAGCATTAAATTTGTTTTTAATAGCGTCACTTTAAGGAAAGCGGCGCTATTTATTTTTATGGACTCAGGTGAATTTTAAGATACTTTTTATAGGTAATCCTTGAACGATTGTGAATAGACTTGATTATAGAGTTTTAAAAATATTATTCTAGCTTACTCTGGCATAACAAACAAAAAAATGGCTTCATTTAGATTAAAAATGGAGCCATTTGGGCGTTTTTGAACATAAAAGGGCTCTATTCAAACCAATTATTGATATTGATAAAATTCTAAATCAGATAGAAAGTTATAATCTGAATATTTATAATGATTTATAACATTTGAAAAAAGTTGAGTTTTAGATATTCCTCTTAATTAACTATTCATCATCTTTTATGATCTATAATTGACTTATCAACACCCGATTAAATTGTCACAGCATCTCAATAAACTCCAAAAGGTCTTTATTAATTGTAGCTGCTTCCGTAGTCGGCATTCCGTGAGGGAAACCAGGATATGTTTTTAAAGTTCCGTTTTTCAATAATTTAATTGATTTCAATGCCGCATTTTGATAAGGCACAATCTGGTCATCTTCACCGTGAAGCACCAAAACCGGAATATCAACATTTTTCAAATCGTCTCTGAAATCAGTTTCAGAAAACGCTTTGATTCCGTCGTAATGCGCTACAATTCCGCCCATCATTCCTTGTCTCCACCAATTTCTTTGTACGCCTTCTTTCACGTCTGCACCTTCTCTGTTGTAGCCATAGAAAGGGAAAGTCAAATCGATATAAAATTGCTGTCTGTTGTTCAGAGTCTGATCTCTGATGCCATCAAAAACAGACATCGGCACACCATCAGGATTGCTATCGCTCGCTACCATAATCGGCGGAACTGCACTGATTAAAACCGCTTTTTTCGCTCTTCCATTCGCATATTTATTCACATAACGGATTACTTCGCCGCCACCTGTAGAGTGACCGATGTGAACTACATCTTTCAGGTCAAGGAATTCTACCAATTCAGCTGCGTCAGAAGCATATTGCTCAATCGTGTGATTGTAAATATCCTGGCTAGAACGGCCGTGGCCTCTTCTGTCGTGCGTTACCACTCTGTAACCTCTTTGCAGGAAAAAAATCACCTGTGCGTCCCAATCATCTGATGATAAAGGCCATCCGTGGTGAAACATCAAAGTTGGTCCTTCGCCTTGGTCTTTGTAAAAAATCTCTGTTCCGTCTTTTAATTTTAGTGTGCTCATTGTTTTAATTTTTTAATGTTGTGATTAATTTATTTTAATATTTTGTTGTCTTAATTCTTTAGCAAATGTAGGGTGGTACAATTCGTTTCTCGTTAATCTAGTTTAATATCGTACATTTTTGATGATTTTTATTTTTTTGGGCAGCTATTTCCGCCTTCCACTCCCGCTATTTTTTCCAAGCTAAATCCCTTGCAAAAAAATGAGCTCCGTTCAAGTCGGGCTGCAGATTCAGCATTAGTTCACGTTTTCCCTTACCAATTCTAAAAGGTTTTCCGCGCCGCCATCGAATTTCTTTCCATTGACAAAAAAAGAAGGTGTTCCGTTTACGCCACTGATAATGCCGCTTTCAAAATCTGCATCTACTTTGTCTGCTAACTCAGTGCTTTCCAAATCCTTTTCAAATTGAGGAATGTTCAGTTTTAATTGTTCTGCCAATTTCATCAGTAGATTTTCATTCAAATCTCTCTGATTTTCATAAATCGCATCGTGCATTTCCCAAAATTTCCCCTGAAGATTGGCTGCTTCCGCTGCAATGGCCGCCGGTTTGGCGTATTGATGCATTTCAGACAATGGAAAGTTTCTAAAGACAAATTTGATTTGACTTCCAAATTCTTTCATTAATTCTTTCAGAACCGGATAAGCGGCACCACAGTATGGACATTGATAATCGCCGTATTCTACGATAACGAGGTCGGCATCTAAGTTGCCTTGTGCGTGGTCAGCTTGGCTGACGTTTGGTTTTAGTGACATAATTTATTTTGTGTTAAGGGTTTCTAAAGCATCTAATATTCCGTCCGCGCCAGGATTGATGGCCGTTGGCGACAGATAACTCCATTCGATGATGCCATCTTTGTTGATGACAAAAAGTGCGCGTTTACATTCACCTTCTTCTTCATCATAAACACCATATTTTTTAGCAGTTTCTCCTTTCGCTTCAAAATCTGCCAACAATGGAAAATGTAAATTTCTGTTTTGTGCAAATGCGAGATGACACCATTTGCTGTCGACAGAAATTCCGAAAATCTCTGCATCGTATTTCTTAAAAAACTTCAAAGTCTCATTATACAAAGCCATTTGGTCGCTGCAAACCGGACTCCAGTCGGCAGGATAAAAAGCGAGGATGACATTCTTTCCTTTGAATTCTGAGAGTGTAATTTTTTGGTCTGGCGTTGCGTACAAAGTAAAATCTGGGGCAACATCGTTTTTCTGTAACATAATATTAGTTTTTAGCGTTAATTCTTGAAATCAGTATTCCGCAAATCATCAGTAATAATGCAGGAATCATCAAAGTCCATTTTCCAAAATAATCGAGTAGGAAAGGAGCGATAAACGCACCTGTTAAAAATCCAATCCATAAGAGTAAAAGATGAATCGCATTAGATTTATATTCTTCTTTTTCATCTTTATCTTTGCTCATATTCAGCATTGCAGTGTTCCTTGCCAGGCTATTCAGAGTTCCCGTCACGAAATCTGTATTCACCTTTTGGTTTCCTACTGAAGTTACAATCGTGTTCATCATTCCCATTGAAAATCCGACGACTGCAATGGATAACAAATTATTGATATCATAAAAATAAGCAATAATTGAATAGAAAATGAGAATTCCGGAAACTATATAAAATGTTAATATTTGGTTCTTAATCCTCTTCCATAATGACAGGCAGGTTCCGGCATAAATTCCTAGTAAAAAACAACTTATGACTATAATTGAGGTAATAACGATTCCATACTTTCCTGTTGAAAGCGCCGCTCCAAGTGAAGTGGTATTTCCACTCATAAAAGAGACATACGTTTTCCACTGAATCAGTCCTGTTGCATCGATGTAGCCTGCAATCAGTGCTAAAAATATCGCCAATCTCTCTTGCATCTTAATCGAATCAGATGAAATGGTGGGGTTTGTATTGATGCCGGAATTATCCATTCTTTAGAGAGATTGAGTCTAATTTTATTTCTTAGGCTGAATAAAAACTTTCTCAGCCGGGAATTTTTCGATTTCGCCATCTTTCAAACCAAAATTAGTAATGACAACATCTTTTGGATTTCCCGCCAGCCACTCGCTCAAATCAATCGATTCATATTTTCCGCTGTTGAAGCCAATGAGAATTCTGCAAACTGTATCGCCAGTATTTTTGATGTAATGTCCGGCTCCCATTGGAACATAACCAACATCTCCTGCACTGAACTGCTCTGTGACACAAGTGGATTCTGCAAGGAAAACTGACATTTCGGCCTGTCCTGAAATAAAATATTGCCATTCGTCCGCATTCGGATGCCAGTGCATTTCTCTCAGCGCGCCTGGCTGCAATTCCAAAATAGAACCTGACATTGTACTGCTGATAGGAAATTCTTTACTCGTTACCAATCTCTGCAGACCTCCGCCCGGAACAATTCTCGGCTGTTGAGAATGCAAAGGATAACGGTGAAAACTCGTCAATTCGATGTCTGATTCATTCGGACGAGCTTCAGCAACGAAAGACATCTCATCCGGAACAATTCCCGCTGCGAAGTAGGCTTCTTTTTGAGGTAAAGCAGCCACTTCTTCTAAAGTTAAATTTAAATTCTGAGCAACGATTTCAGGTGGAACTGATGAAACAAAATCCGTCACGCTGAACGTATGGTCTTCGGAAAAATTACCGTTATCAAAAATCAAAATAAAATGACATTCCTCCGTTCCTGTCGCCTGAATCGAATGACCGTAACCTTTTGGAAAATACCAAACATCACCCAGTTCAAAATTATCAGTATAACTGTGTCCATCCGGATGAATAATCGTTGTACGAACCGTTCCCGAAATCACGTAAGCCCATTCTGCGGCATTGGCGTGCCAGTGCAATTCTCTCATACTTCCCGGTTGCAGTCTCATAGAAACTCCTGCAATACCGATAGATGCTGGAAAATCCTTTACAGAGGCGCCTCGTGTAGTTCCGCCATCGTTGGTTCTTGGTTCTTTTTTCTCTAATTCGTATTTGAAACTTAATGATGCAGTATTCATAATGATAAGTTTTTGTGATGAATGATAGTTTGTCTTTATTTCTACTGTAAAGCTAGCTCGGAATCAAGGGGTTTTGAAGTGGTTTTCGGTGAATGGGCAAAATGAGTCGGTAGGAATTTGAAAGGAATAGTTGATGAGTTTTTTGGATGCCACGAATGCACGAATTTTTTTATGAATGTCCGTTTTTAATCATAACACTAAAATCATCAGTCATTTTTGTCATTCCGAAGGAATCTAAACAGCTTTATTTTCAGTGTGTTGAGATTCCTGCGGAATGACAAGCAAGCTGTTAAAACTAATTTATTACAAATTACGGATAATCATATTATGTAAATCAAAATCGGAATTTAAATACTATAAACAAATTAATTCGTGCATTCGTGGCTGTATCATTTATCCTTAGAGTAAAGAAAATAGATGAGATAATAGACTTTCAATTCGAATTTTATCGATTGAGATTCTTAACGACGTCCATTTTATTAATAAAAAATCCTTCACAATTTGGATTGAGAAGGATTAAAATTCGATTTAGATTATTATTAAACTATCACTTTATCTCACAAGAATAATCTTTCCTGTATGTGAACCGTCTTCAAGCAATCGGTGAGCTTCCGCAGCTTCTGAGAAAGGAAATGTTTTGAAAATGACAGGTTTGAACTGTTTGGATTCAATCAAAGGCCAGACATTCTTTTGGATTTCTTTAGCCATTTGTTTTTTGAACTCATATTCACGGCTTCTCAAAGTACTTCCTGTAACGGTCAGGCGTTTGGTCATTACTTTCCAGATATCCAAATCAACACGACTGCCACTTACCGCATTGATGTGAACCAATCTGCCTTCAGGTTTTAGAATGTTGATGTTTTTGGCCAGATAATCACCGCCAATCATATCCAAAATGACATCAACACCTTCATCTTGAAGTTCGGCTTCAAAATTCTGAGTCTTATAATTAATATAAGAATCTGCGCCGAGTTCAAGACATTTCTGACCTTTTTCATCAGAACCGACCGTGACAATTACTTTTGAACCCAATGCGTGAGCAATCTGAATTCCCGTGATTCCAATTCCGCTGTTTCCGCCGTGGAGCAAAAAGGTTTCTCCCGGTTGAAGATTTCCTCTCTGAAAAACATTAGACCAAACGGTAAAGACTGTTTCCGGTAAGCTTGCCGCCTCAGCAAAACTTAAATCTGCAGGAATGGGTAAACATTGACCTTCTCTCACAGCGATATATTCTGCATAACCACCACCAGCAAGAAGTGCACACACTTTGTCGCCAACGGTAAAATCTACGACATCAGGTCCGCATTTTACAATAATTCCGGCAACTTCCAATCCCGGAATTTCTGCAACAACACCGGCAGGAGCTGGATAATTACCTTCGCGCTGGAAAACATCTGGACGGTTGATTCCGGCTGCTTTCACTTCGATTAAGACTTCGTCTCCGGATATTTCGGGAGTATGATAATCCTGTAATTCCAATACTTCAGGACCTCCAGGTTTTGTAATAACGATTGCTTTCATTTTTTTATTTTAATATCAGATTCTTTCAAACTCTCTTCCAGGTCAGTTGATGAGTCACCAACCGGGAATTGCTGGTGAATGGTTTCTCACTTTCAAGATGCAGAAAACCATCTTTAAAGATAACGATTCTATTCTGCGTTTGCCCCGTCCAGTTAGGGAAAAGTGAGATGTACATCATGTGACTTACCAACTGTTTTTCATCGTCCGTTTTGAACGGTCCCGAATACGCAAGATAGGTTGAACCTTCCTGTATATATTCTTCCGGGGTAGCATTGGTCCAATGTTCCTGATGAAAGTTTTCCCGATGCGTATCCATAATTTGTGCCGACATATAGCCGTCAGGATTATACATAATCAGCCCTTTCGGATTTTCGCCCATCGGATGGGTAATTTCTCCACCGTCGACAGAAACTTCGATGAGTTCTACCAAAGTCCAGGTTCCTACGAGTTTTTCAAAAAGTGTTTCCATAACTTTAAAATGAAATGAGCGTACCGAGATACGCCCATTATGTTTTTGAATTAGAAAGGTTGATTGTATTTTCCGGTCAACGCTTTGTTTTCGATACTTTTTGCAAAGTTGGGCGTTTCTTCGTGGTTGTGGGCGTCGGAAGCGGCTTGTCTGGAAGCAGCTGCATCAGCGAGATTCACGTTGTGTTCTTTCAGATATTCGAACATTTCAGGAGTTGCAGTGGCGTGGATTTCGTTGGTATACAATGTCGTGTTATCATCGATTTTTGTGGCTTTCAGTTCCCATAAAACCTGAACTTTGGTACGGCCGCCTTTGGTGATGGAATCTGAGATGGATAACATTCTGCAGTAATCCGGACGGTGCTCTACCGCTACATAATGCTGAACCATCAAAGCATCTCCGATTGTTTCGACGTTTAAAGAAACCGGTTTGCCATCATACGTGGTAGAAATGGCGGCTCCGATGTGTTGCGTTGAGCATCTTTGATATTCTGCATCGGGAAGGTTGAGTAGCCAATCTGCGATGTTAACTTTTTCGAATGGGGCATTGATAATCGCTGTAACTGTAGAGTGGGACAATGCATTTTCTGGTGTTTGAATAATTTCCATAATGTTTAGAATTTTAAATTGTTTGTATCTGTTAATTTGATGGTGTAAAGCTACATTCAACAAATTTTAAAATCAATTGGCGTTCGATAAACAGGCGGAAAGTGTCGTTGAGTTTTAAAAAGAAATAGATGATTAATAATTTAAATGTTTGTCAAATTAATAACTTTTAATTCTTAATAATAATTGAATCAGAGTTTTATATAATATTGAAAATTATTTTTAAATTTTTCATTTGTAAGATGATGAAATTTATATAAATTTGTAACCATTGTGTAAGGTTAATAAACTTGGTTATGAGTGAATATTTGTCATTGTCGGAAGCATCAGAATTAATAGGTAAAAGCAAAGAAACGCTTAGACGTTGGGATAGAGAAGGAAAGTTGTCTGCGGTTAGAGAACCTATTAGTAATTACAGAGTTTACAAGAAGTCTGAAGTTTTAGAATTATTTACAGATTTTGTAAATGATGATATTGATGAATCTAATTTTATTGAAGCTGAAAATGATTATACAGTTTTGGAATTATTTGCTGGCGCAGGAGGTTTGGCTGTTGGGATGGAAAAAGCAGGTTTGAAATGTATTGCTCTCAACGAAATCGACAAGTTCGCTTGTGCCACATTACGCAAAAATCGTCCAAACTGGAAAGTTTTGGAAGGGGATATCAAAGCTTTTGATTTTTCTGAATATCAAGATAAAGTAGATGTTGTGACTGGAGGTTTTCCTTGTCAAGCATTTAGTTACGCAGGTAAAAAATTAGGTTTGGCAGACGCCCGCGGAACTTTGTTTTATGAATTTGCAAGGGTAGTAAAAGAAGTAAATCCTCCTATTTGTATTGGTGAAAATGTTCGTGGTTTGTTGAGTCACGATAATGGAAAAACTTTACAGGGAATGATTTCTATTTTAGATGAAATTGGTTATAATGTAGTTCCTGTACAAGTTTTAAAAGCTATAAATTATAATGTTCCGCAAAAACGAGAGAGATTAATATTAGTAGGGATTCGAAAAGATATTGGTTTGAAATATGAATATCCGAAACCTTACAAGAAAATTTACAACTTAAGAGATGCTTTGAAGAAGGGGGAATTATTTGATAAGAATGTTCCAAAATCTGATGGAGCAAAATATCCAAAAAGTAAAATTGAAGTTTTGGATTTAGTACCACCAAAAGGATATTGGCGAGATTTACCTTTGGACATTCAGAAGTCATTTATGGGGGGGAGTTTTCACTTAGGTGGTGGAAAAACTGGCATTGCTAGAAGAATCGGTTGGGATGAACCTTGTTTAACTTTAACCTGTAGTCCGGCACAAAAGCAGACTGAGCGTTGTCATCCCGATGAAACTAGACCATTTACAGTTCGTGAATATGCCCGAATTCAAACTTTTCCAGATGATTGGCAATTTGAAGGTTCTATTGCACAGCAGTATAAACAGATAGGAAATGCTGTTCCTGTGAATTTAGGCAAGGAAGTGGGATATTCGATTATAAAGTTTTTGAATAAATATTACGGTTTGTCAAAACCTAAATAATAACTGTAGTTATCAAAAGTGATTTGGTCTAAGATACTTCTATTAGAGGTTTCTGTTTGCAATTTTATTTCGTCAATTGCAGAATTTTCAATTATGGTATGATTGTGTTCAATGGAATGTAGATAGTCACTTATTGCGAAAGGCAAAGCTTTATACAATTGCAACAGTGCATCCTGTTGACCAGATAGCAGAGCATAAAATTGGTCACCCGAAATTTTATAAACTCTACTATGGCTGTACTCTTTTCCATTGATTTCGCCTTTCCAAAGTTCATTAAAACTGTTTTTAGCTAAAATTTGAACCCAATAGCATTTTGCTTTTTTATAATCATCTGCATATCTTGCCAATTTTTGAAATAAAGCCTCGGACGAACTACTATTCATCGTATTATGCTTGTTTTTAATATCTGCAAATAGTGTGTTATCATCAGCTTTCACATCAAAACCACTTAAATTTCCAACTTCAAAACCCTCAATTCCACCCAATATTTGCTCGTGAAAAGTTCCAATTGAGTTGTTGATTGATTTATCAATTTGTCGAAGAATCTCAGACTGAATTAAATCCTCTTCGTTTATGTCGTTAAATTTTGAATCAAAAGTAAGCTTGATTGTATCAACTTTGTTTGAGTAAAAGTTTTTCTTTGTAATATTGTTTTTAGCCCTTAAATATGCTTTATGCAAGTTTTCAATACAAAATAATAAGTGTTCATCGGTGATAAAATTGACATATTTATTAGCCATTCCAAATTATAATTAGAGGTTCGATTGCCAATTTACAATTTTTTATTATTCTATTTTACATTCTTTAGTGAGATTGTCATAGCAAATTATTTATAAAGCCACTTCCTAATCAACTTAGTATAATTCGGCATCACTACAAAAATGACTAAAAATACCAGACATCCTGTACTGATGAAAGTGTCAAAATACCGATTGGCAGGAATATTCATTAATCGTAAGGAGGGTAATAATAGCAATTGCATCAACAATGATAATGGATAAATAGCAGACCAGGTCGCCAGATATTGTTTCCAGCGAACCGGAACTTTGTTGTCTGTTTTTTCACCATAAAAAAGAAAATCGAGACCGGATTTGATTTCGTAATTGTCTTCTTTTGTGAATAACGGATGGGCTTTGTCAATCAATTTTCTTCTTGTATCAGATTCCATCCAAGTTCTGAGGTTTTCAATCGTATCAAAGCGAATGATGACGGTGTAAACAAACGTCAGATTCGGAATCGGGCGAACGATTTGCCAGTCGATAAAACCTTTTGCACTTTTGGAAACGGGCAGAATTTCATCGAGCCATTTTTCGTATTGGGCCTGTTTGCCGTCCAGAACGTGATGGGTAATGACCACCGATGCGCCTTGAGTTTCCATAATGAAATTGTTTTTTAATTTATTTAATTATCGATGGTTTGCATAAATAATTTAGCTTCGGAAAAAGATTTCAGCAAAATATCTTTTACCTTTTCCAAAGCTGTTTTTGATGACGGATTTTCTTCGGTTGTTAATTCTAAAATATCTAAATTTTTCTCTAATAGAGGAAGTAAACCCATTATCGCAACACTCGATTTCAAATCGTGGGCTCTCAATTTCAGCAATTTAAAATCTTTATTTTCATAAGCAAGTTTCAGTTCCTGCAAATGAGTCGGGATATTATCTAAAAACTGCTGCGTCACGGTTCTTTCAAAATCTTTGTCGCCATTGCTGATAGACTTCAAATAGGTAAGGTCGATGAACTCATAATGAGAAGCAGTTTCTTCAGTTTTTACTTCGGTTTTTTCGTTTTCTTTTAATCCGAAATTGGAGATTAATTTGAATAACTCTTCCTCTGTAATAGGTTTAGAAATGTATTCGTTCATTCCACGGCTCATACATCTTTCGCGTTCACCAGCCAAAGCGTGTGCGGTCATTGCGATGATTGGTGTGTTCAGTTTAAGTTCTTCACGGATTGTCTGCGTGGCAACGTAACCGTCCATTTGTGGCATTTGGATGTCCATTAAAACCAAATCACAGTCATTGTTTCTGAGAAATTCGACTGCTTCCAGACCATTGTTTGCGGTTTCAAAATCGATGTTCCATTGTGAGAGAAGATGCTTCATCAGACTTTGATTGATAGCATTGTCATCCACGATTAACACTCTTAAAGGCGCATTTGTTTTATCTTTAAAATAATCTGTATCAATTTTAGGAATCACATTCAGCTGTTCTTTTGCAATTGTATAAGGAATGTAAAAATGAAAAGTCGTGCCTTTTCCCTGTTCGCTTATTACTTCGATATCGCCGTTCTGCAATTGAATCAGGCTTTTCACAATCGATAAACCAAGGCCGGTTCCTCCGTAATTTCGGGTCGTCGAATCTTCTCCCTGATTGAATCTTTCAAAGACTTCAATGAGTTTTTCTTTATCAATTCCGATTCCCGTATCAGAAACTTTAAAGCCTACAACGACTTCATTTTCGATTTGTTGTTTATTATAAATTTCGATAGTAATGTTTCCTTGATGCGTAAATTTTATTGCATTTCCGATGAGGTTGACAAGAATCTGAGTCAGTCTCGTGGCGTCGCCATTCAAAGTATCTGGAATCGAAGTATCGATTTTGCTGGAAATAGTCAATCCTTTTTCTTTGGCGCGTTCCATAAAAAATGTTTCGACAGAATTCACTAATCCATTAATGCTGAATATACCTTTGGTAATACGCATCATACCGGCTTCGATTTTCGATAAGTCTAAAATATCATTGATAATCGCCATCAGATTTTCCCCCGAACGCTGAATGGAAGAGACAAATTCTTTCGATGTTTCATCCAAAGGTCTTTTCTGCAAAAGGTTGGTAAAGCCCAAAATTCCGCTCAAAGGCGTTCTGATTTCGTGACTCATATTGGCGAGGAAGTTTTCTTTGGTTTGTGCAGCAACCGATGCTTTTTTCTCTGCAACATCCAATTCCTGAATCAACAATAGCTGACGTTTGAACTGGCGAAGAATGTGATAACCGACAATGGAACCGCTTAAAATCAAAAGAATCAATAGGGAAATATCATACAACCTCGCTTTTTGTCCCATCGCTTCAGTTTCTTTGCTGAGGTCAACCATATGAAGCTTTCGGCTTTCGTAGATTTTTGCAGTGATTGAAGTTATTTCGTTTGAAATTTTTCTGGCTCTCGGGTTGGCAATGGAAGTCTTATCGTCCATATTTCCAAGGGTGTGGTAACGAAGCAGTAATTTATCCTTCGTTGTTTTCTTTTCCATCGCAAGAACGCTCAATCTGTAAATCAACTTTTCTTCAACGCCGTCCGAATTGTCTTTGGAAAGTGAATCCAGAAATTTTTCTATCTGATTGATTTTTTGGTCGATGCCTTCGAGATGGGTTGTATCATTTGTTGCAATAGAAGCTCTGATTCTGCTTTCAACGCCGAGGATATCACGGTCGATTTCACGCAAATGATTGCTGGAACGTAATTCGTTGAGAAGTCGGTTGTTATTTTGGATGAGCTCTTTGGTATTTTTAGCTGAGTTGATTTGAACCGCTATCAACAGGAGAGAACCCGCAATAAATGTGAGGATGATGAAATAACTGAACCGTCTGTTTCCCATTACTGAGGATATTTTTTTCATAAGTGTTTTTCTTTGTTTTTAACGCAAAGTCCGCAAAGATTTTTTTATTCTTCTTGAAAATATTTTAGTTCGCAAAGGCGTTGCACTCAGCAAAGATTAAAATATTAAGTTTGTCATTCCGTAGGAATCTCTAAGCAATGATTTAAAATTGAATCTCTAAAAAGTAAGTTTAGATTCCTATGGAATGACAAAACTGTGTTTTTATATTGACGTTTCTTTTACACTGAACCTGCAGCCCGACTTGAGCGGAAATCCTTTTTTGCTTGTTCTCAAGTTCTATTTAATCTGAAATCGTGTGCAAAAAAGATTGGGAGCGGAAGGCGGATTAAGCTGCCCAAATCACTCACAAATAATTAGAAAACATTCATTCTCGTGTTGAGTGCCTTTCTGTACGCATCTGCGACGGGAATAAATTTTCCGTTGATCATAATTCCGCCGTCCTGAAGCGTGTCTATCTTGCCAACCGAAACGATGTAAGAGCGATGAACTCTGATAAAATGGTCTTTTGGGAGACGTTCTTCCGCTGTTTTCATCTTGCCGTGGATGGCAAACATTTTTTCTCTTGTGTAAAACTTCACATAATCGCCCATTGCCTCGGCGTAAAAAATATCATCGAGCTTCAAACGCCTTGTGATATTGGAATCTCTTACAAAAAGGAACTCATCTTTGGTGACTTCCACATCTTCTTTTCTGCTTTCCAAAATCGATTGTGCTTTGCTTACCGCCTGTAAAAATCTCGCAGGCATCACGGGTTTCAGGATGTAATCTACGATATTCAGTTCGAAAGCTTCGAGTGCATAATCTTTGTTGGATGAGGTGAAAATGATGATAATGTCTTTCCCTGAAAGGTTTTTGGTAAGTTCGATTCCGGTCATTTCCGGCATTTCAATATCCAAAAATATCAAATCTACCTGATTGTTCTGTAAATGGTTGTAAGCTTCAATCGCATTGGAATATTCATTGACAATAGTCAAATTCGGAACTTGTTTTGCCAAATGTGCGAGCGTGGTTCTTGCAATATCGTTGTCATCAACAATCAGGGCTTTCATAGGGATAGTTTATTATGGTTGACACAAATATAATTATTCCTTTTCTTATTTTGTTTAATTTCTGAAGTATGAACGAATCATCCAGGCCATTTCTTCGTGCGTTTCTATCAGGCTTGTGATGAAGTCGCTGGAACCGTAATCTTTGTATTTGTCTGCGAAAGGTGTGACGTTTCCTCTTAGAAAATCGATGATGCTTTCGTGGTCTTTTAGTAAATCTTTCATATAGCCTAATCCGTCATTGGTTCTGTCGCTGTACTCTGTAAGATGCGTTAATTCAAGATATATTTTCATTGTGGCAGGTGCATAATGACCAATTTTTCTTAGACGTTCTGCAACACTGTCAATCAACTCGTCCAGCTGTTTGTACTGTTCTTCAAAGAAAATATGGTTGGCGTGGAAATTATCGCCAGTAACATTCCAGTGGGCGTTTCTTGTTTTGATGTAAAGTATAGTTTCATCAGCTAAAAGTTTTGCCAATTGTTCTGCAACAGCTTCTGTGTTTTGCTCTGTAAGTCCGATGTTTGTTTTCATAATTTTAAGATTTAAGTTGGAGCGGTATTGCTCTTTTTTCTGATGTAAAGTTCAAGATTAATCTTAAAAAAATAATGGGTTTTTCGGTGAATGGGCAAAATGAGTCGTTGAATTCAATTTTTAATGAAGTTTTATAATTAATAGAAATTATATAAAATGTGATTTATTAAATTGGTTACATGTTCAGTATTTTTATCGTTATAAATTACGATATCAAAGTTAAACAATCAACAAAAAGCAAAATAGAGTATTAGGACTTGCACCACATCACAGCAATTGTAGACAATCAAAAAGAAATTTAAATTTTTATACTCAGGTTTTATCATGTTAAATATCTCCTTCTTTAGAATTGCACAAGATTTTAAAAATATAACAGGAAAAATTTTTCACAGCTTGGGCAGCGTTAACATCAATGGAGAGAACTTTTTTATAGAGAAGTTGAAATCATCAATAAAAGTAAAGTATCTAAAGGAGGCATTTAGGAATGATGTAAAAAAAATAACTTTTGTTTAAAGAATGAATATTTGAATAAATTTTATTAAAGTTTTATAAAACATTATTCTGGTTTACTCTGGCATAAAAAAACAAAAAAACAGCTCCATTTAGATTAAAATGGAGCCATTTGGCTGTGTGTGAACATGATAGGACTCTATCCAAACCATTTATTAGCTGATATAGATAAAGTTTTGAAGGTGTTAACTGGTATTTAAGTTAAAAAAATAAATCAGAAAATTGTTTACCTATATATGATAATTTTTTAATAAACAAAAACTTATCATAATATCTTCTTCTGGTAGAAAGCTTATTGAAAATTAAATTGGTACATTCAAATATATTGTTGCCTATAAAATATTTGGTTTTATGCATTAAGTCATTTTTGAAATATTTAAAACTAAATTTTGCCAAATGGAAGTTTGCGGAATGGTGAACAATAAAATGATTTCCAAAAGCCAAAGCATAAAAATGACAAAATAGGGACTCTTGAGAATTGGTTTTTTACTGTATAGTTCATAGGTTCCTGTATATTGTAAAAGTATAAACGCTTTTCCTTGGTCTATAATATTAAAGCCAAAGTAAGTTTCGTTCTTAATGTTTGCTTTAAAACCTCCAAAGCCACATTCATTCTATGTCAATAGGAGAACCTACAAAAGCGTTGTTTTTCATTAGATCTGCCAAAACTTCCGGTTCAAAGTTGTCCCGAAGCATTTTATCATTCATATATCCGATTTTTGAAAAACACCTGATAAAATTTTTCCAAACTCGGTGAAATTGGTTGATGGATGATCAAAAGTTCACCAAGATTTTTATCATAAGATTTGGCATAGGTATGTGCAGTACTTTTTGGTACAAATACATTATCGCCTTTTTTGCTCCTAAAAATTTTTTCGTTAATCTGAAACAAAAATGCTCCGGAAATCACGTGGAAAATCTCGTCATCCTGATGATGGATACGCAAACTGGGACCTCCTTTACTTTTAACTACAGTAGCTTGCATTAGCGTATCACTGAATCCACCTGCTAATTTTAAATTTTTAAAATAATAAACAGAATTAGAGTGAAGAAAACGACAAGTAAATTCAAAACCATTAACAGATATTATTTCTGCGACAAATGTTCGGGAATCTCCTAACATTATGTTTGGATTGGTATACATTAACATTCCTTTTTGTAATTGTACACCTTCAATTTTTTCTTGGCATTGCGCTTTGCAAACCATTGATAAATTAAAAAAAGCGATAAGAATTAATAAAGTTTTCATAATGATAAATTTTATGGTTAACTGTTTTTTGCTTGTACCCATAATGCGGGAAACATTTGCATTTTTGTACCTACTAAATAACCACCGCCTTGCGTTTTGGTTACTTTCATGGTTGTAGGATTTACTTTGTAGAATGAATTGGAATGAAAAAATTGTACTTGTAGGTTACCGTCGGGCATTTTATTACAACCTGCTAAATACCTTTTGCCATCAGGAAATTTCACCACTACTCGTATATGATCTGTAAACCAGTGTACGTCTTCAAACTAACTTGGACATTTTGGAATAAATCCTTAAGGAGTATTTAGGGTTATAAATTTATTAATTTCTGTTGAAAATACAACTGTCTTCTTTTTCGGATTGAATCCGATTTTATTTG